>CAZGDE010000044.1:14934-25683 GCA_964524315.1 uncultured bacterium
TACTGGGATTGACAATGACAATATCCTGCCCCGACTGCACCGCTTTCACTGCCTCCTGCTCGGCCCAGTACTTCGATTGTTTGTAGTGCCCAATGAGCTTCTCCGGTGGACTCTGGTAGGTTTCGTCAGCAATACCACCCACCTTCACCCCGATCGCCGCCACGGAACTGGTGTAAACGGTACGTTCAATCCCTGCCCGTTGGGCGGCTGCCAGAACGTTACGAGTACCCATCACATTATTTTGGTACAGCAGTTCTTTGTCCCTTTGCCACAGAGAATAGTGAGCCGCCACATGGAACAGCCAGCGACATCCATTCATTTGTTGCGCCAGGTCGGGGGCAGTCAGGTCACTGGTGACAATTTCAACGTCTAAGCCTTGCAGGTTGGCGAGGGAACTACCCGATCGCACCAGGGCTTTCACCGCATAGCCTTCTTGCAGCAGTAACCGGATGAGGTTAGCACCGACAAATCCAGTTCCACCTGTCACAAATGCACATTCTTGAGTCATAGCAAAACTTGAGTCATAGCAAAACCAAAGTCATCAGCCGCTATCTTACCTGGCAGGACTACTTGCATCACCGCTTTGATTTGGCAGATTTTGCTGCCCTGGATTCAATAGTGAATTCGGGAATGTCTCGCAGTTCTATGTCATCCAAACTGTATTGTTCACAGACCAAACTGAGTCGATCGCCCACCACCTGAACCGCATTAATCGAATGGGTCAAATCTCCCTGAAAGCGAACCAACGTATTTGGTTTAGGAGTAATTGCACCAACCTGTTGTTTGTGGTTTCGCAGGATGAGTTCACCGCCACGCAAGTCTGACGGCACTTGTACATAAAGCACACTGACTAGCAACGGTGGGGCGATCGTCTTGCAATAGGAGCGCAACGAGCGATCAATATGGGGGTCAACGCGGGAACCCTGCTTTAACAGGAGAGGATTGAGATAAAACGCATTACAGCTTGCATCCAATGCCTGTTCTAAATAGGGTTTGAAAAAGGGAAATTGGCGTTCGACTTCCGGTAGGTGCGATCGCTGAAATACGACCGAAAATCCCTTCGTACCGACAAAATCTCGGTTCAAATTATTAACGGCGAAATAAGGACACGCCAGAATTTCACCCCGTAGATCATTGAGGTAGTTAACTGAAAAGGCATTGGGTTGCTGCTGGTAATATGCCACGGGAAATCGGTTACTGTGTTGCTTCTTTCCTGTTCCCCTTTGCAAGACTGTTGCGTACACACATTTGGAAATAAACAAATGGCACACCACTATCTGCTGCATTGGGCGTTCAACCGAACGCTCCTACAACCAGATTTGATGGTTTGTGTACACAGTAGCTCTGCAAGCGGGATGCCGGGGTAGGGGAACGTTATCTGGTGCGATCGTAAATCAAATCGTCGTGAAATCCTGACGATAAAGTATTTTCATCGAGCGGCAGGCAATAAATTTTATTTTCAAAAATATTGTTAGTGCATATTTAGAGGACTTGTTGTGCCAGCAATCATGCCACCCTCAGCCCCAACCCTTCTTCCAAAAGGTTAGGGAGCGAGCATCAAAGTCCTTCGCCGGGGGGAGAGGGATTGAGGGTAAGGGCAAAGCAGATTGAGGCCCAACAAGTTTCCTGAAACTGCATTAGGTTCTATCAGAAATTTATGCTTAAGCATCAGATCAATAGCTGGTGGTCAGTGTTTTCTATAAAAGGTTTCCTAACCGGAGAAATCTTGATGATTTCTTCGCAAACTAACATCCTCCACCAACCTTTTAATCAGATCAGGAACACTTTCGCTCCACAGTCTTCGTTATAGGAAGTTGTGTAGAGAGCGATGATCATGTCTGACCTGAAGAAATTTAACCTGAAAAAGTTTGACCTGAAAAAGAATTCCGCTTTAATGGCAGCCATTGGTATTACCACCACTTCGCTGGTACCTCTGGCAACACCCGCACCCGGTCTGGCCCAAACCACCTTTTCGGACGTGCAGGGTAACTGGGCGCAAACCTGCATTGTAGAACTGACCCAGAGAGGCATTATTAGCGGTTACCCTGACGGCACATTCCGCCCCAACAATCCCGTTACCCGTGCTGAATTTGCCTCAATGGTGGGTAAAGCATTTCCTAACTCGCCCCGTGTGCGCTCAGCCACTCAATTTGTTGATGTATCATCCAGTTTTTGGGCATACAATTCCATTTCCTATGCCTCCCAAACGGGTTTCCTCTCTGGCTATCCAGGTAATGTCTTCAACCCTTCTCAAAATATTCCCCGTGCCCAGGTACTCGTTTCCCTCGCCAGTGGCCTGAACTATACTCCCGCCCAGGCTATTGATGCCACTCTGGGTTACTACGCCGATGCGTCTGCCATTCCCGGCTATGCCCAAACTGGCATTGCCGCTGCAACCGAGCGTAAGCTGGTCGTGAACTATCCTGATGTGCGCTACTTAAATCCCAACCAGTTGGCGAGTCGGGCAGAAGTGTCTGCCTTCCTGTGTCAATCGCTGGCTGGCACCGGCCAGATTGCCTCCGTCATTCCTGGTCAGTATGTGGTGGGAGGGGCACCCGTCGTCACCCAACGGGGACAAATTCCTGCCGGAACAACGATTCCTGTTAACTACACGGCGGCTGACAACGTTGTGGTGGCACCCAACGAAACCGTTGATCTGACCCTGACCGTTGCCAGCGACGTCCGTAACTCCCAGGGAGTAGTGGCAATTCCGGCGGGTAGTCAGGTGATCGGGCAGTTGGTACCTGTCAACGGCGGTTCCCAATTTGTCGCCCGAACGGTTGTTGTGAATGGTCGCCAGTATGCCCTGAGTGCTACTTCAACCGTTGTCCAAACCAAATACAATACCCGTGACCCCCGGCTGGGAAGAATCCTGGGTAGTGTCGCCTTAGGAGCCAGTGCGGCAGCTCTGGTTGACGGCTTGACCGGCGATCGCCAAATCGGTAATGGTAACGTCCTCCTGGGCGGTAGTGTGGCTGGGGCAGTTGTCGCGAACCAGGGACGCAATGTGGGTGAGGCCATCCGCGATGCAGCAATCGGCGCGGCAATTACGGCAGGCATCACTGGTGTAACGGGCGATCGCACCATTACGGCGAAGGAAGTCGTTACGGGTGCAGCAACCGCTGCAACAGTGGGTGGTGCCATCGATCGCGGTACGGTCGGTGAAGTGGTGGTCATTAATCCCGAAACAGATCTCACCCTCACCTGTAACGAGACTGCCGCCATTCCCTAGTTGCGTCATGCCAATGTTCTAAATTTCCTTAGGATTGCAGATTAATTAGGGTGTAATTTCGTGTAGGGGCGAACGGTTGTTCGCCTCTACGGCGATTTCCAAAAGAGGCGATTTCCAAAAGAAAACACCCGCGTCGGGGCAGGTTTTGCCAGAGTCCTTGGGGTTAGCCAATAGTTCTGTTGCTAAACCTGCCCTTACAGCTTTGAAACAATTCCCTAATGGTTTATCCCTGAGTTTTTGACAACAGGATTGCCTGCATCTCCTGCATTAATGCATCCTGCTCCTGACGTAGGGTATCCAGGCGATCGAGGATTTCTGCCAGTCGTGGATGAAGCGGGGCAGGCGGCTCAAACCGAGGTACAGGATTGGCATCCGGACGGTTGAACCATTGCCAGATCCCACCAAACAACCATTGCACCAGTTTCCACGGAGCTTGCAGAATCAGTAACCAGACATTTTGGGTAACGCGCACGAGTGCCCCCAGTAAACTCCACCCCAGGAAGAGACTCAGACAGAGCAGGGCGATCGCCCACAACGGTTGGGCAACGACCCAGGCAAAGATGGGATGTTGAGCCAGCCATTGTTGCAATGAAGTCACCATGGCATCCTGCATACCATTCGTGATACTGCCGCCCAACTGCTCAGCCTTTTGGAACGTACCATCCAGTGCCAGTTTACTTCTCTCAGCCGTTTGCGTCATCACACTGCTGGCTCCATGTAGCGTATCCGTCGTTTTTCCGGCAACGTTACCAATCACCTGTTTAACACTCTCTAAAGTTTGGGAGACATTGATGGTCATGATGACGCTCCACTGGATGTGGGAATTTTTGACATAATTCCTTTCTACCCAATGTTGGCAACCTGGACTTTGAAGGCGTAACGTATCTTTTAGAAAGGGAGCTATCTAGAAGCAGCAGGGTGAGTATTTCGGCAAGCGCCAGAATTAAATACCACATCCCTGGATTTACTCCAGGTCAACGCGAAGACTAATGGATGGGTAGATACGGTCAACCCCATTTTGGGGAACCCTGAAGCATGAGTCCTTCCAGCAGTTGAAACCAACGGGCATGTTGAATGGCTGAGTTAAATCAGTACTACGAAATTCTGGGGCTACAACCAGGAGCATCCCAGGCAGATGTAAAACAGGCATACCGGATGCTGGCAAAGACCTGGCATCCCGATCGCTTCGCCCATGACCCGCAACTGAAACAACAGGCAGAGGAACGGTTCAAAGATATCAATCTGGCGTATCAGCGGTTGAAAGACTACCAGCCCGGTGCCACACCAACGGCTCCTACCAAAGCACCGTCAGCACCATCATCCCGTCCAAGTGGGGTTTCGTCTCGTCCGTCGGGTGCCGAAAAGCTTTATGAGCAAGGTGCCGAAAATGTGAAGGCAGGGCGGTACAAGGATGCATTAGACGACTTTAGCGCTGCAATTCGGCTCAATCCTCACTATGCGGAAGCGTATCGTTATCGGGGATTCGTCCATTCCCTATTAGGGTTTGAGTTAGGCGCAGAAGCCGACCTGAAAAAAGCAAAGGAACTGGGCCTGGGGCAATCTCAGGGCGATAATTTAGCCAGCGAATTTACCCAGCAAGCCCGTAAATGGTGGGGTAAAGGTCGTTCGACACCACCCCCACCGCCACCCCCATCATCCCACCCGAAAGCATCCGCCCATCCACCTGTAACCTGGCGATGCGGACAAGTTCTCAACGGACATCGAGCAGGTGTCACTGGAATAGCAATCAGTCGTGATGGCAAAGTCCTTGCCAGCAGTGGTTCAGATGGACATATTTACCTCTGGAATCTGCGTACTGCCAAACTCCTGACTACCCTCACGGGACATAGTGGACCTGTCCATACGATCGCCATCAGTACCGATGGGCAATTACTGGTTAGCGGCAGTGACGATCAGACAATTAAACTCTGGCACGTTCGCACGGGCGAATTCATCCGTACTCTGGCGGGACATACGGGTGCTGTACGGGCGATCGCCATCAGTCCTGATCGTCACCTGCTCGTCAGCGGCAGTCAGGATGGCACTGTGCGGATCTGGAACCTGAGCAGTGGCAAGCTACTCTATGTGCTAGATGAACATGCCGCACCCATTTGGGCCGTTGCGCTCAGTGCCGATGGCCGGATGATTTTGAGCGGTGGTGAGGACTCGACCATTAAACTGCATCAGTTACGCACGGGTGAACTGTTACGCAAACTGACCAGCAATACCACTGTCTTTGCTGCTGCCATGAGTAGCAACAACCGCCATTTCATCACCGGGGATAGCAATTGCCAGATCAAACTCTGGGATGATTACTCGCTGGTAACGGGTAGCCCGGTAGGGGCGTTTGCCGGACATACGGGCACCATTCAGGCAGTGGCATTCAGCCCGGATGGTCAGCACATTGCCAGTGGTAGTGATGACCACACGATCAAACTCTGGCATATCGACAAAACCCTGTTAGCCACGTTGACGGAGCATACCGCTCCGGTGACAGCCGTTGCGTTTATGGCAGATGGGCGATCGCTCATCAGTGGCAGTAGCGATAAAACCATCCGCATCTGGCATCGTTAGACAAATAAAAATGGGCAATACTGGATTCGAACCAGTGACTCTCTGCTTGTAAGGCAGATACTCTACCGCTGAGTTAATCGCCCGTTGTCCGCGCCTGGGGCACGATTACTGAATATAACAGAACTATTTCAGCTTTGCTAGTGTTCCTGCCAACTTTTTTGAAAAGACTTCGGTTGATTACTAGATTGATTCATGGGGCCCCGAAGGTTGGACTGAATTTTGGACTAAATGGAGACAGCAGTGGGGCCCAGGAAGGTAAAGGTGAAAGTATCTCTCTCGACAGAACTTAAGGCGCAATTTGAAGCCATCGCACGGCAAAAGGGGGTACCCCTAAGTTGGCTATTCCTAGATGCCGCTATCCAAATCCATCTCAACCCCAAACGCTCTCGCCCCCAACCTAAACTCACCCCGCCCCCAACTCCGGCACCATTGGCACCTAAACAGAAGGAAAGGTCTTTCGCCCGACCAGTCGAACCTGTCATTAGCACAGGGGAAGAGGTGCATCTAGAGTACCTGGTAGCCCGGTTTGGTGGCGATAGGGTGTTGAAGGCACGGTTATGTCAATTGGGAGGCAGGGATGGGGCACTATTTCAAGGTTCCATCACCCATGCGAGAAAGGTTGAAGAAGTCACGATGCGGCTAGACCCAGAGCATAAGCCCTGGATGCCTATCAACCCTCAGCGGACAAGATGGGCCCAGATGTCAGCCCAAGCGTATGTGGAAGCTATTTTGACCAAGAAATAAAGCCTTTCGAGGGAGCACTCGGAGATTGGAAGGGATTTTGCCCATCAAAGTCTTGAGTATCTTTGCCCATCCGGTAGTCTAAATCATAGTAATCAACTGGCTCTAGACTCCAATGAGCAGGTCTCTCCACACCATCTGGGAGAATCGTGTTGGCATCACCGTCAGCGTGGGCTATCTGCTCGTTGACTAGCCCCTGAACATCTTTCAGTGAGGCACCATGTAGTCTTGCTTGAAAAAATTTAGCCCCTTTGACGTTGGCATTACCTAAGTTAGCTCGTCTGAAATCTGCACAAAGAAAATCAGCTTCCTCAAAATCGGTGTCTTCTACCTGAGCACAAGATAAGATTGCTGCCTTAAAGTCTGCTTTCAGAAACTTACTATGCTTAATTACAGCACCAGCTAACACTGACCCAACAAAACTAGCCCGATTGAAATTGAAACTAATAAATTGGGTTGACCCTAACCGTAGTTGGGATAAATCAAGCCTCCCTTGAATCAGGGATGACTCTGTAAAATTTAGTGCTTCCCGTTGTGACCATAGGACACCTAATATCTGTATAGCTGCCTCTGCCTCTGGTTCAGGAAAAATAGGACTAACCGCCCTAATATCAGTTTCCCTCAGGGTATTAAGCGAATCAGACTCTAGATGGGAACAGTGGCGGAGGTAGGCAAGGAGAATGTTGAGGCTTTGCCCATAAAAATCCCTTGAAACTTCTGCCAGTTGACCTATCGCGTACACCCCTGCAATTTGAGTAAACACATCACCGCTTGATAACAGCCTGGTAGCCTCGGTGAATCTCTCACTATGAAGCCTCCGCTCTGCTAGGTCTACGTTTCGCTCTGTTGCCCGGATGTTGCGGAAGGCAAAATACAACCCGACAGATGAAGCAGCAATAATCTGTGTAATGGTCGCTCTGGCTTTATCCTCTAGCTCAACTCGTTTCTCCTCCGGTACCCCTCTTGTCTGCAACACTGGAATGAAGACGACCATCACGGCTGCAAGGATAAAAAGGAACCCTATTTCACGTTCAGTTGGGTTACAGAGTCTTTTTAGCATAAAGGCTGGAGAGGAACACTTACCCCCCGAATACATCTTCATGGGGATAAATTCCGTATAGTTCTCCCAAGTTCCCATAAGTGCCAATACCTACCATGTTGTGGGGTGGTTAAGCGGGGAAAGTTCCAACTTCAGTAGGCATGGCTAGAGAGCAATCTTAATTTATAGAGTCGGAAGAATGAATGATGCTGGGTCTACCTGGATACCTGGGAGAACTTGGGACTCAATGGTATCCAGGCCCTTAAAGTAGCTTTTATCCCTATACTTACCATCTACTAGCTTATGGACAGTAAGGGAAGGCAATTCGGGGTTAACAATCCAGTATTCCTTAATTCCAGTGGCCTCGTACTCCTCCTTCTTTTCACCCCAATCAACCGATTTAGAATTGGGGCTATTCACTTCTACGACTAGTTCAGTACTCCAAACTTCAGGGGGGGTTCGGGTCATCATTGCAACTACTTCCTGATAGGACATTAATACCAGGTCAGGTTTGCGCCGATTGCCACAGGCAGTCTTTAGGGTAATGGTTTCCCCATGACTGCCTAACTCAAGCTGATGGGCAGCCGTATAGAGGGTTATAGACGCTCTGAGACGTTCTAAAGCCCACCAATGATATGGTTCAGGGTCAGGGATTTCAATGACTTCGCCATTTACCCATTCGTACCTAGCTTCCTACGCTTCCTGTAGCTGCCAGAACTCCTCTAAGCTAATGTAAGCCATGCTTTTCTCTCTCCAAATTGGCAATGAGGCTGCACTGGTCAAGCTGGGCACCCAATGAAACAAGCAATATGGGGGCGCAATCAAGCCGACCTCACCATTAAGCAACCGGATAACTCACTTAGTTGATTAGTCGTCACTGCCCTGAATATGTAAGCCCCGAATCGTAGGAATGGGGCCATATTTCTCGCTCTTCGCAAACAGGAACTTCAGTAAAATAACCATCACGCTATCCCCACCCACTTTTCCTAATCCCTCTAATTCGCAGTGAGAAACGAACACATTTAGCTTTTTTAGTAGCTTGTGGGGGATGAGAAAAGATGCCATGACATACCCACATTCCTGTGTGCTAAGTACAGACGGAGTTGGTGTGACAACTTCCTCTTTACCCTGTTCACGCTTTTGCTTTTTCCGCTTCTTCTTAGGCACATCAGAACTCCAAGCTTCCTGGACACTCAGAAGATACGGCACAGAAGGCTTTCAAAGAACCGTCAGATAACCTACTACGTTCCTACTGTTAGTCAGTTCCCTACTAATTCGTCAGCACCTACTATAGGTGCAGTTAAATATGTGCGGTCGAATGCCCATGCAGTTTAGTTACCCCTTGGCCTAGAAGAGAAAATAGGCGTGAGGGATGGGGCAATCAATGGCTTTACAAATTGCTCGATGACCTAAAGTTACTTTACTCTGTGAATCACCTAAAGTTACTTTAGAGACTTACTGATTGCATAGCTACGTTTCAATGTCTTGCTCTAGTATCTTCAAGCTACTCTAGAGTTAAATTTTTATCTCCGTTAAGGTTCAAGCATCTTCATTCATCAACAAGTGAAGCTTTGACTGCCATAGATTAGCAAAGCAGATGGAAAAACTGTACGTAAAGAATCAGGTTTAACCTACCGGCTTAGAGGAGTTAGTGCTAATTATTAACCTAAGCGAACCGAGAATAGATTGTAAATATTCCAAGCATCAGAAAGCTAAGGAGTTTACAATTGGCGATTAAAAAACGCATGAATAAGCCATGCCAAAAATATTTTTCTATTGCTAGAATTATAAGCAGTAAATCTAAAATAGGAGGCTTGAACTGAAATGTCTAAATATAGCAAAGCAGCATTTAATGACTTCTTTGATTCCACCGTGTCAACTCTAGAAAGTCAGTACATCAATTGTGGTTTGTATTTTCAAGCGGAGATGCTAACAGAGAGACACTGGAAGCAGCTTTGGAAAATTTTTAGAGGATATACCGATGAGTGCCTAAGCTTAGGAACAAAAGACCAGGCAGAGGTTCTTGATGAAGCGGTTGATAAGGCTGGAGCAGTAATTCTGGATGCTCATGACATAAATTACGATGCACTTGATGAAAGTACCCAGATGGACTACTACCTGAATTCTGGCAAGTATCCCTAGATGACAGGAATTATTAGACTGATACACAATTAGCTATCTTCACTTTCGGGGTATTTACTGCCTAGCTATGCCCACCTACCCTATGACTAAAGTAACTTTAGTGAGATTGAAACACCCCTACTTGCCAGTAATAGGTAGGGTTAGTTACGCTTAATCAGGGTAGTCATCTGCCGTTTTCCCGACCTAATTGAACTATGGAAGAGGCAAAAGCAAATGGATGACCAAGATATAGTGCAAGCGCGACTTAAAGAAGTCATGAAAATTGGACAGGCTAGTGCAGAACAGCTTGAGGAATTTTTACACCGTCAGCACTACAATTTTGCCCATAAGTTAGTTCCTTACATAATTGAGAAGCATTGCGATGAATTAATCGCTGGGCTACAAGACGACTCTACGCAACAATGGATTTATCAAATATGGAAGGATAGTGGCGATGTCGCGTTAGCAAATTATTCGGCAGCCCTTTATCCTATATGTCAAGTTATCAAAGCATCAGATGAAATCGGAGTTGTTTACTTTGTCATGCCAGCCCCACGGACACCTGGCGAAGCTTTGTATATGTGTATTGTCTTTCTGATGGATGACGATTTACCGTCTACATGGTTAAGACGATACTTCACTCTTGAACTTGGGACATTATTTGTGCCTTCTTCACTTGTAAAAGTTACTTCAGGGGATGAAGAACGGTCTGCACCCTGGTTTTTTGCAGAATGGGAAGAGACTAACCACATTAATAAGGGGACATTTACACTTGAACCAACACTTAATAACTTTTTATCGGTCTCAGTAGCCGAGGCCCAAAGTGGTTGGTTGACCCATTAGTGCCCCAGGTGACGGTACATCTGCTTGAGGGTAACGACTACTCCACGGTGGTCTTTGGGTCAGAGGATACCATCAGAACCTTAGTAGTACACAGAGTTTCAGCTTGAGGTCGGTTTTTCCAGCGGTACATCCAGGGAAATTCCACTCTAGGGTAGTGAGGGGTAGGGATGGTACAAGAGGTAATAGATAGGTACTACGA
>CAZGDE010000045.1:0-25303 GCA_964524315.1 uncultured bacterium
GTCTTATATTCAATTCAAGAAAGGAGATAAATCCGAGGGTAATCTCAAACTAGGCCCTGCAGGTATTGAAATCACTTCGTCTATCCTGGGTATTTTCATCCTGGCTTTCTCGATGGGTTTCTTTTATCTGTATTTAGTGTATGTATTTCCAATAAAAGAAATAGGGCTACAAGATGCCACCCCAACACCTACCCCTAGTCCAACAATTACTCCCAATAAACAAAGTCGGTAGCATAAAAGTAGAAACAGTAAGAATTCTGTACGGGCGCAAGCTAATACTGCGTTAGTACGGACAGAGCATAGATTATCTGCCGCCGCCCAACTTCAAAAGCTTAGCGTTCAATTATAGATACCTACAATACCCTACCCAAAGTCTGCTATCTAGTAATTGATTTTGACAATTACATTTGAGTAAAGCGGGCATGATTCTGACCCCAATTTATTTAGACTTTCAAGACGCATTCGTTCCTCAACCCTTACCAGTAACCGTTCCTAAGACAGACATTGAGCTGGAAGCATTGGAAGAACCCGTCATTTCCTCGCCTCAATATTACCTTTTGATTCATTACCCCAAGACCAGTAACTTAATTGGGGCACTACCTACACAACCAATCAAGGTCAATCTACCAATCCATCCATCCATCAGGAACAAGGTAAGACTCCAAATGCTACCCAGTGTGGGGTATGGAATCAACAGCTGCTACAGAGTGGAATACTGGCAGTGGACAAAGCCATACCTGCCCACGCTCATGCAGCAGACAACCCCCAGCAAGATTACTAAAGTCAAGCTCAAAGAAGAATTCTGGCTAGTACCTGCTATTGATGGCACCCGATTGCTTAACTACAGACAATACCTGGACTTCAAACCCAAGTTTGACAGCAAGAACACCAAGGAGATTCTCTTAACCAGGAGTGCGATTGCCACAGATTCCTTGCTTAATAACCTAGATGTCATGGTGATTAATACCATCACCCAAGACAACACCATCTTCGCTGGCTATCAGATTATTGATGACAGTCTGCTGTGGAAAGAGCCCTTACCTGTTGATCCAACCGCCCCAGTTCCTACAACTCCAGCCGCACCCACTGTCGCATTAGACTGGTCAGCTGCTACCCTAGCCCCTGCTGCAGGGACAGAATACAAAGTAACTTTTGTGAAACCTGCAACCCCTAACGATCTCCTATACAGAGACGAAAAAGTGGGGGACCTATTACCACCGCAAATTCCTGGCTACTCACTTACGGGCAACGTGAACTATCCCACCCCTAATCAAATCTTTCTGCTTTGATGAGGCTAGAGTTCTAATAACTGCCCGTGGCCAATCTGTTCCCAACGCGAAGCCGTTTAATCAATGATGGCGGTTTAATCCCTGTTGACTTTTACAGCATTGACAATAAAGAAACTGACGCCGATTCCTTCTTTGTTAAAGACAAAGGCGGGAATACGGTGCAGGTTCGTTTAACAGGAATTGATGCCCCTGAGATTGCTCATGGTAGCGGTAAGCGATCGCAGCTCTATGGCAGTCACTCCACTGAAATCATGCGGAACATCGTCAAGAGTTCTGCTAGTGGCACTAACTTATTAATCAAACCAACAGGGAACGAATCACATGGACGTGTGGTTGCGGAAGCATTTATTCGCAACCGTAATGGGGAATTAATCAGCCTAAACCAGGAGTTGGTGAGGCAAAAAGCAGCGTACTTAATGTCGGGCAAGTATGGAGACCCTGCTGTCGCCACGCCTGAGCTTAAGAGTGTTTACAACAAATATCTCGCTGAAGCTGTAGCAGGTAGGGGTACAGGAATCTTTAGCCCTGATGCTGCTATGCCTGAAGAGTTTAGGCACAAGGACGCTAAGCTGTTCGGGGTCATTGATGTGAGCCCCATTAAGATTGGCGAGGGAGCCTATAACACCCTAGCCAATTTAGGTTTAGTGGAGCGCTTAACTTCAGTGGCTCAAGCTGATGGTGGTAAAGCAGCCGCAGCCGCTCTGGGATATCACAATCCTCAACTTGCACCCTTCTTTGGGGGTGAGGGAGGGGGCACCCAATACTTACTTTCTTCCCGACATGGCGCTAGCCACTTCTACGAAATAGCGCTGTTCAATGCAGCCAGATCTAATGGCGGACTTACCAATATTGACCCCACCAACATGGAAGGGTACGCCTCCGCTGCTTATAAGCTGAAGTATGCTGCTGCCCATGAGGGTATGTCTCCTAATGAGCTGCCCTGGTACGTGAAACAGTACGACCGGGAAATGAATGATCCTGGTCTAGGTTTCTACATGAACCAATGGGCGGCTGAGAATGGATATGGCCGACTCTACAAAGATGAATTAGGTGCTTTACCTTCGATCGCAGGTGCAATTGGTGCCATCCTGGATCGTTCTTTTAATTACTATGGCTCCAATGTACCTGACTGGGTGGCGAACCGAGAAAACGTTGACCCAGGTGCCAGTTATAGGGAACCTAAAGCAGGCTTCTTCCAAAACTTCATGGGTCAAGGAACTGGCTTTGCCCTAACTACGGCTTCAGCTGTCCTAACCTACTTCGTTATGGGTGTCCCCTATGGCTATGTGACCTCTGAGATCTTCAAGATGTCGATGCAGGGTTTGCTTGATGTAGCCCTGGGTCAAGGTGTAGAGGCTCACCCACTCATGCGAAATGCAGCGATGGGGGCGGTACTGGGACCTGAGTACATTGGTATGCCGCTACATGACACCAAGAATGCTCAGGGTGTGATGCAGGAAGGCTTACTGAATCGCCTCAAAGGACAAGCAAACAGTGAAGGCATTGTTGACTTCTACACAGAGATGGCGAGCATCCCTGGAGCCAACAATATTCTGCAACGACGCAGAGCTGGCATTCTCTTTGACAATATCGTTCAGCCCTTTATCAGCGACATCGTTAATCCCTACGCCCCCACCATTAATGGGGTGGTGAACGAGAAGTGGCTGAACATGCGGAATGCGATGGATGCTTTCGGTGAAGAGATGAGAAAGCCGATCGCGCTCAAGATTGAAGAGGGCGGCAGTCGTGTTGTCATCCATAATGCTGGCTTTGAACGAGCCAAGAGCGTTGCCCGACAGTTAGATAACCTGGCAATGCTACTCCCTGCTAACCCGTTGAATTGGGGTTGGGGTAAAAACTACAGCAATCCTGACCCTAACAGTATGTTGTCGTTAGGGGAAATCTTCTCGTTCTCTGACTTAATGGAGAACCTGGACCGCATTTACTTCCAGCATGGCTTTGACCAGGTCTTTGCCAAGTCTCAGATTATTGATGAGACCTCTGTGACTGGCAGGATGGGTGGTAAAGTACAAACCGCATTCCTCATCCCCTGGAATATTGCCAAAGAAGGGGTGGCGAGACTCCAGGGTAATGCCAGCCTTCTAGGACCTGTCCTGGGCGAACACCGCAAGTTACGTAACCTCCAGAGCCAACTCATTGAGTCAGGCATGCTGCAGTGGGATGGTCCCATGAACATGCGCTCCATTAACTTAACCAGCGAGGAAGACCTACATGCCTTCTTGAACCAGGTCGTTAGCTACCAGGGTAAAGTTACCGCTGACCTGTCCACAGAATCCAAACTCGTTAGCAAAGCCACCAAATACTTTGAAGAGCAGAAGTTTAGAATCAACTTCATCAAATCAAACTCTGGCAAGTTAGTTGCAGACCCACTCATCAAAGGTAGGGGGATGCTGGCTGAGATCGCCCTGGGTGGGTTGGTTTTTGGCTCCATCCTCAATGAGTTCATGTCCTCTACCAGCGGGGCCTCTTTATTTAGCCAGGTCGCTCTGGCACTTAACCACAATCAAGCTGCTGCCCCAGAGTTTACTCCCACCTATCTGTTCTCCATTACGGGGAATCGTATGGCCGATGCCGCCATTACAACCGTTGGAGCGTTAGCGGGAGGCTGGGCGATCGGTACTGTTGCCCAAGGCGCACAGCTAGAACGTTACACGATCAGTGCGCCTGTAGAGGAAGCTGTGAGACGTTGGGCTGATGGTCGTAGTGCCAAGCTTGCGGGTAAAGCTCTAGAAGGGGTTGCCCTGGCCAACGAAGTGTTATCCACCTTAAAAGGAAAGGGCCTGGTTACGCTCAAAGGTAACTTTTTCAAAGGCTTCCTGTGGGGCACTTTTGGCATCATGGCTTTAGGTAAAGGTTTGACCTGGGCGGGGGCAGGGGCGTTAAACGTTCTGCGGAACATTCCTTTCCTCGGTGAGAAAGTCTTGGGTAATGGGAAAGTCACTCCTAATGAAAACCTGATGCTGGTGACCCAGCTCAGCGAGTTTAGGGGTGAAGTTCTAAGACGAATGCGATCGGGTGAGGGAGCCTCCAGCCTGGAAATGGCGGCTGCTTATCAAGCAGGCACATTAGCCAGAACCACTTCTTTTGTGGATGCCAAAGGCTTTGCTGGTGATGTCCGAGTTATCGCTAAGCAGGCTCCTCTACCCTTCTTCCAGTTCTTTATGGCAGAAACTATTAAGGGGCGCACCTTTAATGAAGCAGGAGAGATGCAGAAGCGGGGGATTGTTTATTACTCTGCCGGTATGCAGACAGCTCCCGTTCTGGGTACTAACCTCACCTTTGGTCTACCTGTAGGGATTAACTGGGATGCCAAGAATAAGTTGGGCGTCAGTCTGGTTTACAACGATAACCAGGACAACGTGATCAACTACATGAATGCCCTGGCTACGTTAGGCCTGACAGCCTCAATGTCGGCAGCGCTTTCTATGACTGCCTTAGAGGGGACTGCGGTAGCAGTGGGTCTCTTCAACAAAGAAGCTGCTGACGACTTACGCGCCGCTGCCAATACGGTTAAAACCACTGCCAAAAGCTTTGGACGATTCGTTGATAACTTAGTTAGGCTTCCGCAACAAGGATTTAATTCCATTGACGGGGTTCTACGGGCTGACGCTGATGGCTACCTGAGAGCAACGAAGAGTCTGCTTGGACCTGGTAAACAGAACAAGTGGTTAAGACTCATCAGGGGTGGACTCTCTGCTTATCTGGGATATCAGGCTGCTGGACTAATGGCTAACTTCTTCACAGAAGACTCTAGAGTTAGCATGGCCACTGCCTTAGTGGGTGCAGGGGCTGCATTCGCTGCCTCCTGGTATCAAGAGTCTATCCACGAAGGAATTCTCAAGGTTTGGAAATCCAGCACCATTAGCAAAGTCGTTAAGGGCATTGATAATCACATCCTGGCGAAAGTCAATCGTAAGTGGGCTCTCCCTGCTGCAGCGTTTGCTATGACTGGATTAGCCATGACCAGTAGCGACTTTGGCATTGCAGTCGGCATGGATGAAAATCTAACTGAGCGACTGCAAACTATTGGTATCTATACGGCCATTGGCTCAGCTGCGCTTGCTTCCGTTAATGATCTGGGTAGGAGTGCCTCAGACACGATGCACCTTTACCGCAAGATGAAGGTTGCTGCAGCCAAAGAAGCTAGCAATCCATTGGCATGGGCTAAGAAAAACTTTGCTGAGTGGCGCGTGGGGCATCTGGAATATGACCTGGATCAATTCACCACTGGTGCCAGAGAGTTTATCAAGATCAGCTACAGTCGTAGCTCTACCAACAATACTGCGAAAGAAATCACAGAAGGTTTGCGCTCAGCCGATGGATTAAAAAACTATGCAGAGATCGTAAATAACCACGTCAAAGAAGAACTCTCTGAAGTCGTTACCAAAAAGACTTACAGAGAGGCAATGGAAGCGGTCTTTGAGCGTCCTGAGTTTACCCGCTTTATGAAGGGGCGCGGTCCAGGGTTCGCCAGAATGCGGCGAGGTTACACTGCTGTCTTTGGCGCTGCTGCCTTGACAGGTGTAGCTGTTCAAGCAATTGGTCAAGCTTTGGGTGGCTGGGGTCAGGAAGGCGTTAACCGTTATTACGAAGCGGTTGAAGGCATCCCTCTGATTGGGAATGCGATCGCCAACGTTACCCGCCTGTTGACTGGTAAAGACAAAGTTACTTATGACCGCTCAGTCGATTACTTCAAAGAAATCATTGAAGGTGCCCAGGGTAAGAATCTTAACAAGATCGGTGCCAAGCTGATTCGACCCAATGACCCACAAGCCATTCGCCTGCAGAACATCATTACGAACCTTCTGTCACCCATGTCTATTAACTCCATGAACGCCTATCAACAGGTGTTACCAGGAGTAGGTATTACCCTTAGACCTGGGGAATATGGTGAAGTCAGTCGTTTCAGCTCTTACTTTCAGGTACAGTCTGCAGGGCAGGATATTTCCAGTGCCGTCTATTCGTTGGCTCCCTCGACGCTGATGAAGGCTGCAACTCAAGGTAAAGGTGAATTAGCCCTCCTGGTTCAGAATGCAGTTCAACGCATTACTGGCGGGGCTCCTATGTCATCCCTGTCGCCTGGACAGATGCGGTTATTAGCTAACGCAGTTCTAGGATCGACTGCTTCTATGAGCTCTCTGGATAGCAAGCATCGACGTAAGTTTTCATCCCCTGCGAGTGACTCAGAAGCCAGCTTAATTGGTTCAGATCCAATCTTAGGTTTGGCTCTGAGAGAACGCATGAGACGCAGTAGTGAGCTGGCTAATCAGCGTCTGGAATCGATTATCTCCAGAATGGCTGATCCCAATGACCCCAGTATGTTGATGGGTGTCGATAACATCGTTAATCCTGACAACCCCTTAGCTGGCATTAACCGTGCTGCTGATGGTAGCGACCTAGCCTTAATTGGTGGACATGCAGGTGTTAAAGGATTGCTGAATCATATCTTCAATCCCTTTGGGCATATCAACATTAAGAACTTGAGCTTCAGGTTGGATCGCAAGACCCAAGAAATGCGGACTAATACGCTGCAAATGCAAGACACCAGTGAGTGGGTGCAATATGCCAGCATGTATCTTGACCAATCAGAAACCGAAGAGCCGACTGCTGCCAACATCTTTACTAAGGTGTTCCAGAACTTTGACCAACTGATCTCACCCTTTGGTGGGCCTGCAAAGTTCGCTATCTATGC
Source organism: uncultured bacterium (assembly GCA_964524315.1). GTDB lineage: Bacteria > Cyanobacteriota > Cyanobacteriia > Leptolyngbyales > Leptolyngbyaceae > CAZGDE01. Next base: position 7,003 of record CAZGDE010000045.1, read on the forward strand.
GGCTCTAACTCTGGCTACGGCTGCACCTGTCTTAGGTTTTGCCAGCACCTTCATGTTTAGGAATGAAACCGCTGCTGTATTAAACTCTCTGGAACTCCCCAGAACGTTATTTGATACTGCCAGTAAGAAGTACCAATACACCTTTGCTGTTAGTAAGAATCCCATTGAGGCGGCTAGCCATACAAGAAACAGGCTGAACATCACCAGAGGTACTGCCCGATTTACCGTTGTCATCCCAGATGCAGTTGAAGGGGTTAACCTGGAACAATTCGGCAAACAAGTAGTAAATGAATTAAATAACATTCAAGGTTCGATCAAGACTATTACCCAAGAACTGGAAGCAGCTGTATTTGGTGTTCCAGACAGAGTTGGGATTGATGCGCTTAATCGTCCCGACCTGATTAAATCTTTAGATTTTGAATACTCTCAGTTATTTGATAAATACGTGGATGATCTCTTCGATCAATTCACCAAGCAAACTCTAGAAGGTTCAGGGGCAACATTCCTGGATATTACAGGTCACAGTCCCTTAGAACTAGAGCAATTAAAATACACGGTTAAAACCTCAACAAAAGAACAAATTAAGGAGATGCTCAAGCAAGAGATTTCTCCTAAGGAAGGGCGTTTACTCAAACGCTACAACTTGCGCAGTGAAAAAGAAGCGGTTAACTACTTAGGCTTCTTGATTCACAACTATACTGCTGGACTATTCCACCAACTAAAAGACAGACTACTGATCCTATCTCCCGATGACATCACTTCTGTTGCCAAGATGGAGCAGCAGTTAAATGAAGTAATCAGAGAGCGGGGTGGCAAAACTGTAGGTTCTCAGGAACTCTACGATCGCGTTTTCAGGGGACGCTCCGGTAGCGCCAACGTCCTGGATGAATCTGTAGAGACAGGGGCGGTAAGAGGAACAGAATATCTCAACCCATCAGAGTTTAAAGGTAGAACCAGGGTTGGGGGAGTCCTGCGAGGAATTGGGGGAGGATTATTGCACGGGTGGGTAATTGCCAGCTCCATGTTTGAAAGCTTGGATATTTACAGTTCCTATACAAGACTGGCGGCAGCTGCAGATGACCCCAGTATCACCGATGCCCAAACAGGCTTAGTCGCTCAGCATGCAGGGTCAGTTACCACCAACTCTTTAATCGGGATTGGGATTGGCCATATGATTTCCAAAGTCCCAAACCTGTTCAAGAAGATTAACTTCTCGAAGCTGAGTGCTTCTAAGTGGGGGTTGATTACTGCAGGAGTCCTGGCAGGGGTGGGACTGGTTGCGGCCTTTGGTAAGAACATCCAAGAAACTGCCGCTGCTGTGTGGAACTCTAAACCTGTGCAGACTGTCACTGACTTCTTAGGTACAGCTTACGAAAAGGTATCCTCTGGTATTGGCTCCTTGGTTACAGGCACGGCTAGTGTAGCCTCTAAGTTGACTGGAGGTCTTCTTAGTAAGGGCGCAGTTATTAGTGCAATTGGTGGAGCCTTAACAGGACTAAGCTTAGTCTTAGCTGCTGGTGCCATCGTCAGTCTTGGAGCTACGGCAGGTGCTGTTGCCCTAACGTTGGGTGGCGCGGCGGCTGTAGGCGGCATTATTGGTTTGGGCCTAGGGATGATTCCTGGCTACAACCAGTTCATGGGTAAGCTAATGAGTCAGTTCACCGAAGGGCTGGCAAAAGTACCTTTTATTGGAGGTATCTTCGCCACGTCTATGGATAACGTCTTTGAGTTCAAGGGTAATCGCTTCTTTGAACCAGGCTCTCCCATCGTAACTGCGACTGCCCAACAAGCGATCGCCCAGGATAGCCAGCGCTACCTTTTATCTGCTTCTGACCCCACGGGCTCTAAGAGCAAGCACCTATTCATCAACCCTACTTTGTACGGTGACAAATATGGGGACTTAGATCCCAGTGCCCAGCTGTTTAACGTCAGACCTAAAAGTTTGGTTACGCCCCTGATTGATAGAGAACTATCCATCAAAGGGCAGTACTACAATCAGTCAGTGATTGGTCAGACCATGTGGGCCAAGATGATTCGTGGGGCGGAAAACTATAAAGAGCTGAAGCAACTACGAGATGCTCAGGCACGAGCCAACCCTCAAGCCCAAATTCAAGCCAAGCGGATCGAAGGTCAGCAGCAAAAAGAAGTGGAACAGCTCCAAAAGAATATTGCTGCCCAGGCGAAAGGTAAGAAGATCGATCAGGGGCAGGTTAATCTAGCCGCTGCTACCTTTAATGCTGCGGTCAACTTCCTTTCTCACCCAGGAGAGAGTGTCAAGCGAACGGTGGTTGTGGGTAAAGCTCCCTTTAACCCCCATCTGCAACAGCAGAAAGAAAACTTACTTTTGACCACAGGAACTAGCCCTGTCCTGGTGACTCAAATGCAAGTCAATAAAGAAGGGGGCACTGCTACGGTTAACGAGCAAGTATCCCCCAAGAACGACATGTGGACTGCTATCACTAGAGGTTTAGTGAACCCCGTCAGAATTATGCAGCAAGGATTCACCTAAAGTGCTACATCTGGAGGCTAGAGAACATAGCTTTAGCCTCCCTGATCTTCTTCCAGATTCGCTGAGCGGTAGCAGGGTCAACCTTTCCAACCTCTTCCACCACTACTTTCTTGAATTGCTCTACAGTCTGCATATTAGCGACAACTGCTGCCAGAGATGCTGCATCCTTAATGGATTGCCGAATCTCCTTCATATACTCCAGCTTCACCTGTTCTTTGGTGATTCTGGCAGAGGCAAAGTGAGCGTCGGTGCGATCGTCTACCTCATCTAGTAAACTATGCAGCCGATCAAATACAGACTGGAGCTGCCCCTGGGTATCAAAGATGCTGCCATTGACCATATCAGTCTTAGTGGTGATAGGGGCAGTTTCGTACTGCTTGAGCCAGCCTTTAATCTCTGCTTCTGAGATCGGTATGCCTTGAGATTCCAAGTGTTCAGAAATCTTCCTGGGCGTGACATTATCTTCAGAGAGGGCAATCACCAGGCTAGCCACACCATATCGCTCTACGGGCGATTGTTTTTGAATCTGGTAATTATCCAAAGGAGCGCTGATTGCTGGATCATTTAACAGGTCTCTAATACCCAGCAGTTCTTCTAACAATCCCTGCCAAGGTTCAGTTCCTAATAAGGAAGATTGTTCTAGAGATAACCTAAAGCGATCGCAGTAAGAGCTAAGAAGTTGCAGAACGTTTGTGTAATCTGACATAGATTTTTACTTAAAAAGTCGGTCAGAAAACTCCAACCGACTTTGTTCACTTAAATAATAGTTTTTGTAGTTAGAGCTGGCAGACAGTTATTAGTCGTACTGCATTAGATCAATGGGCTCCAGACTCTCGTAAACATCGCGATTCACTAGATGATTTACGATCTGATGCATGGCCTTATCCCATGTCCGTTTCAATGTTGAAGGGTCCATGTAGAGAGCGTTGGCAATGGCATTACGACTACGAGTTGTCTGCCATCTGTAGGCTAGGAGACGGTGCAGTCCAGGATCATTATTCTTCAGGGCTACCATTGCTGACTTAACATCATCATAGGAGAAAGTCATCCCTAAAGACTCACATCTCCATTCAGACTTCCAAGGAAAACCTGTACGAAGATAACGGGTTAAGCTATCCAAACCGCTGTGGGGACGTGCCATATTTAGTTGTAATTTTTAGAATAGAAAGTTATATATGTCTTATTTTATAGCACACTTTCTATTCTAAAAACAACCCACATTACACACTAATTTGTAACTCTAAGGCTAAGCGTTCTAGCTCATTTGATGGAGTTACATTATTGAGTTTGGCATACAGTTCAGGATAGCAATTCTTCAAGTAAGGGCATTGCTTACCGAATTGTGCTAGGCAGGGAGAATAGCCACTATCAGGGATATGTTTGTAGAACATTCCTGCATCAATTAGCTTGTGCTTAAAGAATAGATTTCTCAACGCATCCTGCATGATCAATCTATCTACTTCCACCAGTACCAATCGCCCTGATCGCAGGTTATGAATACCAATGACTTCAACTTTCTCACCAGTTAGAAGCTCGTAAGCGTAAACATAGGAGTAAAGCTGCACATTGTACCTCACCTGGTCAGCCTGCATATCCTCTTTAGAGGATTTGTAGTCCACAATGGCGAGCTTTTCCTCACCATTGAACTCAACGATCCCAGTCCAGTCAATGTAGCCATTAAGGTACATCCCTGCTTCCCCGCCAAATTCTGCTGGCATGGGTACAGGGTTATTGACCTTACCATCTTCAGCGTTGTAGTCAGAGATGGGAAATTCAACTGCGATCGTGCGAACAACTGCAGCAGGAGTTTGATAGCGATAGCAGATGGCAAACGCCTCAGCAAAGATCGAAGCCAGAGACAACCCTTCCATATCAGGGTTAAGGTTAAGCGCTCTCTGGTCGATGTTGTCTCTACGCTCAGGCAGCTTTAATACTTCCTCAGCCTTCTTCCACACACTGGTAGAGGTAGGGGAAGCAGCAATGCCACCATCTTTCTTACGAATGGGAACAGGACCGCTATAACGCTCAGACGCTCTCTCATACAGAGACAGGCAGTCTTGAGCATAGCTCACTGCATCCATCCATAATTCCTCCAGCACCTCAGTCGGGGTGTTGTCATCAATGATCTTGCGCTCTAGCAGGGTCTTCTTAGACGTAACCTTAAAGACCTCACTCAGATGCCTAAATTGGTTATCTTCTGAATGAAAATACTCCAGCGCATCATGGCAAAGAGAACCAATTAAGGTTGCGGTGCTGAGCGAAGGAGTTTGAATCTTATCAACGTATTTAAGTTTGTAATACTCAGCGCAGGTTGAATAACTCTTCAACCGTGAAACTGAATAGTATGAAGGTTTTTCATTCACTTCAATTTCATCGACTATTAATTTTTGCATGAAAATCAGGCTAAAATGTCTTTTCTTATTAAGACAATTATAGCCTGATTTCTATTTGATTTCTATTAGCTAAAATGTCACTTTATTCGTCTTCTGAGTACTCGCCTTCTTCTACTTGCTTGAGTTTAATATGCTTACGACCTAGTGAGATTTCAAACCAGTCTCCCGGCTTCAAACCCATTTGCTTAGTGTAAGCCGAGCCCACTAACAAGTTACCGTTAGCTTGTACCGTGACCTTGAAGGATGGTGCCCGTCCAGGTCCACCATCGCCCCCTTCTGCTTCCTTCTGTAAGACTCCTTCGGCTTCTAGCAGAGCATTCATGAATGCCATGAGATTCACTCTCTTAACACCAGACTTTGTCTCCGTATAATAACCGCAGGCTTCTGCCTTAGCAGTTTTATTTCCTGACATCCCTTTAACCTTTGCCAATAACTCCTTACCAGTTAAAGGCTGAGGTTTTGCTGAGGCTTTTGTCTTCACTCTTGGCATGTGGAACTCAAATCAATAATGCAACTAACCCAATCCTAACAGATTGATCAATTGATCATAGTTTAGAATTCCAAATGAGAACAGAAGTACTAAGCAGCCCTAGGGATATTGTTTAAAGCTGACATCTTAAAATCATCAGTTAGGTAGTAGTAATTCCCTATAAGCAAGGCATCAGAAAACGCATCGCACGGCTTTTTAGACCGTTTACTTTTCAATAAAGAAGTCTTGGGAAATACGCTTTGAGCTAAAGCAATACTCCGCTTTTTAGGCTCTTCCAGATTTAGTTTATCTATCTCTGGTGAGATTTCAATGTACGGGTATGCCTTTTGCCACTTCTGCGGGTCAGGTGTGATGTAAGGGATTCCTAACCCCACACAGATACCCCGCAGAAGCCCATACTGCTCCATTGTGGTACCTGCAGAGCCAAACCCCTGCGATCGCCCAGTTCGTTTTTTCTGCTCTTCAATTACAGCGAGATTAAGCCCAAACTTCTGCCTCCATTCCTGGAGCGTCTGCTTAACCTTAGTCTCATCAATCTTGGTTCTGGTCTGAACCTTCCCTCTGGCTTTGACTTGATAGGTAGTAGTTGGCATTGGAATTAAAGCCAATACCTCTACCACCCCATTCACCCATCTAAGCAGCGAGAGAGCGCCGCTGTTGCCCGGATCGATTCCGCAAACTGTAAACATTAGATTTACGCTTAATGACTTCATGGCACCAATAGGTGGTTTTTACTTTGCCTTCCCCATAGGTCACCACGCGCAGTCCTCTTAAACTGTCAATAAATCTTGCATAGTTTGTTTTCTCCAACGAGCGATCCGTGATCGTGTAAGTCAACGCCCCATGTATCCAGCGATGATGCCCATACATTAAACAGATGGCAATCATCTCATTGGAGATGGCACGTTGCTGTTGTCTGCGTTCAACGTGATTGGGATCTTTGTCTGATTCAATGACCTCAATCCCCCCAAGAAGGGCAAATTTTGGATCGCTTTTTAATAGCAGTTTTAATTCGGTACTAATACTCATGGTTCCACTTTGGGGGCTTAAAAGCCCCCTTACAATTCTGGTTATGCCGCCTTTAATGCGGGCTGTTTTTCATCAATAAATTTCAGCGTCTCAATTAGCTCTGGATGATGGTGGTCATGCATCCCTAGGCGCTTATACAAGAAACCCTTTCCTTCAGGGCTGAAGAGATACTCAGGCTTCTGCTGCAACAGGTCCAAATTGGCGTTGTTAAAGAGGCGCTTTTCCTCTTCCGTCAAATCAATCACGTTCTGCAACATGAGATTCAAGCGCTTAAACGTATCAATATAGACTGCCAAGGCTTCAGCCTCTGGAATCTCCGTGATGCTTTGGCAGAGCTTAATATCTACCAGCATCAACCCTTGTTCAAATGAAATCCCCTTCTGCTTCAAATAGGGGACTAGTTCCAACATTACGGATGTCAATAAGTCCTTCATTAGTGATAGACCTTAGATAGTTTTGAAACCAACGAGGTTGGCGATCAATAGAGTTAGTTTTTAATATGCGATTGAGCCCAGACTTAAACGCCAATTCCCTAATGTAAAAGGGCGGTAGCAGGCTTACCTTGAGTAAACGATCAATGTGACCATCTGTGGGATAACCTTTATGGCGTGACAGTTTCAGTTGCGGAAACTGCCTATGGTAGTCAGCTAATTGTTTCGCTCTGAATGCCTCAGTGTATAGGCGACTTATCTGCATAGATGCAGAATTCAGATCAGTTGCCTGAACTACGTTCGGGCGCTTGTTCCGCTCTAGTTTGAATGGCGAATACACTGAAGCCTGAATGGGCGAACTATCCAATCCCAGGCACCCCAGGCGGCAGTCTAAATAGAATAGAGCCTCCTTAAGTGCCCGTTGTGTTGCCAGATCGATGCCCCAGTATTCAATCTCAAATAGTGAGATTTCCTTTAGCTGGACTTGGAATACTGGCTGCTTGCTGTGGATGCGGTTTAATTGCCGCAAACTACTTAAGCAAACTGGATAGGAGTGGGATTTAATTGCAATGGGATTGACCCAATTGGGATCTGTCCAGCAAGCCGCGACATAGAAGGGGGCAACAAGATTTGTCCCGTTACCCACTCCCGCGTACACGCTAATCATTGGCCTCTAAAAGCTCCAGATGACCAGGGAACAGATACCCTTGACAACCCGTGTGCTGCTCCATCTCTGGAGAATAGAAGAAACATAGCCCCTTTACTGGGAGCTTTATCTCTTCCTTCTTACCTTTGCCCTTGAACTGCTCTGCCAGTCCAAACTTTTCAACGTCATAGGGGTGGATCGCAAACTTCCCTTCTTCAGCAATCAGATAAAACTTATCCTCCTGCGCTAGATTCCCCTCTAACGTAAGCGTCGTATTTGCCATACTTACGAACCTAAAACTTTTAACGCGTATTCAACTGGGCTTAATTCTGGTGCAACATACTTCTGCAAAACAGAAGCATCCCGACCTGTAGCTGCCAGAAGCCTGAGTAAGGCTCCATGCTGCGAGAGGTCGCTGCCCCATTTATCAATTACTGCTTCAATAAATTCCTGCTGCTGGGTTTGCACTACTGGCCAGAGCTGATCCATAGGCTTACCAGAGCGGCTTACCCAGTCGTTGATATCCTTAGCTGTGTAGAGCTTGCCATCTTGGGTTTTATTCCGTTCAGGCACCATCCACAGGTAAAATTCCACATGCGGTAGAATCATTTGCAGCTCCATCAACTGAGGGATCACCCTACGCCAGCTCTTATACTCCAGCGGGTGAGTAGGGTGATCTGCTTCATAAGTGTCATTGTCAAAGACACAGATGCAGCGTTTGAACCCTTTGAGTTTGCTGGCGTGAGAAGTTAGCTTTTCTAACCCCAGCAGACCCAGAGCGGGAATCCCTCGTTGAAACAAGGTAAACGTGTCAGGGTAGCCTTCCCCCAGAACCACAAAAGGCTCTGGACGTTTCAGGTAATCAGGAATGTAATTCTCAAACGCCAAGAACGCTTTAGTCCCTGGCAGACCACCTACACCTTGGCTATCTTTATAGCGAGGAGCGATGTCTTCACCATATTCATCTTTAGGAACTTGCCCCAGGTAGCGCCCAACAAAGTGAACTAGCCGACCTGTGTAGTTCCTGATAGGAAAGATGATGCGGTTAGCGTAATACTCCCTACGGTTCTTGAGCATCCCTTCACGCTTTAAGGCGTTATGGTCAATGTCCCATTCCCTTAAGCAAGTATCACTAGGCGCAAACCCAATTCCCTGTTCCTGAATCGCTTCGTCATAGAAGCCGCGCGATCGCAGGTAATCAAGAGCTTCTTTGCCCTGATCAGACCAGAGGTAATGCTGATAAATTGTGAGGCACTCCCCCAGTAATTTACTCCTGGCGTCAGAGTTTTGAGAGTCAGATGAAATCCTGCCGAGCTTCTCCAGTTCTTTCACAGCCTGGTAAAAGCCCGATTTATCCTCCAAGCCTTTGAGGTAGCGATAAAACGACACTACATCTCTAGACTTATTGAGGTTACAGGATGGCGACCAACATTTAATAGTTTGATTAGACCAGACCGTTAATTTAGATCGCTTACCGCAAGCAGGACAATCACACGTTCCCTGAGGCTTTAACTCAGGGCAAATGTCTGTAATACCTACAGCTCCTCTGACCCTCTCCAATCTTTCTTGGAGAGCGGTATCCATATGTTTTTAAATAATAGTTGCAATAAATAATTGAATCAATTTTATCAAAGAAGATCCCACAATTGTTCCTTGCTGTAAGGAAAGTTCTCCTTTGCTTCTGTAAATTCTGCCATTGTCCAAGGAGCCATGGCATTTAGATAATTAATACTTTCCGTCAGGTCTAACGTACCTGTAGTCGCAATTACTCGTTCAGGTGTTTGCGATCGCTCCATGCAAAAGATATGCCAACGATCTGCCTCCTGAAATTTGTACAGGGGGCTACCCAATTCTTCAGTTGTGTAGTGGTTAACCCAGCACTCATAAATATGTGGGTTGTTAGTGCCTAGTTTAAATAGGAATACAAACAAACCAACATTGCCGCAGACTTGAACAGCGGATTTAAAGTGAATAGGCGGGTTTACTGGATCAATTAGAGTGTGCGCTCCTCCTTTTGGGAGCTTGATGTAGAACACGGGCTTCCAGCTATCCCAACCAAACCCAGGAACATACAGCACTGGCTGAGTCCATTCCCAGGCACAACAGCCAATGGGACTAGCTATGATTCCTTGTTTAGGGTTAACCAGATCTTGTTTACCAAAACCTTTACCAGCCATAGGTCTAATATATTTTAGAACTATTGTACTGTAGACTCCTCTTTTTTCTCGTAAGGCAGCTTAATTCTAAATTCAGTACCCTGGCCTTCAGTACTAGCAACTTTAATCGTGCCACCGTGAGCCTCTACCGCGCGTTTTACAATAATCAATCCTAGTCCGGTACCAGGAATCGCCTTGACATTAGATGCGCGGTGAAAGGGGTGAAATAAGCTACCTAAATCTTGTTTAGGAATACCTATCCCCTGATCTTTAACTGAAATCTTAATAACGTCTTTCGTAAACTCTAGGGTCACGGCGACATCACTGCCTTCGGGAGAATACTTCTGGGCGTTATGGATCAAGTTGTTTAACATCTGCCTCAGTAGACCAATATCCAACTGAGCTGACTTAGGCTCCCCATAGATGGTTAAATTAACTGGATGCCTCTCTGAGTCGGACTCCTCATTAATATCGTTAACGGTCTGTTGGACAAAGGATTCCAAGTGTACTTCAGATGGTTTGAACGTAACGTGACTAGTTTTACCTAGCTCAACTACATCGTCAGTGAGTGCAACTATCTTATTAACTGCGCCTTCAATTTTGTCAAAATAGACTTGCCGCCTTTCAGGACCAACGTCTTCAAAGTACTGAGAGAGGAGCCTACTAGAAGTCTTAATGATGCTAATCGGATTTCTAATCTCGTGCGAAACCATACTTACGAAGCGAGACTTCGTCTCACTGGCATCCCTCTCATTGGAGAGTGCAACCCTAAGACTTTCTTCCATGCGCTTGCGTTCACTAATATCGACGATGATGACTGCATAGATATTGTCCTTTAATTGGGTGACTGTAACCTCTCCCCAGAATTGGGAACCATCCTTCCTAGTTACTGATCCCTCTACCTTGCTGGACTGCTCTGTTTTGGACACTTCTTCTATGAGTTGAACCGTGGTGGGGCACACATGATAAGTAGGGCCTAATGCTTCCACTTCTGGGTAGCCAGTCATTGTGCTGAAAACAGGGTTCACATAGATCACCTTTTTCTCAACCAGATCAGGCGAGACCTTAACTAAGGTAACAGCGTCTTGAGAGAATTTAGTTACAGCCTCTAACAGTTTTAGTCGCTCTTGCTGTTTCCGTTTCCCCGTAATGTCTTCAATAATGCCTAAGTTACAGTCGGCACCGCATTCGTTCTTAATAAACGCAGTCTTAACTCTCGCCCAGACAATCTCACCACCCTTAGTTAAATACCGCTTTTCAAACTCTACGCCTACATGATCGCGACGAGATTTTTCTAACAGGGCAGCATCTACATGCCAATCGTCAGGATGGGTAAATTCCTTTAAGGGACGACCCACTACTTCTGTCAGAGGCAATCCAAGCATATCGGCATAAACTTGGTTTGCTTCTTCCACAATGAATGTCTCTAAATTGATCACGGCATTACCGAGCGGAGACGTATCAAATAATTCTTTGAAGCGCTGCTCAGTTTGAAAGATTTGTTCTGTCCTCACGCGAACTTCTTGTTCAAGGTTTTCGCTGTAACGCAGTAGTTCTCGTTCATTATGTAGCTGCTGCGTAATATCTCTGATAATTAACAAGTTCTCACCAAGCCCCACAGCGGCTCCATCAATTAAGACATCCATGCAAGAGCCATCTGCTCTCTCTAACTGATAAAGCTTCTTTCTAAACTCATGGTCTTGTTTTAGGGAGTGTAATCCCTCACTAATAAACTTCTCCACCGAAGGTAAAGGCATGTAGGCATATACGCTATCCCCCACAGAATCCTCTTTAGAGTAGCCAACCTCCTCTACCCACTTGTTATTAACCGAAGTTATCGTACCTTCCTGATCGATAATCACTGTAGGTAAAGGGGAGAGTTCGTATAAATTCCTAAACTTTGCCTCCTTAATAGCCAGCTCTGACTGAAGATATTTCGTGGCTTGAGTATCCACGGCGTATTTAACTAACGCCGCAACCTCCTGAGCGAAAATAATATCTTCTACCATCCAAGTTCTAGGAGTACAGGATTCAAAAACAAGTACACCACAGACTGCCCCATCCTTCTGAGGACCCACACAGATAGCAGACGCGATCCCAAACTCTCTCAAGTAAGCATTATAAAACCCTCTATGGGATTCCTGTAGATCGCTTGCATCTACTACAATCAAAGACTTTTGATGCAACTCAGCAAGAAAATCATTAATTAAGGCTTTCTTTAATCGCAACCCCTGCAAATGAGACTTAGATGAAGCCTTATACAAGTTAAAGCACTTCAAATAATCGTGTTCCTCCAGTACTTTCCAAGCACTAACACGACATAGTCTTAAGACTGCTGCACATTTAGCTGTAATACATTTAACCGCCTCTTCTAATGAGTAGTCCTGTAATTGAACAACTCTATTCAGTTCAATTAAGGCATCACTTTGCTGTTGAATCTGATGTTGACGTTTATGAGCAGCATCTTCTAACAACATTCTCTCCGTGATGTTCTCAATACTCCCTAGAATCCCAATGGTGTTCCCATTATGATCCTTCATCAGCACCTTGCTGACATCGAGCCAAATTTTACTTCCGTCAAGGCGGGTTTTCTCTTCAAGTACATGCATCTGAGGTTCACCGCTGTCCAATACCTTCTGATCCTGGATACGGTAGAACTCTGCCATATCGATTGTGGGACAAAGCTCGTAATCAGATTTGCCAATCACCGACTCTGGCCCCTTCAACCTGGCTTGGTTAGCCCAGGCGCGATTACAACCTAAAAAAGTCAGATCGTTATTTTTCCAAAAAATCTGCTGGGGAATTGTGTCCAATACCAGCTGCAAAAATTCGTTCTGAGAAGCGACCACGCTCTCTAGTTCTTTATTAGCCGTAATATCCTTGATAACAAGGATATGCCCCCCATCACCTTCAGCAAATCGACACCTGTTTTCCTCTACATATCGCCAAGAATTATTAGCACGTCTAAGCCGATACGTGCTAATCAAACACTCTTCTTCGCATAAGTGATGACTCTGAACAGAGTGTCTGTATTCTTCAACATCATCTGGATGAATAAACTCACTTAAAGACTTTCCAATCACTTCCTCAGGAGAAAAGCCAAATAGACGTGTCGCAGCGGGATTAATGTACTGTAAGGTTCCATCTAAAGCTTCCACACCACAAAAGTTATAGGTCTTTTCAGCAATCAAAGACCAATCAAACTTAGTCAGCATAACCATCACCATGAGCGAATCTATCTTGCACCCAACCAGAACAGTTGTATTTAACTAAAGTGCCCTACTTAATGAAACAAACCACAAAAATGTGTTGAAAATATGTGCTTACCGAGTTCAGAGAGGCAGAAGAAATAATGATTACATTTACCTTAAGCTTCTATGGTTCTGTTCACTCAGGATGGCAGCTCAACACTCAAGCTGCTAGAGTCCACCCTATCTAGCATTCACGACTCAGTCATCATTACTGAATCCTGGCCTATAGAGGAGCCAGGTCCGCGCATTGTTTATGTAAATCGAGCTTTCACGCAACTTACTGGTTATTCGGCTGAAGAGGTGTTGGGGAAAACCCCTAGAATCCTCCAAGGCTCTAGAACAGATAAGACTGTCTTAGCTGAATTGAAGAGAGCTCTTTATTCTAAGGAGAGCATCAAAGCGGAACTACTCAACTACCGCAAAGATGGAACTGAGTATTGGGTTGAATCTATCATTAATCCCGTTTGTAATGAGCAGGGTGAATGCACCCACATGGTTGCCATTCAACGTGACATTACTGCTCGTAAGCAGACTGAGCAGGAATTAACCCAACTTTATGCTGCTGTCAATGAATGCACTGAAGGGGTTGCCGTCTTAGACCTCGCTGATGGACACGTCTATCTCAACCAAGCTTATGCAGTTCTGTTTGGATACTCTCGCGAAGAGTTAATTGGTGCGCCTTGGACAGTACTCTGCTCTCCTAGAGAAATCGCTTGGTTTAAGAAATCGGTATTTCCTGTACTCAGACACTCAGGCGTTTGGGCAGGTGAGGTGATGGGCTGCAGGAAGGATGGAGATGCACTCTCTTACCAGCTCAACTTAACCCTTCTGGATAACGGATGCGTAGTTTGCATTGCCCACGACATTAGCCAGAAGCGGGAAACCACACGAGCCCTCAAACAGAAGGAATCATTGCTTACAACCATGAGCAGAGCTTTGAGATTCCTAATCGAAGAAGAGTTGGGCACTGGGATCACGAAAGCACTGAAGGAGCTCACCCTCTGCTTAGATGCTGATCGGGTCGCCCTCTTTGAGAACTTCAAGAACGACAAAGGCTTATGGTGCAAACTCCACTTTGAATGGTCACCACGAGATCGTGACATGGATGAATACACCGCAACCCAGTTGGTTAGCTTCAACTACGACAAAGACCTTCCTGGTTGGTACCGTAAACTTTCCAGGGGGCTATTGATTGATTCTGTAGATGAATTAGCCCCTGTACAAACAGAATGCTTGAACCCCAGAGGCGTTAAATCTATCCTGGCGATCCCCATCTTTGTCGAAAGTAACTTTTGGGGATTCATCACCTTCGATAACTCAACCTATCAAACCCAGTGGGCCGAGCAAGAGAAAGAGATGCTAGCTGTGGTCGCCAAGTCGATCGGAGTGCGCCTGTATGGGCAAAAGCTAGTTGACTGGTTAAAGGCTTCTAACAACCAGCTGGAAATGAAGGTGGCCAAACGTACAGAGGAGCTTCAGCGGTCTAATAAAGACTTGCAGACCTTTGCCTATGTCACGTCCCATGACTTGCAAGAACCCCTTCGCATGATCACGAATTACGTGCAAATCTTAGAGCGCAAGTACTCGCCTTTATTTGATGAGACAGCCCTCAAGTATATGCGGTTTATTGTGGAAGGCTCCACCAGAATGAAGAGCCTGATTGACGGATTACTACTGTATTCCCGTGTTGAGAATAAGCCTCACCCCTTTGAACCAACTGACTTAAATCAAATCTTAGACACTGCTCTACAAAATCTAGAGGTAGCGATCGCTGAGAGGTCTGCACACATTACCAGTGACAATTTGCCTACTCTTAATGTAGACAGTATTCAACTAACCCAGCTATTCCAAAACCTTATATCGAACGCCCTCAAGTTTTGCCCGTCAGACCAAATGCCCCAAGTCGATATCACCTGTGAAGAGCAGGAAGAACACTACCAAATCTTTATTCAAGACAACGGTATTGGTATCGAAGCTAAATATCTAGACGAGATATTCAAACCATTTAGACGGCTCCATACCAGAGAAGAATATCCTGGCACTGGGATTGGGCTAGCTATCTGTCATCGCATTGTACAAAGGCACCAGGGAGTCTTACGTGTCAGTTCAACGCCAGGGCAAGGGACGTGCTTTTATTTTTGTATATCAAAAGGCCTAATAAATGAAGGTGCTGATCATTGAAGATAATGAAGCCGACATGGTCTTGCTTCAGGAAGCCCTCGAAAGTGCAGGCATCCACAGCATTGAGTGCCTGCAAGATGGTGAAAACGCTCTCGAAACGATTAAAACGTTTAAGCCTACGCTCATCTTTCTCGACCTGAATCTGCCTAAAAAGGATGGTTTTGACATCCTCACTAGCATTAAGCAGGACGAAAGCCTGAGGAGAATTCCCTTTATCATTTACAGCTCGTCGTCTTCAAAGGAAGACGTGGAACGAGCTTATGCTCAATACGCTAATTGCTACATTACTAAACCCTTTGGACTAGATCAGGTCGAAAAAGTCATCAAATCCATCGCTAACTTCTGGTTTGAAACCGTTCAGCTACCATGACAAACATCTTAGACAAGACCCTCAAAATACTGGTTGTAGAAGACAATCCTGCTGACTCTTTGATGGTTGAAGAGATTATCAAAGAGTACGCAAAGGGTCATTTCCAGGTAGAGGTCACTCAGCGGTTGAGTGAAGCCATTGAGAAATTAAATGCCAATACTTATGACATCGTGCTTCTGGATCTGTTCCTACCAGATTCATCTAATTTGGAAACGCTCTACACTTTGAGAGCGCATTTCCCTCATATGCCCGTCATCATTATGACTGGGATTGCTGACGAGACAGTCGCTGTAGATGCTGTGAGAGCAGGCGCTCAAGACTTCTTTCGTAAAAGCGAACTCTCGTTTGATAACGGACACTCATTCATTAAATGTGTTCGTTTTGCTTATGAGCGAGAACGCAGCTTAAGTGAAAGTCTCCATATTAAACATCCTGAAAACCCTTCTTTATCTCAAACAGATAATGCAATCAAGACGTTAGCAGACGTGATAAAACAATTGAAAAGTTATGGCAATTGAAGATGTTATTCAAAATCTGAGTGTTGTAACTCAGGTATCGCAAGACTCTATTAAAGAACTACAAACAGAACTAAGAAGTCAGTCTGCCCTTATTCTTCATTGCAAAGTAGAGCTGGCTTCTTGCCAAGATAAAGTGGAACGGCTCCTTCAAGTGATCGAAGGCAACCCCTCCTTGGTTACACGAACAGTACTCCTAGAAGATAATTTAGGTGATTTAGAATCAGAGGTCACTGAGATTAAACAAAGCCTTTCCAGTGTTGGAGAAAAGCTGGGTAAGCTCTCAGATACCTCTAGTATTAAAACGGCTGCACTTCAGGCGAAGTGGGGCGTGATCGGAACGCTGCTGACGATCGCAGGTGGGATTCTTACCCTGATCCTCACCGCCCAACTGAAAAGTTCTAATCCAGATGCCCCAGCTAAAGTGGAGCCCCCAGCTATCGTTAAAAATAAATAATGCAGAAGGGAGGTTTACTACCTCCCTTCTTGCTTTATGCCGCCAGGGGCAGATCTTCCAGTTCCATATTGGAAGGAAGCTTCACGTAAGGTCTGTAGGTAGGAGCCAAGAAACACCCTCTAATGAAGGCATCCTTTGTTCCCACCAGTCGCAAACCTTGCGGGGTTTTCACCCGACTGAGAGCGACATACAAGCCACCACTCAGCTGCCGCAGGAATGAATCAGTCACTCTGACTTGAGCACTATCCAGGGTAAGTCCCTGTGATTTATGAATGGTACTCGCGTCTGCTAGCCGCAGGGGGAGGAACTCCAGAGACCCAATTTCCTTAGTCGTGCCAGGTTCAACGTTGGTCAGCTTAGCATAGCTGATCATATGTTCCTTGCCGGTGCGAAGCACTTCGACCAGAACATTATCTCTGAACAGTTCCCGCACAATCACCAGGTCGCCATTGGCATACTCTGGAATGTTGTTGACCAATACCAGAGCTTTACATCCTGGCTTGAGGATAACTTCCTGAGGAATGTTGTTCCACTCCCCTTTGGTCTTGCCCTGGACTGTTTTCTTATAGCCCTTCTCCACAGAAGAAATCTTCTTGAGAGCCTGAGCATTGTAAGCATCCACATCCCTATTGGTAGACAAGAAGGTGGTGCCCACGAAGTCACGGTCCAGGTCTTTATTAAAGCCAATACGTTCAGCAAACCAATCAGCTGCTTCAGCCGCCCGACCAGCGCGAACTAACATCAAGGCGCGAATGAACTCCAGGTTGTCTTGGCGCTTGATGTCGGTAAGCTGGGTGACGCTGAATAAGGGCCAATACTTACTTTGCAGGAAGGAGACAGTCACTTCACCGTCTTTGCTAACTGGAGCCAACTGACCTGGGTCCCCCACAACTTCAACTCCTAGGGGTTGATCTGGGTACTTCTGGTTGAGCTGCTGAACAACGTGCATGATCAAATCCAGCTGTTGACCTGGCAGCATGGAAATCTCATCAATGATGAGTCTCCTATACTTGAGCCGAATCTTAGCCAGGATCTTGTACAAGCTGCCATCGGCAACCTTATACAGAAGTTCTTCTGTGTTGAAATAACCCAGGGTTGAATGGAGCGTAGTGGCTCCAATATTCACTGCTGAGATACCAGAACTACTAGTCTTCAGTCCGTAGGTAGGGTCATTGTCTAGCAGTTGCTTTAGGCGATAGCTTTTGCCACTACCTGCTGGACCTAGCACTGCGGTAAACAAGTCTTTCATATTTAGTTTGATAAGCGAACTGAGGGAGCTGACGCCCCCTCTAAGACAATCAATTACGCCGCAAGGGGCATACCAAAGTGCGCCTGTACCTTTGCTTGCAAATCTGAAACACTACCGCCATTGAGGAGAAAAAAGTCAGCGTAGGGTCTGATTAATTCTGTTTGTTCACTAGCGTGAGAGGCATACCTCTCATCACGAACATCAGGGCGATCAATGTAGCCAATGACGCCACCTAATTCTTTGATGGCGATCGCTTCATTCTCAAAGCGTAAATCAGTCACCGCATAACGCTGCCCTAACCCTAGCCCAGGTTCAACCGACCGCTTAAACTTTTCAGTCCAAGTGTTTGGGTATAAGCCTCTGAAGATCTCAGTACCCACATACTGCATCGCATGAACGGGAGTCCAATCATCTTGAATTTCAGCAACTCGCTTCCGTACATAGGTGAACGCCTCACGGGGAGACTTCCCACCGATATGAGGATGAGGCTTCTGAATATAGACAGCCGACTCTTCCACGGTTCTGGGCTTCATCAGCTGTAAGTCATAGACAAAGCTGATTGTCCATTCCAATCTGTGGCTGTGTTTCCAGGCTTTAACATGCTCTCCTGCCCTCATATGAGGG
>CAZGDE010000046.1:0-25241 GCA_964524315.1 uncultured bacterium
TACCAGCACCGTGCAGGTCAGTGGGTTTGCACCTGGTGATACCAATGCTTTTCGAGCGGTCAGCCAACTCGTAACCGGGTCCTTTGCAACTGGCAAAGGGGGCAATGTTTCCATCTCCACTCAACACCTGTTAATTGCGGCAGGAGGCAATGTGGCAGCAAGACCTTTTGCTTCCGGCAATGGTGGTGACATGACCGTCAACGCAGATACAATTCAGGTAACGAATGCTGGGGCTCCAGTGGGTAACTACTTTAGTCTGCTGTCTGCCGCAACCTTCGGAACGGGTAATGCTGGCAACTTGAGTGTGAACACCCGTACTTTATCGGTTCAAGCGGGTGGAAGAGTATCGGCTTCTAGTATCGTTCTAGGAAATGCAGGCAGTCTCACGATCAATGCCTCTGAATGGATTGAGGTGAGCGGTGCAACAGATGAGATCAACCCAAGCTATATTGGTACCGCTGTTCGTTCTGTTGTGAGCCAAACTGCCAAAATCAATGCAGGTGATACGACCCTGAACACCCGACTCCTTAAAATTAGTGATGGGGGAAAAGTTTTTGTTGAAAACCTGGCAGCCGGAGAAGCTGGTAACCTGACGGTAAATGCTCACACGCTACAACTTGATACGGGGGGGAGCATTTCAGCCTCAACTCGATCTGGGAGCGGCGGCAACATAAATCTCCAACTACGAGATCTTCTCCTGATGCGTCATGGTAGCTTCATCAGCGCGACAGCGGGGGGGACTGGCAATGGCGGAAATATTACGATCACTGCTCCCATCATCGCTGGATTTGAAAACAGTGACATCATTGCCAATGCGGTCAGAGGACGCGGCGGCAACATCCAGATTACAACGCAAGGGTTGTTTGGGCTCAAGTTCCGTCCCCAACTAACTCCCCAAAATGATATTACGGCCAGTTCCCAGTTTGGCGTCAGTGGCAATGTGCAAATCAACGAACTAGCTTTAGATCCCACCTCTGGATTGGAGGCTTTACCAGTAGCGTTAGCTGACCCGACGCAGCAAATTGGTACAGGCTGTGCTGGTAGTGGCGAAAGCCGTTTTGTTGCCACTGGACGTGGTGGAATGCCACAAAACCCAATCCAGCAGATGTGGCAAGATCGCACTTGGGAAGATGTACGAGACCTGTCGGCTTATCGTCAACGGGGAATTGCCACCGCGCAAGTACCTGAGCCTCAACCAGTTTCGCCGGTCATCATCGAAGCATCGACCTGGCATCAAACTGCGGATGGGGTGGTCGAACTGGTTGCGCAGCAAACGCCTGTGGCACTGTCAACCGTTATCAACTGTAGCGGCGATCTAACGACTATGGTCTACTCAGCCCCCCGTAGCGAGTAGGACACCATGCAGATGTCTTATAGTTGCCATTGGTGTCTCATTCGCTGGCAGGAACCCTCAGCGGACAAGGGACGATAGGACACTGCTGAACCGGAATTTCCTTGACAATATCTTCAAATTTAGTGACCCCAAACTGCTGGTTCAAAGATGTCAACAGTTGCTTGATATAGTCGGTCACCTTGTCCGCCCTCATTCCCAAACAGTGAACAGGTTTGACTTCGGCAACTTTCCGCTGCCCCTGCCATACTTCCGCTGCCACTGCATGAACAGGTGTATGGGGAGATTGGCGATATAGCACCAGGATAGCGGCTGGCGCGATCGCAAACGGTGGTGGCTCCAGTTCCAACATTGCCGCTTCTGATTCAGCGGGTGATAACGGGTGCCGTCGACTAGTCCGTGTTCGACGGCTCTTTTCATCCCAACGACGATACTGCGACTGCTCAATCCGCCATAGCTGATCCTTGATATGCTCAATTTGCCGTTCAACTTGCCGTACCTGCTTCCCTCGGTCACAGGCAGCTTCGTAGTGAGCAATCTGATCAACAGGGACATAGAGGCTTTTTTTTCCATTTGGCAGCAGCTTCCCCCGGCCGGCTCGTAACCGCGCATATTTACACGCATCTTTGGCCGATTGCGAAGCTGATCCTCCCGCAGGCGATCGCTCAATCCGCACCCCAACCAGGTAGTCCCCACCTTCTTTCAATGCTTCTAGTTGCGCTTCTAGAGCAACCAACCGTCGCTGTAAATCCTCTGCAGAAACCATCAGCCATTCGTGTCACAATTTATTCACCAATAATGTAACACGAATATTCCGTTTCAATAACGAAATTTGATTCAACCTATCTCATTCAACGCACGCAATTGATCATTCGTGTTACATTTTTCTTCGCAAGAAGGTGACACGAATAAACCTTCCCAATACCGAAAAAATGGAGTTTAAACCGCCCATAAACTATCAAATCTGGTTATAAGGGGGTCGGCTGAATGCCCAGTGCAGCAAACAGTGGTGTGCTACTCATTTCTAAAGCAGGGCAAACCACTGCATAGCCTGCGGCAATAGCCTGACGGCATGGTCTACGCCAGGGCTTGGCTAATACTTCCACAGAGGTCAATTCCCAATTTGTGTGTACACAGTAGCCTTGAAGCGGAGGGATAGGGAGGATCGAAAGGCTTTAAAGCATAGTCAAGCTAGAGAAGGGGCGAAAGGTCTTTCGCCCTTACACATAGCAGACAACTGGGTTCAGGCAAAACTGCAATCATTGACCATCACAAGTTTAATTGGTTGAGTTTAGTAGTTTGAGAAGTTAGCCCGTTTTTTCAACATTCCTTTCACCTCAATTAGTCGTTTTTCCAGAATTTGTTGGCATAGTTGCAGTTGTTCTGGTTCCAGTTCTAATAAGTTCACCTTTTCCAAACTGCTAAATGCCGTTGGTAACTTAATCGGCTTGTAAGACCCGGTATTGGATTTATGAGTTGCTAGCATTTCCGCCACTCGTTGGGCGATCGCCTGTTTATCCCATCGCTGCAAAATTGCCGCTTTAACAGCTTCTGTCCGCACAGCAACCACCTGGGACTCCGGCAAATTTAATGATTTGGTGTTTAGCTTTTTCAGCTCATCAATTTTTTCAGGCTCTAAACCAGCCTCGTAGATCGCTTGCTTCAGATCATCTGGTAACTTCAATAAAGGAAAGACATGCCGATTCACTGTCGACGGTTTCTGCTGCTGCCTGAATAACACATCAATAACAGCCCGTTCCACATCATTTTCCATCCTGGCTAGCCAGTTTAGTTGTTTTTCCCGACTTGCCGTTGCCAGTTGATTCATCTCCGTGAGTTGCTGACTACCTGTCCGCTTATCGTCTCGCTGCAATCGTACAATCAGGCTATTCAACACTCGTGGATAGACAACCGTTGGGGGTTCGTCCAGTTGCTCCGTCAAATGGGGGTAATGGTAATTAATCTGAGTGATGAGAAATTGCCCCATCTCCAAGGGGTGTAATTTCTTTTGGAAGATGCTTGTCGCTGCAGCCTTTGCTTGCAAATCCAGGAGATCTTTAGCGATAGTTGACGGCAAAATGACCGTCGTGAACGTTGACAAACCAGCCAATGGGCCAGAGCGCCATCTTCGTTCACCGTTAAATAACAGATAAGGAAGATTAAAATCAAACAGCGGTTGACCTGGATCAAATAAACCCTGTTCCGCATACTCTTTTAGCTGTGACCGGATAGAATCGGTCATCTCAATGACGGCTCCCGGTTCCAACTGCCCCTGTTCTTTCAGAATTTCAGCAAACGACTGTAGCTCTAGCGCGGGAAAAATGATTCGGGGGTTGAGTGGGTTACGACTAATTTGGTCAAATGGGAGAGAAGCAACGCCCTGCTGCTGAGAAAGTTGCGCTGTTAATTCTTTGATTTTAGTTTCCAGCGCAATCTTGTCATCAGAATTGATGCCGTCTGACCTCGTCAATGTGGGCGATCGCCCATTTGTATCACCCGTCAAGGTAGCTAATACTTGATCGGTTTTAACCGAACCAAACATATCGATTCTGGGACGAGATTTACTCACTGTCATCCTCCAACAACTTCAAAATTTGTTTTGTGACTTCTTGATAAGGGTTAATCAGTGTACGCGACCCTCTGGCATAAACATTGATTGGTTGCCCTTTCACACTGGAGTAGGGAAACTTGATCGACTTGGGCACTTTGGGGAACAGCGGTATGTCCATACTGCCGCTCAATGCCTGCAAATTTTCAATCACATCTTCGGTCATACCAGCATTGTCTGCCTGGGTTGGGAGCATGCCCAAAATTTCCAGGTTGGGGTTATTTCGAGATTGGGTGGAAGCAATGGTTGACAGTAGTTGCTGCAATCCTTTCAGAGCGAAAAACTGACACTGAACGGGAATGAGTACATGGGTAGCAGCGGTTAGGGCATTGATGGTCAACATCCCCAGACTGGGAGGACAGTCAATCAAAATACAATCATACTGTCCCTGCACATCCTGCAATATTTTTTTGAGGGCCTCCGCTCCCCCTAATACCGGATTTGCAATCAGGTTAAACTCCCCCTGGGCCAACGATATGTCCGCCGGGATCAGATCCGCCTTGTAGGGGGTTGGTACGATCGCGGCTGTTGCTTTGACGCTGACATCACACAAGGCTTCATAAACAGTTAATTGACCTTCTTCCACTTCAACGCCTAAACCCGTCGTTAAGTTACCTTGAGGGTCAAGGTCAATCATCAAACAATTTACTTTTGTTGCTAACAAACAGCCAACATTAACAGTACTGGTCGTTTTAGCAACTCCGCCCTTCTGGTTACTGACGGCAATGATTAATGTCATCAAATTTCTCCCCGACTACGAAACACTGGTGGAAACGGCTCACAATGCTCACATTTGAATCATCAAGCCCAAGCCTTAAAAGCACGATCTGCTGGTTAGTTAATTAATGATCGACAGGTAGCCACAATCCAAGCTAATCACTGGTATGAGTTGATGGGAATTAAACTTTACGGATCTCGACCCATCAAAATCTTCTTGATGAAGCACTCGTGCTATTGGCGAATCTACTCAACTGCATGACTTCATTTAAGAGATAGGACAAAGGAAGCAACCAATAGATTGATAACAGTTATCAGAGTTTCGTTATCCAGCCCATACCAATATTACCCAGATCCCAAACAACCTTATTTTTGAAGGATTTAGCCATTTGCGATCGCTATTTCCCAAGAAAGTGGACATCAATCAATTTGATTAGAGGCTGACTGGAGAGATAAGACCTTAGATCAGCACGGGTTACGCTGTGCTAACCTATCCTACCCATGAGCAAGCTTACATGACGAGTGTACTGCAAAGCTGCAGTACATGTAGAAATAGGCTTAACGTGACCAGGTACGTGAATATGATAGTTGCTTAAATGCTTTTCGACAAAAAGTTTTTTGGTTGTACTGCAACCTTGCAGTACAACCAACGTTCCGGCCAAAAGACAGGGCACTAAGCCTTTTCAGCTACAGATCACACTCAAAACCTAATCGTCCGATTAGTCGTTTATCCCCCATCATCTATCTACGTCCAGCCCTTAATTTCTGCCTCTGTAAGAGGGCGTTCTAGTTTGATGTATTCGCTTTGGGCGGACTGTAGGATATGGTGCATTTGTACGGGTACACCTGCATCAGCAGCCAGGAAAGCAGCATTTAGAGCAATGTTCCGAATGTTACCACCGGGAACATTTAATCTGGCTAGCTTGCTGTAGGACAAATTAGCGATGGGGGTTTCGTGGGGAAACGCTCTCTGCCAAATTTCCATCCGTTGTGCCAGATCGGGGAAGGGAAACTGCACAACAAACCGTAATCGTCGCAGGAATGCCTGGTCGAGGGAGCTTTTTAAGTTTGTGGTTAAAATTGCGAGGCCACGGTATGCTTCCATCCGTTGCAGCAAGTATGCCACTTCCATATTGGCGTAGCGATCATGGGAATCTTTAACTTCACTACGTTTACCAAAGAGGGCATCTGCTTCATCAAATAATAGAATTGCCCCACCCACCTCAGCGGCATCAAAAATGCGGCGGAGATTTTTCTCAGTTTCACCAATGTACTTACTGACAACAGAGCTGAGATCAATGCGGTATAGATCGAGACGTAATTCATTGGCTAAAACTTCTGCTGCTAGGGTTTTGCCCGTACCACTGGCACCAGCAAACAAAGCACTGATGCCCAACCCCCGCTGGCCTTTATTAGCAAAGCCCCATTGCTCATACACCTTCATCCGTTGTCTGACCTGGGCGGCGATTGTTCTCAGGGTTTGTTGCTCTTTGTCCGGGAGAACCAGATCCGTCCAATTAACCTGGGTGCGGATGGGTTGTGCCAATTCTTCTAACCGGGGGCGAGCCTGTCCTAAACAAGCATTCCAGATCCGTTCCGGCAAATTCTCTAATTGACCTGACCAGCTTTGAGTACAGACAGCCTGAATTGCCAGGGGCGAGAGGCTAAAATGGCTGACTAATTTGTCAATATGGTCTGCATCAAGCGGCGCTACTTTAGGTACATCCTCCATTGACAGACCATTGGGTGACAATGAGCCTGCTAAAGTTTGCCACCAGAGTTGTCGCTGTTCGATCGCCGTGGGTAGGGCCACCTCAAAACTAAACATTGGACGTTGACGGGTGGAACGGCGATCACGACTCAACAGAAATAGTGGTTGCTGACAGGTTTCCATCACCCGTGCGATCGCATTGTTTTGGGGTTGGCCACCACTGGTACCATCGCGCAATAGGTCAGGAATACTATCACAGTCCAGTAACAGCAGCCCACTCCGGAGAATTGCTTCCCGCTCCCAGAGCGTTTGAATTAAATGGAGTTGGTGAAAATCGGAGGGTAAAATATCAGCCGTTAAGTTCAAAAATTCAGCCTGCAAAGCCGCGCTCACGGCCATTGCGATCGCGTGTTTACTCGCACTGTCATACCCACATAGCTGGATCAGTAGCGGGTGTGAAGTTTGCCGCAGTAGATCAACAATAGCCGTTACCAACTGTTGCTGCGAAGGGGGTAATGTCGATTGCGGCACCGGGGATACAGTGGTCACAATCCCCACCAGTTGTGGATCAAGATGATGATCGCCCAGGAGAAAATGTAAGATCCGCTCGTTAATACGTAGTGGGCTTTGAGTCAGGGTCGGTGCCCCCCCCAGTTCAACTAAATGCCAGCGCCGGAGAGGCGATTCGGCAGTTAGAGCGCTCCAATGCGGCTGTGGTAAACGACTGAGAGCTAAACCAAACGTTGGGTTGGGAGAACTGGTCGAGACGGCAGCAGCAATTAATGCGGGGGATAAACCACCTACCTCGATCGCAGTACACAAAAGAATTATTGCCCGCTCAAACTGGGAGAGACCAAACAAGTGGCAAAGTTGATCAATGGCTGCGGGTGGTTGGGGTGGATCGGGCAGAGAGACTTCACCATCGTCGGCTTGGAGATAACTCCCAACCTGCGCGATCGCTGCCATCAAATACTGATGGTTGAGTTTTGCCCAGCGGGCGGCATCAACAGCACCCGCTAAATTAGTCATGCGATGGCTCCGCTTGTTTAATCAATGCCTGCAGATACGAATAGGCTTCTCGGGGGGATAACAGCAACACTTCCTGACGGCTCAGAATTTCATACTTCCCAGCATGATGCCCATGCCCAATGATTAAACCGAGAGCGATCGCCCGGTTACCCAACTGATTGAGTTGGTTGTAGTCAAACCCGTTCTCGGCCGAAGCCGCATCATGATCATCCACGGTTTAACCCCTCTCCCTTAGCGAATCAAGATCTTAGGCCCGATGTACCATTCATAGGTGGGGCTGTCTGCATCATCATCAATCTGTAACTGACTTTCAGCCCCATCTACCATTAATCGAACTAAATAGTCTCCCGGTTTCACATCCTGAAATGGTATGGTGACCGTGTCACTATCCTGATTGCGATTCAGCGCATCAAACAAGTAGGAAGCAGGTTGTTCAGTACCCCATTCGTTCAAGACCATGACCACCCGCTGCCTCGCCCCAATGGTCATATTGATACGCAATTGCAACTGCCCCACCCGCAGATCGTCCTCTGGCATCGACTCCGACAATTGAGTAACCGTCAGCAGCCGGGGGCGTAACACAAAGGGGGCCGCATTCGACTCCTTACACCAGTACCGGGAACTACGGCCAGGCGGGGGAGGATGGAGAACCTGCAAACTCTGAATCCCGGCCCGTAATGCTGACACTGGTAGCAGCGAGAGAGGCAACACTATCTGGTTGTCACTCACGTCCGAAGGGGTAACTTCCACCCCACAGATACGTACACGTGTCGCCGTGTCGCCCTTCAATTGTTTACCCGTAATTACTAAGGTACTATCCAGCACAATCGCCGTTGATGCGCCTCCCTGCGCCGTCACCTGCTCCACCTGGGGTTGGGTAAAGAAGGGAGCGATCCCATTGGTGCGGCGATCGCGGATTGGCAGGGCTCTGGTCGGCGCTTCTTCCCCCTCCACCATCACCACCAATACTTTGTAACCCACTGACAGCAGGTAAGGAGTTTGGAAAAACACCGACCAGGCTTTAGACAAATCCTCCAAATTCATGTCTAATGGCACAATATTCAACTGTTGCAGTTGTTCCGCCAGGTTGGACTCACGCAGGAAAGGCAAAGTCGAGTCCCGACAGGCCGAACGGATCATCTCCTGATTGATCGTGCGCTTATCATTCAACGTCCGCATCACACTACCGAGCAAGCGTTGGGGTTCCAGTTCGGTTTCGTTGCCGTAGAAGGTAAACATGTAGTATAAATCGAGCGCCGCCTGGCGTTTAGTTGGCATCCCTCGCGAACGGAACGGAGTGGCATCGACATTATGCAAAGCAGGATTGGTGATTACCTGAAACAGGAACAAATTAACCCCTGTTTCAGGCGTCCCATTGCCAATGTCACTGGGACGTACCGTCGTAATGCGCGCCCCTTCAATATCAGTTTGTACAGCCACCTGCAACGTTCGCTGGAGTGTAGCTGTAACAGTCGCAACGGCAAGATAATTGCTCATAGAAATGCTGTCCGGAATGGGGGAGGGGAAATTGCCTACCTATTACCAGCGCAGCCTAGGCCATAGGAGATTATCCCAAATTGATCAGATCGTACCGGGCTGATTCAGGTAGAAATCAAACCTAACTTGAGTGCCTGTAGTGCTGCCTGGGTGCGACTGGTAACATTTAACTTTTCAAAAATAGTTGTCAGATAGGCTTTTACCGTACCCACTGTAATGTTGAGTTCCTGCGAAATTACGTCATTCGATGCGCCTTGCACCAACCAGTACAAAACTTCCCGTTCTCTCTGCGTCAGGTGGATTGTCTGGTTGCCTACCATCGATCGCCCCCCGGAAAAGTGGAAAAGTTGGAAAAAGCAGGTCGCGACCTCTGGGGATAGGTAAATTTGGTTTTGCATGACAACCTGAATCGCATCCAGCAATTGGGCTGCGAGATGCCGTTTAAATATGTACCCCTTTGCCCCCGCCTGCATGGCTCGGAACACCCATTCTTCTTCTTGATGGCCGGAGATAACTAATACTTTGCTCGTCTTGGTGTGCGATCGCAACTCCTGCAACACTTCAACTCCATTGCTTTGCCCCAATTCCATATCTAAAAGAATCAGCATGGGTGATTGTTGTTCGACCAGTTCAATCGTCTGTTGCAATGATGCCGCCTGTCCCACAATCTGAAACTGGAGGGGGCTGGTTATACTATGAAAGTCCAACGAGTTTTTTAATCCCTGGCGAAACGCTGGACAATCATCGACCAGTAGTGTTGAGATGGGTTGGGTTAACCGGGGAGCATCTGGTAAGGGAGAGTACATGGGCAAAGTTTCTCAAAATCAGGATTTATGCCAGTTCGGTAATGCCAGGGGCAATGGTATGACCGCTAATTGTCAGGAAACAGTAACCAATTGAACCTTCAACATCGAGGGAGCACAATAGACACCTGCGTTCCACCATCGGGCAAATTTTCTGCCCATAGACTACCAGCATGCTCAGCAATCATTTGTTTGGCAATAAACACACCCAAACCCATCCCCCCGGCTCGACGGCTATAAAAGGGAGTACCAAATGATCGCAAATCTTCTGGCGACAAGCCAGGCCCATTATCGCAAATCCTGATCAGGACTTCTGTTTGGAGAATCTCCCAAGCACAGGTTACCTTGCCGGCAATGGGGCTGAAAGCGATCGCATTACTGAGCAAATTTTGAAGAACCTGTTTCAATTTCCACCCATCC
The DNA here is from genome assembly GCA_964524315.1 of uncultured bacterium. GTDB lineage: Bacteria > Cyanobacteriota > Cyanobacteriia > Leptolyngbyales > Leptolyngbyaceae > CAZGDE01. The sequence continues at coordinate 10,137 of CAZGDE010000046.1, forward strand.
ACTTGCAACCATAAGGGCTGGGTATCGTAGACAACGGTAACGCGCTTTTCGTCCAACCAGGGTTGCATGTGCTGACAACACTGCTCTAATAATTGCCGCAGATCATAACTACTCATACTGGTTGCAGCCAGAACAGCCGACTCCGTTAAACAGTCCAGGCTGACCTGCATTTCCTCGACCGCTGTGCGTAAATGCTCAATCCACTCCCTTGTTTTAACTTCTGTAACCCTCGGTTTAACCTCTATGCCTCTCGCTTTACCTTCTACTACAGTTGCCTTAAGCAAATCCGTATAGAGCGACATCAGTTCTAACGGGGTGCGTAGTTGATGCCGAATACGTTGCAAGACTGCGGGTAAGACCTGACTGTGTTCCACCGGTGGGGAATCAGTTAATAAACGTTGTTTAAGTACCTGCGCACACAAGCTCATGCCATAGGATTGATGCTCGGACAATGGGACAAAATGCCAGCACAATAGGTAGGAACGTAATTCGGGTAAATTTTGACAAAGGCAACCATACAACTGATACGTTGCCGGGAAACTGGTAACCAGCAATGGCCTGATGTCAAACGACTCGATCACAGCCATTTGAGAGGGAGCGATCGCGGCTTCCAGATCCGCAGCTTCCAGATCAGGTAATGGGGCACCATTTACCACTGGACGAGCCAGAGTTTCACTCCAACAGCCTATCTGGTGTGATTGTTGTCGCCGTATATCAACCTGATAGAGAGAGCAACCACTGAGGGCAAACTGATGGATAAAGTCTTTTAAGGTCGTTTCTAAACCAGTGGTATTTTGCTCGTTTCCTAAGCACACGGGTTTAGGAAATTCAGAGAGTGAAACCGGCATTTGAATCTCCCCCTTGCCAAAAACTCAAAAACTACCAGAGCAGTCTGAACGTTTTGTAACTAGATACGTACAGCGAGCGCACGATCCAACGGCGGGAACACGTTTTTACATTACTTTGCTTTGCTTATTTTTACTTTCAAAAGTGAAAATGTTGTCAACGCTAGTTGCAACTACCAGGTTCAAAGTACGATTTCAGGACAAACTTCAGGATAAATTTCTACCAGTTTAACTGGCTTCAGAATCATAACTACCTTAACTGTTTACTGGTAGATTCCTGGCAAGTCGACATAATCCTTGAAATGTCGCTTATACCGCAGGGTAGATTTTAGTAAAACACTTACGTTAAAGCAATTACAGCTTGTAAAACTGGTTCCAACCATCGCGGCAAACAACCATATTTTTTACTTAAGTTCAAATTTCTTAATTTAGGGATCACGAGAAAATAAAGGAAAAGCCGTCTGCAAGGGGGGCGATGCAATTGCTAACTGAATGCAATTGCTAACTGAATGCAATTCCTAACTAAAGTCAAGTTTCGCTGGTAGCAACCCTTCCTTAGAGTATGGAAAGATCCAGACTCTCCCTCACCCGTGTCTGAGAAAGTTCGCTTTCCCAAATACGGCAGGCGTCTGGAGTAGCATCTATTCTCTGGGCACGGCGGGTTCCTGACCTATGATTGTTGCTGCTTCACTGACTTTAGCTAGGCTGCTAAGCCAGGGATTAACTCAGATTTCGCCTGAGCAAATTTCCTTCGAGCATCCCCGTCTGTGGCAGAAACATAAGCCAGGATTAAACCTGTATTGCTATCACGTTCAGGAAGCCGAGGGCGATCGGAGTTCTAGCTGCCGCTGGTTTGATCTGACCTTTCTTGTTAGTGTGGCCGACTACACATGCTTAGGTGAGCAGCATTTGCTCTCCGATATTTTGGTGATACTGTCCCAGTATCAACTGCTGCCTGATGGAGTTTTAGACCACACATTACGGGGAAATGGAGCCATACGAATGCGGTTTTTCGCGCAAGCACCCACCGAAAACATACAGTTTTGGACTGTTCTCTGTGTGCCATTGCAGTTAGCCTTGCATGTCACGCTGACAGTTCCCTATCGGGTACCCGTTTGCTCACCCGGATAGGAATCCTCAGGGTTGGCCAAGCGGACTCACTCAAACCATGCTTCCAGGAAACCGATTCAGTCGGACATGACTGAGGCCGTTGTGCTGGTTCTTAGTCGCTTAAATCTCAGTACCTCAGGCAACCGTTTATTAATTCACCCATCCTAATCCAGCAGTGGAGTATGAATCATGGCATTGGATTATTTTGCTCCAGGTGTGTACGTCGAGGAGGTCGATCGCGGTAGTCGCCCGATTGAAGGCATCAGCATGAGCGTTGCCGGGTTCGTTGGCTTTACCGAAGATGTACGCGGCGATGCGGATCTGTTTCGCCCCATTCTGATTACTAATTGGAACCAATACCTGGAATGCTTTGCCAGACCTGGTTCAGACGGTTTTACGGACTTTGATGCCTACCTCCCCTTTGCTGTGCAAGGTTGGTTTCAGAATGGTGGAGGCCGTTGTTGGGTTGTCAGCATCGGCACCAAGCTACCCGGTACACCACCACCACCCGTCGAAGAAACAGCAACTCGTCTGCTGACCTCAGCGAAGAAACCATCCCTCAGTTTTAACCTCCGTTTACCTGAGGCAGAGGGTAATCTACCGGCGCTCCCTTCAGCCGAGCGGATTACGGTCACCATTGAAGAAAGCGAACCAAAACCCGTCGAAAACGCTGATCCCGATGCCGAACAACCCTTCAACACCGGCGAATTCTTTAAAGTCGTCATTCGCAGTGGGGGCCAGGTATTGGAAACTTATCCACACCTGTCAATGAATCGCCAGGTCGATCCGACCGTTGGCGATTATGTAATCACGTCCATGGCCGATTCGGAATACGTCACCGTGGTCGATATTGCCGGTGAACGAGGCCATCCCCTCACCCGCCGCCCTGCCAATGGTCGTTATGAAGTGGCACCACCACCCTACATCGCTCCCCTGGAACGGTTGTCCAGAGACTTACATGGGGTGCGGGACGATCGCATGGGCATTCAGGGACTCTTTGAAATCGACGAAGTCGCCATGATTGCCTGCCCCGACTTAATGCGGGCTTATCAAAGTGGGTTACTTGATCTTGATCAAATCCACGCGCTCATGGAAACGATGGTGAGTTGCTGTGAAAACGCCTTTCCCGGTCCTGCCTATCGGATGGTCGTCCTCGATCCACCGCCGGTTAAACTGCGTCGCGGAGAGGAACCAGTTGCCCCAGAGGAACAAAAACCCCAGGATGTTGCCCAATGGTTGAGCCACTTTAACCGTCGCTCCATGTTCGGGGCCCTGTATTATCCCTGGATCAAAGTTGCGAACCCCCGTAACAACAACCGTCCCATTATGGTGCCTCCCTGTGGTCACATGATGGGGATCTGGTGTCGGACTGATGAATCACGGGGCGTGTTTAAGGCACCCGCCAATGAAACACCACGGGGCGTATTAGGTCTGGCATACGAAACCAATATGCGAGAGCAAGAATTACTCAACCCCCTGGGAATTAATTGCATCCGTAACTTTGCCAACTACAACCGGGGCTACAAGGTTTGGGGGGCCCGCACACTGGTAGAACCGGACAACGTGCAATGGCGTTATATCAGTGTGCGTCGTCTCATTAGCTACATCGAAAAATCGATTGAACTGGGTACCCAATGGGTTGTATTCGAGCCAAACGACCAGGACTTGTGGGCACGGGTAACCCGTACCGTCGAAGGGTTCCTCGCCCGGTTGTGGCGGGATGGAGCCCTGTTTGGAGCCAGTCCAGCGGAGGCATTTTACGTGAAGTGCGACGGTGAATTGAACACCCCTGACACCATGATGCTGGGCCGATTGTATGTCGAAGTTGGTGTTTGCCCCGTCCGTCCGGCGGAATTTGTCATCTTCCGCATCAGCCAGTGGGCACCGAATCAGTAGTTACGTCATAGGCGAGTTAATCCCATCGGCGATTAACTCGCCTATAACCAGTTGATTAGTCGCAATCAATGCCATAGGAGGGAGGGATGACAGACATTCCAGTCAGACCCATTACAACCAGCCGATTCTATGTTGAATTTGACGGTCTTACCGAAAAGCTGATCAAAAGTGTGCAGGAAATTGCCTTTCAGGGGCAGGTAAAGGGTTACGAAAAAGCCCTTGCCTGTACCAAAGGCGGCAAAACCTTGCGCCAGAGTACATCAGCAGGCTTTGAAGAGAACCCCAACTTCACGATTGAAGTGTATCTACGTGAAGGTGATATGGAATTTTACAACTGGATGCAGGAGACAATGCTGACGAGCTATTCGGCTGGTGCTGCCGCATCTGGTAAGGGGAAGTGGTCAGAAAACCGTAAAAATGGCTCAATCACGGCCTACGACCCCGGTGACAATCCCATTCTGCGGTGGGATTTCAAAAACGCCTGGATTAAAAGCTACAAGGTATCAGATTTCTCTGCCGATGCTGCCGACCTTGCCTTCGAAACATTTGAAATTGTGTGTGAAGACATTCGGCGAGTTGATCCAAATAGTGGTTCTCGCATTGGGCCTGGTTAGTGCATCACTAATTAGCCAATGAATGAGCCAATGTCATCATGCGTAGATAGTTAACGTAGACTGAATTGAGGATTTGATTCTATGTCTGACGGTGAAGTTTTAGCCAATTCCAAGTTCTATTTGGAATTCGACGGTGTTACTGAACTCATTACCAAAAAAATCAGTGGTCTGGGAATCAAAATGGAAGCAGCCGGTGACATGAAATCGTTTGGTGTGCGGAAAGAAGCAGCCAGTTTCATGCAGGCAACCGTAAGTGGGGTAACGAGTGGGGTGATTACGGTTGAGTTTGTGGCCACCGTAGAAGACCACTCAATGCATGACTGGTATCGCGAGTCCCATTCCATTGGCGGGCCGTTAGCCGGTAAAGGATCTACCAGTGGCGGCACTCGCAAGGATGGGTCATTAACGGTCTTTAACCAGGCGGGGCAAGAGGCAGCCCGCTGGTCATTCTCAGGTGTGTTTCCCAAATCCTATAAAACCTCGAAGATGGAACCCGGCGGCACCGAACTGTTTACGGAGAAAGTGGAATTTGTGTTTGAGACCTGTCACCGGGTCAAGTAGCGATCGCGCCCAAATCACCCGGCAAGGAGGCGACCCTTGACTGTACCCAAATACGAGATCCTGACCAACTCCCGGTTTTACCTGGAACTGAAGCTCAATCCCGCCCATGACGAGATCGATGGTTACTTCATGGAATGTCAGGGGTTCAAGCGTTCCTATGAGTTGATTTCCATTGCAGAAGTCATTCCCCAAAAGTGGGGTAGTAAGGATGCCAAGGTTGGGCGGGTACTCCGAACCAAACTACCTGGTAACAACAAAAGTGAAAATATCATTCTGAAGCGGGGTTTATGTATCTCGGATACGCTCTGGCGCTGGTTTAAGTCAATGGAAGACGGTAAGTGGGGCGATCGCCGTGAGGAAAACGTCCTGTTAACCCTTTACAACCAGCATGGTGATCCCAAAGCCAAGTTTTGTTGTTCCAGGGCATGGCCTGTGACGTACAAGGTTTCTGACTTAAAAGCGGGGGGTGCAGAGTTTGAAATTGAAGAGGTGGAGTTAGCAGTGGAAGACTTCTTCCGGATCGAGGTAACTGGCAACGAGATCCGTGAAATCAAATCCTTGTAACAAGGGGGGGTGGTTGGCGTGTTACAAACAGAATTTGAATTTACCCTGCCTAAAGGCTACCTGGATGAGGCTGGGAATTTGCATCGGAAAGGTGTGATGCGACTGGCGACGGCAATGGATGAAATTGTGCCGCTGCGCGATCCGCGCGTTAAATCCAATTCGGCCTACGCCACGGTGATTATCCTATCCCGTGTGATTGTTAAGTTGGGTGCATTAGAGGAAATTTTACCCCAGGTCGTGGAAAACTTTTTTGCCTGCGATCTAAGCTACTTACAAAAGTTTTATCGCCAAATTAACGAATTAGACGATCCGTCCCAGTCTGCCAGTGTTACCCATTTCTCTGAACCTGTAACGGTGGTGTCGCCATGATGGTCATGAACTCGATCCTGACGGAATTTAATTTCATGTTACCCCGTGGTTTAGTCGATACCCACGGAACCGTGCATCAGACGGGTACCATGCGTCTGGCAACGGCTCGCGACGAGCTAGTAGCCCACAAGCATCGCCATGTCCAGGCATATCCAGAATATTTGATGCTGGTACTACTCTCCCAGGTCATCACCCAACTGGGTACCCTGGAGGCCGTCTCACCGGAAGATCTGGAAAATCTTTTTACCCAGGATCTAGCCTATCTGCGCGAACTGTATAACCGGATTAACCAGACAGGGAGTGCGAAATTACCGGCTCAGTGTCCCCAATGTAACCATTCGTTCCATACGGATCTGGTGCTGGCGGGGGAGTTATAGGCTACCCCCTGGAGCAGATCCACCAGGAGGTAGCGTTCATTGCACTTCATTTTCATTGGGATCTAAACGACATTTTGAATCTGGAGCATCGCGATCGCCGTCGTTGGGTACAGGAAATCCGGGCCGCTACGACAAAGTAATCCCTCTTATTTCAACCGCTCTCACCTATGGCACATTCCGGGCACCATTCTTTGCCATTCATGCTCAAAACCATTTTGCTCACGAGCCTGGTATTGACCGTGCCGATTGTGTTGCTGCGATCGCTGGGTGGGTTTGAGGGGGCTGAATTAGCTGCTTACGATGACTTTATGCGCCGTCGTTCTGTTGAGAAGGTAGATGATCGCGTTGTGATTGTCACCATCAGCGACAATGACATTGAACAACTCCAGCAATACCCGATCCACGACGGCACGTTTGCGGAAATGCTGGAGAAACTCGAAAGTTATCAGCCCCGCGCGATCGGGATGGACATTTCCCGCGATGTGCCCCAGGGTTTACCAGCGGGGCGGAAGCGCTTGACAGAGACGATCTCCAATAGTGAAGCAGTCGTATCAGGGTGTCTTTTGAGTCGGGAAACCTATCCCGGCTCACCACCTGCCCCAGGCACACCGGAAGGAGGAGCAGCCTTTGCTGACCTGGTGACCGATGCCGATAAAACCGTCCGACGGGTGTTGCTGGTGTCCACCCCGGCAAAATCAACCAAAAAGGCTCGTACCCAACATGTTTGTAATGATGCGATGCCAGAGAACGAAGTCTCCTCCCTCAGTTTTCAACTGGCATTGATGTATTTAGCGGGAGAAAACATTAACCCGGAACCCAATGCCAATGGTGAAGTGCAGTTGCGCCAACAGGTACTCAAACGCTTGAATCCACAATTTGGTAGCTATGCCCATGCCGATGTCAATGACTACCAAATGATGCTGAACTACCGGGGAGCCAATCAGGTGTTTCGAGAAGTCCCCATTCTGGATGTTTTACAGGATAAGGTCGATCCCAAATCCATTCGCGATCGCGTCGTTCTGATCGGCTCCACCTCTGAGGTCAGTAAGGACGTGTTTTCGACGCCTTACATTGAGACTCAGTTGGGTTCCCGCACCATGTTTGGGGTAGTTGTCCATGCCCATGCAGTGAGTCAAATCTTGAGTGCAGTACTGAACCAGCGGCCCTTAATTAGCAGTTGGTCAGAGGCAGCGGAAATTCTATGGATCGTGGCCTGGTCACTGGGTAGCGGCATGATTGCCTTCTATAATCGGCGCTTGGGATTGTTCATCCTGGTGCTGCTGGGAACGGGTGTCACCCTGTTTGGCATTTGTTATGGCCTCTTTACCTATCAGGGGTTATGGATACCCTTTGTACCCACATTAACAGCCGCGATTCTGACAGCGATTGGTGTTCGTCTGGTGGATTTAGCCAGTCGGAGTGGTTACGCCCAGGCCGTCTATGAGCAGTTATTAGACCAGGTACGGGGAAATGTCAGCGGTGGCAGTTACCAGGGGAATTACCTGGAAAGCCTGGTACAAAGGGCTCGTGCTGTACGCCAGGGTGAACACGCCAGGGCATTATTGACCCTCGACAACGAACCTGATACCTCAGCCAACCCGGAAATGAAAGCCCTGTATGAGCGAATTGCCATGAAGGTTAAGCAAGACGTGGCCGCCGCACAGGCAACCCAGCAGGCAGCCGTCGCCAGTTCACGCCGGGGTAGCAGTAAGATCAACCGGATCCAGTCATTGTTAAATCGGGCCCAGCGATCGCGGACGGAGTCACCAACTGCACAAACCATCCACCCAAGCAACCATACAGCCACGAAGCAGTTGGAGGATGACCATGACTGAAACTGATCGCCATCCCCGGCTCATGCCTCTTGGTGCCGATTCAGCCACCTACAAACTACCAGCACTAGCGAGAATACAACCAGGTGCCTATGCGGCTCCGGCCCGTTTCCTCCATTTAGACCATGACCAGGAACTCGATCAGTTATGTCAACTGGCCGGGGAACTGTTACAAGACCCGTTGGCCGTCGATCAATTACGCGATCGCGTCCTGGAACTATTACAACAAGATCTACAACGGCAACAGGAGCGCAGTGGCGGTTATGGGAGGCGATGGTAATGCCTGACTTAAATGTGCTGAACTATGTCACAACAAATCGGTTTTATGTCGAGATCGAAAGCCAGGTAACGGCTGCTTTTAGTGAGTGTTCAGGTCTGGATGTACAAGTTGAAAAAGAGGTCTATCAGGAAGGAGGAGTCAATAACCAGCAACGAATTTTTCTGAAACAGACCAAATTTGGTGACATCACACTCAAGCGCGGCATTACCGACGATCCTGTCTTCTGGAACTGGATTGAACAATCACTGACAGCAGGTGAGTCACGCCGACGCAACATCAACATTTTGGTCTTTAACCAAGCGGGCGACACCATTCAGGTCTGGATGCTCATTGGTGCTGTTCCGGTGGGCTGGAAAACACCAGCATTGAAAGCTGACGGTAATAATGTTGCCCTGGAAGAATTAGTCCTTGCCTACGAAGGACTGAAAGTCATCCGTAATCAAAAGAGTGGTGGTGCGAAGGATCGCGACATCAAGCGTGACCCGAAGGGCTATTTCCCTGACTCAGAATAGGAGGTAGCAAGCATGGCGATCGCCCCTGACCCATCGAGAGCGTTTTCCCTACCACCGGGCGAAGTGCCCCTGGGAATTCAGCACCCGTTGGGACAGCCTATGTTGCAACCAACCTTTATGACTCCGTTAGGGACGCGATCGCTCACCGTCCTGAACCCAGCCGTGTTCCTGGCACAACACATACCTCAAGCCAATCTGCAAACAGCATTCCAGGACTCTCCCTTTTTCGAACCACCCGATGCCCCCGCAACTGTTGCACCTCCCGACATTCCCGCCGCGCCTGACAGTTCTTCGTTAGCCAATCAACCATCGCCCATCAGTAATCCCTCACCTACTCAACCCACCAGCCAACCACGCCCGACGGCACTAACCAGAGAGCCAGTCATGCAGCGGGCAGTAGAAGACGGGATGCCAGATACCATGGCAACCGCTCCATCCATCCCCGAAACGACTCCTGCACCTGTAACGGAAGCAACCTCTGAAATCGCTCAAACCACCGCAGAAACGACTCCCAACGTAGATGGCAGCAATCCTGCTGTCACCAATCCTGCGATCCTCGCTGAAATGGACACTCCATTCGGGCCAGAGTCACCCAGTCCTGCGATCGCGCCGTTACCTGAACCGTCAACAGAGTCGCCCGTGAGTGATGCCGTTGTTCCAACTAGCAATCCGTCTGGTGATGCCACAACAGCCGCGATCGCCAACATCACTTCTCCCATCAGCGAACCAACTGGCACTCAACCACCAATTCCAACCATTCAGGCAACACCAGAACCCACAACTTTGCCACCGGCTGAAACTACATCAAGTGAACCACCATCATTTCCCAGGGGAGAAGTTCCTATCAGTACCGGGGTCGTAGAACCCACAGTCACGCCATTGAATATCCATCCCCAGGCTCCAACACCATCCGTATCTGCGTCTCCCGACACTGCCGAAGATATAGAATCCACAATCGCCCCATCTGCGATCGCGCCATCTGTGACTGACCCATCTACTGATATTCCAGTTACAGAATCCGCCGCAACTGCGACAGCAGCAGCCCCAACGATTACGGCATCATCGGTACCGGCGATCGCCCGGTCACCCGCTGCCGATCAAATCAGTAATTCTGAGTTTCTAACCAGCCCTGAGACAGGTCTTAAGCAGTCAAACACTACTGAATCAAATAAGTTAGACTCACTACTTACTACAGATTTGCTTCTATCTGGTTCGGAATCGGCAATCACCCAACGAGCCGAGAATAAACCAGAAGAAATCGTATCTTCGCCCCTCTCATCAACGGCTCCTGAAGCGATGACTGCTGTGCCGGAATCAGCCATTTCCAGGCTTACAGATAGTCTTTCAGATGCGAGTTTCGATCAAACGGAAACCATTGCCCCAACAACAGAACCAACTATCTCCCACCTCCCTGATGACCAAACTATAGAGGCAGGTGCAGATCGAACTGAAACCATTTCTCAGATTCCCGAAGCAACTATCTCCAAAGTTACAGATGGTCAATCCGTAGAATCAGTTTCAGATCGAACCGAAACAATTGCCCAGACATTACCATCAACTGTTTTCCAGCTTGCTGATGATAAAACCATAGAATCAGTTTCAGATCGAACCGAAACGATTGCCCAGACAGCAGAATCACCTATCTCTCGCTTCACAGACGACCAATCTATAGAATCAGTTTCAAGTCAAACCGAAACCATTTCTTTGATATCCGAACCAACTATCTCTCGCTTCACCGATGACCAATCTATAGAATCAGTTTCAGATCGAACTGACACCACTGCTCAAATAACCGAACCAACTATCTCCCCAGGCACAGATAATCAGTCCGTAGACGCAGACTTAGATCAGACTGCAACCATTTCCCCGAAAACAGCATCAGCTATTTCTAGCTTCACAGATAATCCCACCATCCATGCTCACGTAAGCAATGACCAGATATCGGAACCAGCGTCACCGACAGCAACAGCAACGAACGCACCTGCAAGCGATCATGTAATCCCCCAGAATTTTGATGTAGGGGAACAGATTAGTTCCGAACCTCAGTCCGTAACATCGCCCGTAACATCTATTTCAGAAACTATCATCAGTCCTTCCGAGGCAGCGATTGCCAGATCTACGCAGGATCAATCATCCGTTAGTCAGTCATCCGTTAGTCAATCATCTGCGAGTCAATCATCTGTTAGTCAGTCATCCGTTAGCCAGCCATTCCTGAGAGAGTCGTCAGACGGAACAGATAGTCTGACTAAAGCGAATTATTCATCTACCCAACCCGAAACGCCTCTCGAACCATCTATAACAGCAAGTACATCTGCGATCGCAGAACCTTTAGAGAATTCGCCCAATTTAGCCGAAATCGTCAGTGGAACACCTACCGAAATAGAAACAGGCAATCAAGCTGTTGCACAGCCTGAACACACCGTTGCACCAGCAGAATCCCAATCATCAGAACTGGAAACAGCGGCATTTAAGCCAGCAGAATCAGGTGATTATCCTTCTACTTCTCCTACGACCGAACCACCAACAGTCAACAACATAGAAAATACGACCATACAAACAGCTGATATTGATCATACCATCATAGACAATATTGATGCTCCAGAAAACAAATTAGACAATCAAAATTTAGAAAAAATCAATCAATCAGACAACAATTTATCAGCGATAGAATCAGAAGTTAGCAATCCTGAAAAAACGGCTACAAAAGATCAAAATATAAATAATTTTGACATTGAAAACATTGATAAATCACTCATTCAACAAGATGACTTCCATCAAGAAACCACCCATACAAACGATATCATCGCAGGAATTACAACAGAAAGTACGCAGACAGAAGGTATTTCGAACGCACCAACTAGAACACCCCATATTCAGGCGCGATCGCCCGATCAATCTATAGCAGCAGCAACACCAGTTTCAGAGACACGCAATTCTCGAGAGACAAACAATCGTGAGCCTGATATAACCACGATAGATACACCCGATAGTTCAAGTTCTCTACCAGAATTACCAACCGTTCTACAACCCTTATCGATTTGGGAACCCCTTCTCCAAACACAGCCATTAACGCCCCCAACGACATCGTTAATTCAGTCTCAAAAAGACGCTTCCGCAACCGTTATAGCCAGTGTTTCACCCCCACCTGCACCATCATTACAAACAGCACCAACAGGATATTCCGAAGCCAATTTTGAGGTCATGACTGAGGCATACTCAGACCTTTTGCCAGAGGGCTTCACGGCGGGGAGCGATCGCGCTTCCAGTCCACCCATCATCCAGCGGACAGTAAGTCCAGTCCCAGACATAATCAGACGAGAAGTAACGACCGACAGCTGGAGCAGTCTGGCCGAACTGTACGAATCAACTCTGACATCAAAGGATGATGCACCAACCGCAAACAAGACCGAAACACCGGAGGAAGCCAATGGTTATAGCGATCTGTTAGATTCGGTCAATACAGTGGCGATCGCTCCGTCTCCAAATGACGTTCAGCAAACTCCCACTACAGAAGCACCAACAGCCACACCCGCCACAATACCAACGACAGCTACCACTGATACCCCGACATCGGCCCAAGCAAAACCGAAAGCATCGCCCGAACAACTGGAACGGTTAGCACAGGAGATTTACCGTTTAGTACGGCAACGATTAGCGCTCGATCGGGAGCGTAACGGACATTACTACTCCGGTCGCTTATTTTAGGTATGCAAGTTCAGGTATTCAGGAGGTGAGTCGTTATGCAGTTAGAGAAAGCAACACTGACACCCGCACCAGGCGAAGAGGCAGACAAAATTGAGTTTATGTTCAACCCAACGGAAATCAAATTTAATCGTAGTGTCAGTATTGAACAATCAGAAGGCTCCCGCACCGATACCGGACAAACAAAATCTAGCTTTAAACATCCCAACCCCTATCAACTCACGATCAGTAATATCATTCTCGATACCTATGAAAACCAGGCAGCACAACGGAGTGTCCTCCAACCACTCAAACCATTTATGGATGCGGTCGCCTATGCCGAGGATGGTAAGGGAAAGGCACAACGTCCTCCGGTGTATCTCTTCACTTGGGGGAAAAATGTTTACCTGCGATGTTTCATTAAAAGCTTCACCTTCCGGTTAACCCTGTTTTTATCGGATGGTACTCCAGTGCGGGCAATTTTAGATCTAGTTCTGGAACAGGTGGATGACAGCACACCCCGCCCCGCCCAGGGAACGCCGAATGTAAGCCAGTCACAACGAACCAGTCAGGGTAGACCGCTCCTGCAGTAGTTCATTGCTTCAATAGTCCGTTGAGAAAACATCATGCCAGAATCCACTTATACGGCAAGACCGAAACTGGAAATTAACGGCGAACCCGCCCCCCAAAAGCTGCTCGATGACATTCTGCAAATTGCGATCGAGGAGAGCTTACACCTGTCCGGCATGTTCACCATTGTTGTGAGAAATTCCGCCTTACCGGGACAGACTGATACAAAGTTCTGGGAACACGAACCACGCTTTGCCATTGGTAAATCCATCCGGATTGGTTTTACCAATAGTGCGACAGAATCAAAGGAATATAACGCGCAAAAAACAGACTGGCTACTCTCCGGAGAAGTAACGGCCATTGAAACCCATTTTACCTCCGGCTCCCAGGCTCCTATCATTATCCGTGGGTATGATGCCTCCCATCGGCTGTATCGGGGGCATCACAATCGTTCTTTCCAAAACATGACAGATACAGACATCGTCACAAAGATTATTGGGGAAGCCGGAATTCAAACTGGCACCCTTGATAGTAGTGGCACACCCCATGCCTACGTGTTTCAGGAAAACCAAACCAACATCGAATTCCTGCGGGAACGGGCAAGCCGCATCGGGTTTGAACTATTTGTTCAGGATGGTAAATTGCACTTCCGCAAACCCAAGAAAGATCGTTCGCTAGAACTGAAATGGATGCAAGGACTGGATAGTTTTCAGGTGCGGATCAGTAGCGCGGAACAGGTGGGCGAGGTCGAAGTACGGGGTTGGGATTACAAACAAAGGCGGGCGATCGTGGCAAATCGCAAATCGGCCAAAATTTTGACAGAAACAGGCTACGGCGACGGGAAGGATACCAGTTCGGCGTTTCAGCAAAAACCTGCTGCCCCCAAACTAATTGTGGTCGATCAACCAATCGCCTCCGATGAGGAAGCCGAAGACATGGCTCAGGCATTGTTCAATGAACTATCAGATGAATTCGTCCATGCCGATGCCGTAGCTCAGGGACATCCCGACATTCGTCCGGGACGGGTGGTCGATATTAAAGGGGATTTAATGGGTAAGTATGAGGGTCAATACTACATCACCGAAACACACCATACCTATATCGAGCGGGTTTACCGCACGGCCTTTAGTGTGCGGGGATTACGTGGTGGTAATTTATTGTCCCTGATTGCACCATCCAAACAGTTACAACCAGGACAAACATTCCTGATTGGTATCGTCACTGACAATGAGGATAAGGAAAATTTGGGCCGGGTACGGGTGAAATTCCCCACCCTAACAGAGGAGCATGTCAGCGATTGGGCAAGGGTTGTGGCAATCGGGGCAGGTGGCGATCGCGGCTTTGACTGTTTACCAGAAAAGGATGATGAAGTCCTGGTTGGGTTTGAACATGGTGATATACACCGGCCCTTTGTCATTGGTGGCCTGTGGAATGGACTGAATCAGCCCCCGGAAAAGGTCGAAGACTCGGTTGTTGAAAATGGTGGCGTGCGGTTACGTACCTTTAAAACCCGTACCAAACACATTTTGCAATTTATTGAAGAAGATAAAGGCAATAGTCAGGCCGGGATTCATCTCACGTCTGCCGACGGACATGAGGTTTATTTGAACGATAGCGATCGCTATATTGAGGTCCGCACCAAAGGTGGCCATTATTTGCGTCTGGACGACAAGCAACAATATATTGAACTGACATCTAATAATGGACATCAGTTGAAACTTGATGATCGAATCAACAAGGTATCACTTAGTTCCAAGGGTAGCTTATCGGTTACAGCCGCGACCAATCTTGACCTGACAGCAACAGCCGGTGTAGATCTCGGTGGTCGCCGTATCATTAAAAAAGGATGAGTTTTACTTGCTGAGCTATGTCGCCAAAGATGGCTCCTTCGTTT
>CAZGDE010000047.1:0-25217 GCA_964524315.1 uncultured bacterium
TGCGGCAATAACTGACTGGAAATATCTGGTGCAAACCGTTTGAACATGGCAACAGACGTCTCGATCGCCGTTATTGTGCCATCAAAATCACAGAAAACCACATGTTGCATCAGATAGACACAAGTCGAATAAAGATTGCTGTTTTAGTATACTGGGAACCCTACTGACGGCAACACTGGCACCACCACCACAGGCATTTTCGCGCCGGTTCGCTCCTTATGAAGCCTGCAATCGCACACCCTGACGTTTCTGCAACCTGCTCGCACTTTTCAGAGTGCCTGAAATAGGGGAAAAATTTATACTCTCTATCCAGAGAGTATGTGAATTATTTGCGTTTCTAGCATTTAGACTGGGGAGCAGGGAACCTTCATGGAGCAAGCGGTAGTATGCAATTAACCTGAATTTCACTCACTGACCTTTGGGTTAGAGATCGATAGTTCAATTAAACCGACCGTACCCACAAAGAAAGTATAAATGGCATAGAAGAAGGGCGATCGCTGCTGACGCACAGCATAAACAGCGGCGACCACCCCCTCGATACCATGGGCAACCAGAACAAAATGTGCGCCCCATAGCACAATTGATGGTATCGCCAATTGTTGACCTGACGTCGCTGCAGCCTGAAAGTACCAGAACTCCAAGGCGATCGCACCTGTCATCAAGATCGTAGAAAGACACTTGATGAAAAGAAAAAGAATAGGTTTCATACACAACGATTTTGGATTGCAGCGAATATCGTTAAGCTTCGGCTAACACAATAATGACATCTTCCGTCTGAAACTCAATGAGTTGATCTTTGGGTGGATTAATCACCACACCGTAAGACTTTGCCATATTATTAGCATCTACTTGACGTCGGTACCCAATCGCCGATTCTCCCCGTTGTCTGGCTGCTTCAACCACTGTATAGAAATTGACCGGATAATCAAGGGCAACGTAACTCTCGACGGATTTGAGATAAATTTCTGAGCCGTCGGCATTAAAGAGATCGGTCAACACAGCATTGAGATTTTTTTGCTCAGAAACCTGTGCCAGCATCAAACTAACAATCTGCTCACTAATAACGAAATCATCAGGACGTGCCACCTGAGCCAGAGATTGATTCCGGACATCTAAAATTTCGGTAACAACCTGAAAATCATGGTGATGGCGATCGGCAATGTCGCGCAAGTGAAGCAGGGTTACCAAAGTCTGGGCGTCAGCCTGTTCCGGGTCTAACGTGGGATCGCAGAGGACAACTATATGATCGTATTCAGTCAGGTGCAAGTTTTCTAACACCGCTCGATCCATTGGGTTTCCCTGCTGATAGCTCACCGTTTGTCTCTGGAGTGGCAGGGTCGCCGTTGATAGATCAACCTCTGTGGGTGGCAAATCGGCCATGACCATTACGGTAGAACCCGGTACAACGTAGTGGTCAAGTTGCTCAATGATATTACAGACGCGATCGCTCCACCCCAGGATGAGAGTATGTTCTGCACTACCTGGAACGGGTTCTGCCACCCGCAAAGCTTGCCGATCTACGGGAGGAGTACCGTGGCTAGAAAGATGCATCGTATCGTCATCTTCACTGATTAAGATCAGTTGAGAATCGGCTTGTAGCAGGGTATCGGTGGGTGGATTCAATTGCACCGATCCGTCAGCATGTTGAATGCCAATCACTGCAGAATTGTTATAGGACAAAAGGGCCTGACCATAGGTCTTCCCTTGCAGAGCAGGCTCCGCTTTAAAGTAAATTTCATCACCACTAAAGTTGAGCAATTCAATATAGACAATGGATAAGCCTGATTGCCGACAGGTTTGCACCACAATACGTGAGATCAGGTCATTGATCAGTAGGGGTTCGATCTCACTCCGTCCAATCAGTTTAATGACATCCAGAGTCTTAGGCGTTTGCACCTGGGCAACGATGTGATAAGGCTGAGAAATGGCACGTGGAATATTCGTAATCGCTAACAGTGTTTTCACCAACTGAGTATCTGCTTGTTCATGGGCAGAATTTAGAATGATGATTGAACGTGCCGTTTGAATACTCACCAGGCCCAGATCTACCATACTGCTGGGGCTACCCGTGCGACAAACCAACCGAATGCGGGGTAATCTTCCTAGCGTATCGTAAAGTTCAGTTTCCATCTGCACTTTATCCATCTCACTCAGGATAACAATGCAGGTACTGGTTCGGTTAGCATTTGCCAGCGCCAATTCAGAGATGAGGGTGAAAATCTGGAGTGACCAACCCAAAATAACAATATGATCCGTTTCAATCACCCGTGAGCGGCCCTTACGAAGGTCTTCTAGTTTGGCATCAATGCCACTACTGAGTAGACCAATCAGGGTACTGACGACAAAAATGCCACCAAACGTCACAAGCAACATGGTCAGGCGAAACCCCCAACCCGTATCGCCACCAACGGTACCGGAGTCAAGGGTACGCATCAGCACGCTCCAGAGCGATTCTGGTAGATCCAGGCGATCGCTACCCTCCGGTGCCACGCCGGACAGGCTTACCAATACTGCCATGGCAATGATAAAGACTAACGAAACTAACGCCAGCCCACTAACCAGGGCAACCGTGCCTCTGGACATAAAGTTGTCAAACCTGTAATGCAGATGATCGGCAAGGCTACTGCGACGCATTTTGCTCAGGTTTTTTACGCGGCTATTGATCGTTTTTGGCATGAGTATGGAGTGAAACAACTAATCGCTACGGATTTTAATGTATTAAGAGATATAGAGATAGGTAGTATGCCCCGTTCAGTAATGTTTTTTACACAATAGAGGTGATTGTTGAGAGTTTGTAACCTATCTCGGCAAGCCCACCTTGCCAAGAACCAGAACCTAGTGCGTATTCAGGAGACTTGTTGTGCCAACAATCATGCAACCCTCATCCCCAACCCTTCTCCCAAAGGAGAAGAGAGCGAGCGTCAATGACCAATGACCAGTAAAGGAGCAATATCCACAAATAATTTAGAACTGCTATGCGTTAGCAGTTCTAACTCTTCAACCGATCGCGTAAATGCTGCGTCGCCCTCAAAATTGCAGTCCGATGACGAGCCAACTTCATCCACCGGGGCAATCGAATCGCAATGCCATGATGATTGCCCTTATATCCCTGACGTTCTCGGATTGTGGCCCTGATATAGGTTTCCAGAAAATCCAAATGGGCTTCGTTGTAAGCCCACAAAACTTCGCCACAGCAAGGTACCTGTAGCCAGAGCGGCAGACCAAATAAGGGGTCTACCGCACCGTCGTATTTGCGATATTCCGTCCACCAATTGCCCTTCCACCAGGGCATCGGCTTCTGTCGCTTACCAATCCGTGATGCCGATCGCGTATAGCTACAGTGGGAGCAGGCAATCCGCCAGGTAACCTGTTCATCCAAACAACGGGATAACACGGGCTGATTACACCGGGGACACATAACCCAGATTGTCTGTTCAAATTCGGCTAAACAGGTTGTATAGTCCCTAAACCTTAATACCATAACGGATAGAACGTTATTCTTTGTGGTTCAGAATAAACAGTCAACATTAGCAGTAAAGATTGGTGTTCATCATTCATAGTGTTCACCATTCATTTTGGCACCCCACGCCATCTTGTAAAGAAAGCAGGCAGATAATCAAGGTAGCGATCGCTCGTCAGGTATATCGCATCAATCGTGCAACTACCACAGCCCAGCGATCGCTCATTCAACATATCAGTCAAACGACTGGATGAAACGCCAACCCAGGGCAAATGCCCCACTGGTGCAGCAGAGGTATAATTTAATTCAGTATCAAGTCGCCACCCGGTTCCCCCTACTTCCACACCAATTGGATTATTTTCAGGCAAGGGCCGGGCACGCCGCCATCCCACCCGTTGGGCAAACCGTTCCGTTTGAGTTTTGGCATTGCCAGAACCTTTGGCAACTTGCTGCCAAATGCGGTATTGCGCACTAAAGCCAAATCGTCCACCACTGGCTTTTGCCCAAAGCGTATCGATGGTTTTGAGATCGGTCAAAGAAATTCGAGGCAGGACAGACTTACTACTAAATAATAGATCGCCCCTGGAACCAGCCAAACGCTGCAAAATTGCCCGTGTCTCTAAATCCGCCGCCTGCCAATTTTTCGCCAGCAGAAGGTTTTGCAAACGACTGTAGTTAATGCGCCATTTAGTAGCCGATTTAGCATCGGGGCTGACATCAAAAACCAAGCTGGTCGTTATCTCCTGAAACACCTTCCTGATCGGATCATTCGTATCAATATAACCAACAGTTAGGCGAAACACATAACGGCCATCGGGGCTCCCCAGCAGCACATTGTCAGATTCATACAAACCTGTTGACGTGTAGGCGATCGCCCGTTGACCCGCGACCGTAATGGGGCGATCGTCATTGCGACTCAGTTCACCTTTCCACTGAGCCAATGGCAACCGTTTAGCATTGTCATACACCACAATGCGGATAATCGGCGGTGTTTGCGGGAGGGACGCACGGTTGAGAAAATCTGCCTGTTGCCAGACTTCCAACACCTGTAATGGCTTCACAGCCTGGGTGGTAGGGATAGTTTCGG
This sequence comes from uncultured bacterium, assembly GCA_964524315.1. Classification (GTDB taxonomy): domain Bacteria; phylum Cyanobacteriota; class Cyanobacteriia; order Leptolyngbyales; family Leptolyngbyaceae; genus CAZGDE01. Next base: position 4,548 of record CAZGDE010000047.1, read on the forward strand.
CTGGCGTGATGACGTGTTGGCTGGGCGCAACAAACCGAAAACCAAAGCGATCGCTCAGGTAAAACACATCCCGATGCTGCCTTAATACAGAACTGGTAGCGGGACTGGCAGCCATTGCAGGTTGCGATCGCCATGACTCCGACAAAACCAGTCGTTGCGTCGCATTGCCCGCAGCAAAACAGGCGAGCAGTCCAAACAGAATGATACGTTTCATGGGAACCATCACTAGGGGGTGATTCGATAGTAGCCGCAGCGATACTTTGCCGAGAGAGTGTTCCAAAATTTGAAACCGCTCTGGGCGCATTATGAGCTAAAACACCTGTTCCAATTTCTGTAACAACGCATGGGGGCATCTAGCTGCGTGGCTAAGGTTAGAGAAGTTTATCGCAGTATTATTCATTTTTGTTCGGAGTTACCCCAATGAAATTTTGTCCATCCGGCAAAGTATTTCAGTCCCTTAAATCCAGTGTGGCGATGGTTTCCATGATTAGCCTGTTTACCACTGGGCTACCACTGCTGAACGCAACCTCCACCCAGGCTCAGCCCGCTTCACCTGGCCCAACTTTACTGGGGCAACAACCGGCCATCCGTCCCACTACCCCCAATCGCTTACCCAACCACATTAGAAGAGCAGTTTTACAGGCCCATTCCCGCCAGGTACGCCTGCCCATCAACCAACTGAGTGTCGCCGCTTTCAGCCGCGAGTCCTGGTCTGACACCTGTCTGGGATTAGGTCGACCGGAAGAAGGCTGTGGAGCAATGATGGTGAATGGTTGGCGGGTCGAAGTGCGGCATGCAAACTCCCGTTGGTTCTATCGCACGGATAGTACTGGGCAATCTATTCGTTTAGAAAGTACGAACAATGTTGGTTCCCTTCCCCAGGCAGTCGGGCAGAAAGTCCTGGAGATCGCATCACTCGATTTGGGGGTGCCAATTAGTCAACTCCGAATTGTGGCTGGACGACCTCAAACATGGGATGGATGTCTGGGTATAGCCGGGCCCAATACTCCCTGTACGATGATAGGGATTCCTGGCTGGCAAGTCATTGTTGCCGGGCCACAACAATACTCGGTGTACCACCTGGATCAATATGCAACCCGCGTTAAACGGAATCCAACGACAAGCGCCAAAGGTTCGATTATCCCTTCCTTCTGGCAACCCGATCCCGGCATGTTACCAGCCCGAGACATTATCTTTCAATCTCTGAGCAGCGGCGGCATTGCAGGGCAGTCTTACAAAACTGTACTCCAACGGGATGGGCAGGTGTTACGGTTTGATCTCCGTCGCCAAAACCCAACTGTACCAACGCTAATCCGCAAATTAACACCTGACCAGATGCGGACGTTTATCAACACGCTGCAACAGAATGAATTTGAAGACTTCTTAGGCTTTAATTATTCTGCCAGTATCGGCGCTGATTACTTCTCGATCGCCCTCATCACTCCTGGTCGTCAACAGGGCATGCAGTATGTCGATATGGTTCAAGACCAAACGCCCCCTAAATTGCAACAGATCATTCGCGCCTGGAACCAAATCACCAGTCCCAATCGGCCTTAATCGCCAATCGCCCGACTAGCTTCCCAACCAAGAACAGCCGTTTTACGCTCTAAGCCCCAACGATAACCACCCAGTTCGCCTGATTCCCGCAGTACCCGATGACATGGAATCAGATAGCCAACGGGATTGCTACCAACAGCATTGCCGACAGCTCTACTCGCGGTGGGACGACCAATCATTGCCGCAATGGTTTGATAGGTCGTCATACCGCCAAAGGGCACCTTGAGCAGTGCCCGCCAAACTTGAATTTGAAAGTTAGTTCCTTTCACGATTAGTGTGAGTGGCTTTGGATCATTGAAGGTGGCCGCAGCAAAAATCTGCGCCTGCAGGGGTTGAGTTATTTGCGGATCGTGAATAATTTCAGCCTTTGACCAGGATTGTCGTAGAACCTGCTCAGGCGTTACCTCAGCCGTGACATCGCAAAAATGCAGGTTACAAATACCACGATCCGTTCTGGCAATCAGCGCTTTCCCAAAAGGTGTATCATGCACCCCATAACGGATCTGTAAACCTGCGCCCCCAGCTTTGTATTCCCCAGGGGACATTGCCTCCAGGTTCACAAACAAATCGTGTAACCGTCCTGGGCTGGACAAACCCACATCTAAGGTCAGATCGAGCAAATTTTTAGTTTGGTTAATTCGCGTTTTGGCATATTCAATGGTTAAGTACTGCAAAAACCTTTTAGGGCTAATGCCCGCCCATTGAGTAAATAGCCGTTGAAAATGGTATTCACTGAGGCCAATAGCTTGGGCAACGGTCGCTAAATCAGGTTGGAGTTGGCGATGCTGACGCATAAATGCGATCGCCCGCACAATCCGGTCATAGCCTTCAGCGTCAATATCTGAATCATCCATCAAATTCATACAGGCAAAATACAGGAAATCTTGCATTTCCTTACTCTACTAACGCCATCGCCCCAAAACCACCCGTTTCTTGCGTCAACAGGCAGGTAAACTTCTACCATCGCTGGCCCCTGTCATGCCGACAATGCTCAAATCCATTGCACTGGATCAAGTTGATAGTACCGCCGTAACTGCTCGTAGAGAGCAGGATGTCGATTTAACAACGAACGGGGTTTCTCAAAGAAAGTTTCAGTAGCAACAGCAAAAAATTCTGCTCCATTGGTCGCCCCATAGGGATCTATGACTGTTTTAGCGCCCCGTTCAACCTCTCGACAGAGTTGCTCGAATGCCTGCGTCATTACTTGCATCCAAATCGCATAATCGGCCCGGTTAGATAAAATTGGGACGCCGATGGTTTGAGCAGAAGCCTGATCTAACTGATGGGCGAACTCATGCAAGACAACGTTGTGACCATCCTGCCAGTGTCGCCTATCCCACTGCACAGAATCCCATGACAACACCAGTTGATCGACATTCCAGGATTCTCCCAGCCTTGTTTCCTGGCTTTCCTCGACAATCAAACCGTCTATCGTCCTGGTTGTATCCACTCGATAAGCAGTTGGATAAATCAGGAGCGATCGCAGCTTGGGAAAATTTTGTCCCTGTTCATTCAGTAATAATAAACAGGCGATGGCGGCGATCGTGACTCTCATTTCTTCCGTCACCTGTAATCCACCACAACCAATAAACTGTTTCTCCGCCAAGAGAACCTGGATGTGGCCCTGCAATCGTTGTCGTTGGTCAAGCGACAGGCGGGAGTAAAACGGTAGAGTTTGCTCCATAACTGCCCGCCACATTTGAGGGAATGGGCGTTGTTTGAGGCGATCGCGTCGCCAACTCACCAGCACAGGATTTAAAACAATTATGGCGATCACAACTGCCATGACCAGTAGAATAACCAGAGTCTTAATCACGGTATGCAACCATCAATCCTTCTAACGTATCTGGTATGGCAAGGTTCTGCATATGACAAAGCCCGGAATGTTGAGTTAAGGTTGACGCTACGTGTTCTTGAAATTAGAAAGGCTTTAGCCAGACTCTTTACTGAAATAGAACCCTAAATGATTCGCAATTGGGCGTTCTCGCATCGGAATTTTCGTATGACTGGGGGCATTCAACAGCATTGTTTTTGAGCCAATTTGAGCAACAAGTGTCGTTGAACCGCCACCGTCTAAATTGAGTGCGGTTTCAACGCCTAATTGTTGCAGGATGATGGTTAACTCTGCGAGAGTCGCCCCTTCGCTGTATAAAGGTTGCTTGCCATCCACGATCGCCAACCAGAGTGTTTCTCCTGTCTTATTAACGGCAACGGCAGTACGGGGATAGGGTTTGTCCGCCCCAGCCTCTCGCTGAGCGGTGACAGGAACGCCTTTAATAATCAATAGGTCTCGACCCGCAACGGCCTGGGCAGTATGGGGAAGACATTCGCCCGTTGTTGCAATGTGGGCCCGGTTACTGGGCGAAATGCATAATACAGGCCAATCAGCTTGCGGTGACGCATAGGAATTCCCATTAGACATAGATTGGCCTAACACATTGACGCGATCGCCCGCATGGGGATAAAAATCCCACGGTGCCTTTTCACGGAATGGATAGAAGTAGTTAGCGTTGATTGCCAATTTCAGCTCAAATTCTTGCAAAAACCTGGATGTAGTGCGGGCGATGGTTTCACCTTTCTGCTCTATGGTGCGTCCGGGGGTGACAAATGCCCGGATTCCGGGTGTTGTTAAATCGATTGTGATCAGGTGCAGTACGTAGGGGCGGGGAACTGAATACACCTGCCGTTCGTAGCGAATGCCTGGAAAAAGGGTTTGCTGAATTGGAGTCTGGGGAGGTCGCTGAAAACACAACAGGGCATATAGAATCAAAGGCAGCATCAGAACTGTTGTGACAATCACCTGCCATTGCCGTCCTACTTTCTTCAACACGATTCCCAGCTTCAATACGATTCGCAGTATGACTGATTTAGCTTCTCTCAATTTTAGCAATCGTGATTTACGAAATCGGTCATTTCGGGGGCAACAACTGAATGGTGCTGACTTTAGTGGTTCTGATATTCGGGGCTGCGACTTTAGCGGGGCTCAATTGGTAGCCGCGAATTTCGCGCGGGTCAGAACGGGGCAAACTCACCGCCAGATACTTCTGCCCATTGTGTTGGCGGGAATGGGTGCGCTGGTGTCAGCCAATGGGGTTGCCCGTATGGTATTTGCAGCCCTGGGGGAAACTGCTGCCCAATCAACCTGGGTATCTGTGGTGATGCTGCACCTATTTACGGGGATAGCGGGAATCGGTGCGGCGAGCCGGAGATTGGTGGGGTTAAAGTCTCAGGTGGGTGAGTGCGGGATGTATCTATCCGGTCTGTGTTCCGGGGCGTTAATGGGCTTTTTCTATGTGGGAAGCTATTTCAGTTACAACGTGCAGGGGGCGATCTCAGGGGCCGTTGTCATGGCTGGATTAGTGGCAGTTTTGAGTGCGATCGCCCGTCGCCCCATGCCCATTGTCATTCTCGTAATGGGTGCGGTTGCCGCCTATGGCTTTGCTTTTTTGATATGGACAGTGGCAATGACCTGTTTCCATGTAGGCCGCCTTGGATGGGGTGCGGGCTTAGGTGGATTGTCGCTAGTGTATGTGTTGTTTGCCATTTGCGCACTGCATACGGCCGGTTATGACATTAGCCACCTGTCAGGAACCTCCTTTCGGGGAGCCAATATCACAAGTGCCCGTTTTGACCAGGCTACTCTAAAAAATACTGACTTTTCGAAGGTCATTGGTTGGCCTCGCTGATACACCGCAAAGTGCTTACCAACCAGCAAAAGATGCCTGACAAAGTCACTACCGATCCTGATCAATGCAACGCCTTTGAGGATAGGCAAACTGTAGCTCTTGCTGCACACTCGCTAACTCTTCGTAAACCATTTTCAGTTCCAAATTCCTGTTTTCCAGTGTTTGAGCGGCATCGGCCAAACCTGAGCAAGTAGCCTCTAATTCCTCTATACGCTGCTTGTAATGCGTTATGTCAATGAACGTCAACATTACTCCTAATAAATCATTATTAGGAGCAAGGATGCGTGAGCTGTGAACGTCAAAATACCGGATGCCCGTCTCTGTTACCCACATAAAATCTTTCGATATAGTGAGGTGCTGTTGCGAGTGAAAAATGTTGGTTGATGTGCTTGCACTGATCAACTGCGCCAGTTCTAGTTCTGCAAAGGGGCGCTTCCAGTCATTAGCTGTTAAGCCAAACATAGTACGTGCCTGTTCGTTGACATCTATCAGGTCACCATTCACGTCAACTGCAAGATAAGGTAAAAGACTGTTCTCGAAAGCAGCTTTCCAAAAATGTCTTTGTTCAGGTAACACCTTCGTTGGTTGCTGATAGGGTGTCAGAGTCGTAACGGAACGATAGTCATCCAGATCTAGCTCTAATGCCTTCGTATAAATTCTTTGTCTCCGATTAATTGGGGTAAACGTTTGCCGGTAATGGATTAACATTTCTGTCTGCCCCACACAGAGGAAGCCACCATCTGCCAGCGCCAGGTGCAGACGAGACAAAATAGTAGCTTGCGCGTCCGGATTGAAATACATCAAAACGTTACGACACAGTAATAGATCAATACTGGGAATGGGAGCATTTTGCGTCAGGTCATGGTGGGAGAGCCCAACCGTGCGGCGCAGCAACGGGTGAAAGATATAGCCAGTTTCGGTTGGTTCAAAGTATTTTTTGAGCAGATCGGGATCAATGCCCATTACATCCCGATGGCTATAGGTAGCTTGACGAGCCTGCAAAAGAGCTGACTCATCAACATCCGTCGCAAAACACTGAACTCGCTGCAAGCACGCCTCCAGACCTAAGGCTTCTGCCAGCAGGATCAAGATGCTGTAAATCTCCTGACCTGCGGCACAACCGGCACTCCAGATCCGAATGGACGCATCGGATCGTTTCCGGGCAATGATAGTAGGAATGACTTCTGTAGCTAGATACTCCCAGGTGTCGCGATCGCGAAAAAAGCCCGTACAGTTAATTAAGACATCATTAAGGAGGGCGAGATACTCGTGTGCATGGGCTTTGAGATACTGCAAGTAGCACGGATACGTATTAATTTGAAGCGTTCGCATCCGATGCTGAAACCGCCGCATCAGGCTGGAGCGTTTATAGCTGGTTAAATCACAGCCACAACTATGTTTCAGATAATCTAACAGGGTTTCAAATTCTAGGTTAATTTCACTGTTGTCCTGGACTCTCTGGCAAAAGAAATTTTCCTCTGGACGCATTGGAGCCGACATTGTTTATCCTGTTATTACGTAGTTGGATGAGTGACATAACCATTCGTATGCAAGACTTCTGTATCTTTTTGCATACGAATCTTATGTTAGCGTTACTCCAGAATTGCCGCATACGTAAGAATTAAAATACTAAGGTTAAAAAACTTCAAGCAACTCTCAGTCAATACAGCTTTATGTACCTGACTGTTCAAGCACGGGCAGATATCGCCCAATGACATTACTGATACGGCAAGTCGCTAGAATTCCTACCCTCAAGCACCTGGCCAATGGAGGAGGGAAATAGGTTTATGCCCAGGGCTGATTTCAGCAAATAGGCCGTGAAAAAAATGAATGCACTGACTGTCAGGTTCAACCCGACTAACAAAATCGTTGCGGCAATGAGATTGGCGATCCGGGTAGTCCTTGTCACGAACTGGGGACGGCTCGTTTGCCGCCGATCTTTACCGACAAACAGGACTATAAAGAAGCGAGAGAAAATCAGATCGACGGTCAATCGCAGGTCAATGATTTTGGGTGATGGTTTGCTGATAGCTGCATCTAACAGGGAATGCATCACAGCCAACTGTTGCGCGTTAAACGATGCCAAAACGTCCGGATCGAGACGGTCTATGTAGTATTCAGGAGTTCGTTGCGCGAAAGGAGTAGTCATAGCTAGAGGAAATTAAGGAGCGTGAATTAAGTAACCCGGTGATGGCAATTCTTGCCCTTAAGGTGACAGGAGGGGAAAGGTCAGGTAGTCGTACATCAGCAAGCCACAGGTTAGCCCAAACCAGATAGCAAGCGTGATCCTGTAGAGAACCTGGGCGCGATCGCACCGATATCGCAGTTTTTTATGCACTAACGCTGTGAGTCCTATCAGTCCCAGCGAAAGCAACCAGATGACTAAAAGGGTGAACGGCTCCACCTGGTAAACGGGACGCGGCACATGCCACATCCAGGCATGGCGAATGGCACTGACGGAGAGAACAGCCACAACCCAAATTGTTGATAGAACGATCGCATTGGTGCCAGCCCAGGCCAGATAAAATGTCATGGTCAGCGTTCCTACCCACACGAGTTTCGGGGCATGGTAAGCGCTTAACAGCCAACCAACTTCACTATAGGCCAGCCAGAGTAAGCCCAGTTGCAGCGTCGGCTGCACCCAAAAGCCGATGGGTCGCCTTGCTGTAGGGTATGACGGTACAACGGGTGGGTGCTTAACTGGCTGTAACAGATTTGGCATAGGTTCTACAGGGTGAGACACGCAAAACTGCTCCGCCGCCGACACAGAAGCAAATCCTGATGACAAAGCGGAGTAGTCCGTCCAGGGATTGCGGGAAAGTATGAGTCATGGTTACAACGGCATCTTTCCTGCCCATCTCCAGATTACTGCGCCATTCTCATTGCGCCCATCGTGGAAACATCAAAGCCTGTCTCGGTAGCACCACGACCGTACCACAGCAGATTCACTCAGTACTATCACTGACAGATTAAGCCTGTTATGTTTAGTCCAGCAGAAGCCTTCCTGATTGCCGCCCTCCACGCAAAAATCACTTTACTACTGTATAGTTGATTAGATATACTAAGGGAGCTTTGGGGAACGTGGACTAGCCCCAGGGGTATTGCGACAAAATCTACTACCTCCATGAATCAGGAACTTTGCCCATGAGAATTGCTGTTTCTAGTAACAATCAAACCGATATCACTGGACATGCCGGTCACTGCTTACAGTTCTGGGTTTATGAGCTTGACCTGCCAGCAGTGCAAACGAAGGAACTCTTACAGTTAAACAAGAACCAGAGTTTTCATGCCACACCGGCAAGCGAACCACACCCATTAGACAATGTGCAGGTCTTGATCAGTGGCAGTATGGGCAGTGGCTTGGCCCGTCGTTTAGAAGCCAAAGGAATTAAGCCCATTGTGACTTCTGAAACAGACCCCGATGCCGCCGTCGCAGCTTACCTGGTTGGTTCGCTAGTGACCGGAACCCCCGAAGAACATGGACACGCCCACACCCATGATGCCGAACATGACCACGCTGACGCCTGTGGGTGTAAGTAGAAACCATGTGGGGAAGTGCTGTTACGGCATATCTGCATTATTTGGGTTTCCTGGTGGCCTTTGGCGCATTAGTGGTCGAAAGTCAAACCCTGAAACAGGATCTCAGCGTGGCGGAAGCCTGGAAAGTCCTGGTAGCAGATGCCATTTATGGTTTATCAGCCACAATGGTTCTGATTACCGGGATTCTGCGGGTCATCTACTTTGGCAAGGGGACAGATTATTACCTTGGTAGCCCAGTTTTTTACATCAAAATTGGGCTGTTTATTCTGGTGAGTTTATTGTCTCTTTACCCCACGTTTTCTTTTCTCTCCTGGATTAAGGGATTACAGGATAACAAGCGTCCTGATTTAGAGTTATCCCAGGTACACCTCTTGAGCTGGCTCATCCGGGGAGAACTACTTGGGTTCACCCTTATTCCCTTGTTTGCAGCGATTCTGGCACGGGGAATGCGGCTTTTCTAATTCCCTATTCTGGTTGGAATTCAGTACAGGATTCCGCATCCATACAGTAGACCAGCCGATCGCGCCCCTGCTGCTTAGCCAGGTAAAGAGCGCGATCGGCAATCAAGGTAATGGAAGTTGGATGAAGGTTACGAGTCGGTATCTGGCACGTCACACCCAAACTCACCGTCACATAGTTACTGATGCAGGAACCATCATGAATGACATGTAAGTTGCGGACAGCTAGTAGAATTGACCGTGCTATGTACAAGGCTCCTTTCAACCTGGTTTCTGGTAATACTAAGGCAAACTCTTCACCGCCATAACGGGCTACCAGATCTCGCGGACGATGTATGGTAGTACGGATTGCACCAGCGACGGCCTGCAAACATAAATCACCCGCTTGATGCCCATAGGTATCGTTATATTGCTTGAAATAATCAATATCGCACAAGATCATAGACAGCGGTCTTTGAGTTCTGGCCAATGCATCCCATTCCTGATCGAGATATTCATCAAAGCGACGACGGTTAGCCAGTTCTGTAAGAGCATCGGTAACGGCTTGATGGGTTGCTGATAGAAGCTTTTCGTGCAGGATATCTTCGATCGCATCGCCATGCACATTACTGGTTTCCAGTAAGATTTCCAGATCTGCTTTTTCTTGCAGGAGTTTTTGCAGGAGTTCGCGCAGGGCTACTTCTGCCTGCTGGCGATCGACAATGGCAGATTTAAGTTGAGTATTGAGTTGATAAAGTTGTCCCTCAATGATGTCGCTATGGGTAATAACTGTTTCTAATAAACATTCGAGATCGGCTTTGTCCTGTTTGAGTTGTTCAACTTCCTGGCGAAGTCGATTCAATTCGGAATTTGAATCTTGCATTGCATCGTCCAGGATACCCATTTTATTTTTGCTTCAAGATCACTAAGGTAATGTCATCATGCACAATCTGATTACCAATGTGCGATCGCACATCTTCCACAATACACTGTCGAATACCACTAGCAGAAGCATGATAGTTGTTTTTGATTGTCTCAACTAATCGATCTAAACCATACAGAGTATGGTCTGGGCCCTCGGCTTCTGTAATCCCGTCGGTATAAAGAACGGCGAGATCACCGACACGTAGATCAATTTGGCGTTGGGTCACAAAATCAGCGATGTCGTCCACTAAACCGATCGGGAAACCCAGATCAACCGTATCAATCCGTTCAACATCACCATTTGCTCGGACAACAATCATTTCTTCATGCTGGCCACTGAGACAGACTCGCCCATCAGCATAATCGAGTAGTAGCAAGGACAGATTTTTATCCGTATTCATCCGTTGCGCATTGTCATAAATTACCTGGTTCAGCGTATTCAGCACCTTCACCGGGTCGCGCTCATTTGCAGCCAGCAATGTGCGAATGGCAGTTTGCACCATGATCATTAACACGCCGCTTTCCAAACCATGTCCTGTAACGTCACCAATCCCAATTCTGACCAGTCCATTATTACTCGTCAGCACATCATAATAATCGCCACCGACTTCATTGGCGGCCTGCATAAAGCCAGCCACATCAAGGTCAGGAATTTCCTGCAACTCCTGTTCTCTGGGCAAAATCATCTGCTGAAGGGTGCGGGCAATATCCAGTTCTGCCCCCATACGCAGGTTTTCTGCCTTCAAGCTATTGTTAAGTGAAAGGATTTGGTGATGGGCTGCTTCCAGGTCAACGGTGCGTTCTTGCACCCGCTTTTCCAGGTCTTCATTCGTCTGTCTTAACGCATTAAAGGCATCTTGCAATTGCGCCACCATACTATTAAATGCACTGGCCAGAATCCCCAGTTCATCTTTGCGGTCAACATTCAGCTGTTGGTTAAAGTTGCCTTGGGCCAGGGAGATAGCGGCCTGTTTCAGTTGCAAAATTGGTCGGGTAATCCAATGGGAGGTAAGCACACCAACCAGAATGGAACCAACCAGAGCAATACCACAGAGAATAAGGGTGTAGCGGTTATTCTGGTCAATCTGAGCCATGAAATCTGCTTCTGGAATGGTCACCACCACCAACCAGTTCAGCCCCTCAGCATCTTTCAAAGGTGAGATTTGGACAAATTGCCGCTGTCCTAACTCGCTGGTAAAGCTAAGTTGCTGATCCTGAGTAATCAGATTCAGGTCAGGAAATTGTTTCGTGAGGTGATTGGCCGTAGCCTGGATTAACCGATCCTGGCTTTCGCTAGCGGTAATTTTCTCTGTTTGGGCACCATGCCGATGGAAGGGCAACTCATTTGCAGAACTGGCAATTAGCGCACCCGATCGCTCAATCACAAATGTTCGTCCAGTTTTACCAACCTTCAAGGTTCTTAAAAATTCGCTAACTAGCGACAGATTCAAACGGGTTTGTAACACACCCTGTAGTTTTTTTTGGGAATCATAAACGGGTTCAACTGCTGAAATAATCAACATTTGATCCGTAATATGGGGAAATACCTCACTCCAGGTTTCCTTACCAGCGGCAACCGCCGCTTTGTATTGGGGCCGCGTTCGAGGGTCGTAGTTCGGGGTACTTTTTAGTAACTGGGTACGATCGCCGCGATCGTTCAAGGCATATTGCTCATAGGCAAAGTGATTGTCCTGATTTGCCAGATTCAGCACCAGCGAGTCTTTATCATTCCTACCAATGCCAATGAATTCACCCTGTTCAGTCGCCCAATTAATCGAACCGACGGTAGGAAACGTTTGCAATTGCTGCCGCAGATGTTGCAACCACTCCGTTTGAGAATTGGCTGGCAACCAACCGACATCAATCATCTCCCGGTTCAACTGATTAATTTGATGTGGGGTAGCCAGGTATGTTTGTAAATTCTGGTTCACGCGGGCGGCAATTTCCTGACGCAGTTGTGCCGCTACTTCATTAACACTACGTTGCCCACTACGAAATGATAAATAACCCGTTACCCCAACTACTGCCACAACTTGCAACACAAATGGCACAATGATTAATGTGCGAATTGAAACCCGTGCTGGATTTGTTATCAACTGTTGCAATTTGTTCTGAGCTATGTAGGTTTTCATGCTGAATACTTCGGAATGAAGCGACATCGTTAAAGTTTCAGACGGTTGATTGTCCTCTTTAGGTTTGCTTTTCATAATGCAAACTGAATGCAGGGGATACAGTTATTACTCCCCCAATTCTTCTGGAACTCACTGGATGAAGCAATTGATTTTCCTGGCCAATTTCCAGAAAGAGTTGTGCGGAGTTTAGCAGACTATTGGAAAGTATGCAGATGTTGACAACCGTACTTAAACTGTTACAAGCAGGATGTCAGACAGGGTTCCCCAACGAAATGAAGGTAGCTAGAGTGAACCAAGTAGCATCTCTATCTTTCCAACAGTCTCCTAATGTTTGAACTAAAATAGTTGCAAAAGCTTTAGTTACTTGCCAAATATACTTTTAAAGAGAATTATTTATTTTTTTAATTGCGTACTTAATTGCAGCGAACATCCAAGAATTATCAGTAGCAATTATACCTATCAACAACTCGTGGCTGATTCCGTATTTTCAAGGATGCTGTCAGCCCTATCTCTGATTGAAGAAGGTAATTTCCCAGGGGTTTTTACTGGAGAGTTAACCTAACTTAGAAATGGCGATTGTTCCTGACCCAAATCCTACTGAGGTAACCCTTTCAGTCTGCCACGCGATCGCCAATCTGGCGGCATCTAAACCTTCAAAGTTCTGCCAGAGTATAAATTTAAAGGAGAGTAGTTTACAAGGCTTTCCTACTGTATGGGACATGCACCTATGTTCCCGCATCGGTATTTCAGCATTCAAGTCAGCTTCGTTGACTTTTATGGGGAGAGATTGAACTGTGACTATAACCTTCTGTCAAGAGAGAGAGGACTATGCAGGCAGAGGAACTTTTGAACCAATATGCGACAGGGCAGCGTGAATTTGAAGAGGTAAACCTGAGTGGGTTGAGCCTTGAGGGTTCTAATCTGATCGCGATCGACCTGAGTGGAGCGATTTTGCAAAATACGAATCTGAGTGCGGCCAACCTCAGTAGTAGTAAGTTAATTGGAGCCAATTTAAATGGCATTAATTTAAGGGAGGCAAAGCTTTTAAGTGCAAATCTGTGTGGAGCGGAGTTAAACCGGGCAAATTTGGTTAGCGCGAATTTGCTGGGTGCTAACTTGAGTGGGGCAAACCTGGTATATGCCGATTTGGAGGGTGCCAACCTGAGCGGCGCAGATTTGTACTATACCAATCTGCGGGGAGCCAATCTGACCAATGCCAATTTACGTGGTGCTAATTTAGACCAGGCAAATCTGTCTATGACGTGTTTAAGTGGAGCAAAACTAGAAGGAGCCAATTTATCCAATGTCACCCTGCCAGACAGTTCATCCATACCTGCCAAAGGATCGCCCCAGACAGCAATAACTCAAGTTCTGGGCGAGTTCATCAAGAACCTGCCCAGTGCCAAAGAACATTTGAAAATATCCTTCTCGCCGGGTTCTTTACCACTACAGCATCGCTGGCGTAATAACGGTTTGTCAGCAGACTTTATGGCAGATTACTTTTCAACCTTCTTTCTCAAGAATGAGGCAGAGAATGGCGAAAAAAATATTTGTGACGAGGTGAAGAGTGGTGTGAGCTTTATTGCGAATGAATTGCTTGAAAATGCAATGAAGTTTAGTGATCGGTCGTCAGCGATCGATACCTCCATCTGCCTGCATCTGTACCGCGATAAACTGGTGTTTCTGGCAACCAATCCAATTGATCAACCGACGGCAGCAAAATTCCAGGCCTTTATTCGAGAGATACTCTCCTCGGATCCGAATGAATTATATGTGTTGCAGCTTGAGCGAAATGCCGAGAATGAAGAATCGACTGGGTCAGGCTTAGGGTTGCTGACCATGATCAATGACTACTCCGCGAAACTGGGTTGGCAATTTTCACCAATCACCAACCAACCCAATCAAATGAGTGTCAAAACAATGGTGCAATTACTTGTATAGAGCGAATCATTTGTTGCAACAGATTGTAGCACTCTCGCTACAATGGCAAGCGCGGAACAGTAGTCATGGCGACTATCACAACCAGGGACTGGACGAATGGACATTAAAACTGACACCTACTCTGTCATTTATGACACTGATTCTGAAACAATCTGCTTTCAAGGTACTTTACGATTGAGTGGAACCGAAGATTATGGGTTGATCGTTGACCTGCTGAATACAGCCGCAGATAAATTTCCCCCACTGCTGACGCTGGATTTGCGGAACCTGGAATTGCTCAACAGCTCCGGAATTAATGTACTGTCCAAGTTCGTCATCAAAGTACGCCAGCAGAAAAAGATGAAGCTACGCGTCAAATCATCTAAAGCAATTCCCTGGCAGGGAAAGTCATTAAATAACCTGAAACGCCTGATGCCAGATTTGGAACTGGAAACTGAGTAAACTACTGCACCCTTCTATCAACTATCAGTTCTCCCAACCATCCGTCATCCGTCAGGCAAGCAACCGAGAATGGTGACAAGGAAGTATCCCTGTGCAATCTTTCAACTGAGTAACGCATCAAACAAGTTGAGCGTGCGGAGCCGTTGGGTTGCCAACAGGGCATCATATTGAAGTTTAATGCGTAACATTGAACGCACCCGTGCCTGCAACTCGATACTGTTGATGGGCTTGGAAAGGAAATCATCGGCACCAGCATTTAGCGCGTATGCCAGGTCTTCCTTAGAGGAAAGAGCTGTCACCATAATGATAGGAATCGGTCGCCACCGTGCCACTGCCTTGATTTGGCGACAGGTTTCAATCCCATCTAACTCTGGCATCATAATATCCAGCAACATTACATCAGGTTGTAGCTCATCCAGATGGGCGATCGCGTCTTTGCCACTGGACATATAGGCAAGCGTGTATCCTTCCCGATGTAACATTCCCTCAATCACATCGAAAATACTTGGTTCATCATCGATGACTAATACGGTGTGATTCTGATTCATAATCATGCCCTTTCACTGATAAGTTATTGATTACTGTATCGATTTTTGGTAAGTGGAGTCGAACAGTATTCAGCGATCGCCTGGGCTAAATTCTGCAAACTGACTGGTTTAGGGAAATAGGCAGTTGCCCCCGCTTCCAGACAGCGTTCCTGATCGCCTGACATCACAAGAGAAGACAAAATGATAATGGGTAAATCGGTAAACCGTTTTTCTGTCCGTAAGCGGCGGGTCGTTTCAATCCCATCCATCCCCGGCATTTGTACGTCCATAATAATGACATCGGGAGAGATAGTTTGCGCTTTGTGGATGGCTTCCTGGCCGTTGTGGGCGATCGTCACCTGGCAGCCCTGCGACTCTAAATAGTCCTTCAACGTCAGAATAATGGCCTTGTTGTCTTCTACTAGAAGAATGTGAGCTGACAGGGCCCTGCCACAGAGAGCGAAGGCAGCAGTAGAGCGGTCATGGCAAAGTGGCTCCTGGCGGGGAACTTCCATTGTGAGCCAGGGTAGAGAAATGGTAAAGCAACTTCCCTGATCAACCTGGCTTTTTACGGAAACGCTACCTCCCTGGAGTTCTGCCAATCGGCGCACCAATGCCAGGCCCAAGCCTGTACCTGCATAACGGCGAGTAAACGAGCTATCTAACTGCACAAAGGGTAAAAATAACCGGGAGATCTGGTCTGGAGCAATCCCAATCCCCGTATCAATCACCTGGAAGTGGATGATCTGGTTGGGGCGATCGCCCCGTACTTCTAAGCGCACCTGCCCACCTGCGGCCGTAAACTTGACGGCATTACTGAGCAAATTAATTAAGACCTGCCGCATCCGTCGTTCATCCACCTGCATGATATGCAAATCGGGATCAAGGTCTAACTGTAGTTGGATGTGCTTTTGATGGGCCTGTTCTTTCACAAACACCAGGCTAGACTCACATAAGCTCTTAACGCCAGTTGGAGTGAGTTGCAACTCCATTTTGCCTGACTCAATTTTGGCCAGATCCAATAGATCATTGATTAAGTCCAGCAGATGTTTACCGCTTTGGGCAATGGTGCAAACATGGGATTTTTGCTTCGCATTGAGTGGCCCAAACACTTCCCCCTCTAACACTTCTGTCAGGCCCAAAATAGCAGTTAGAGGGGTACGAAGTTCATGGCTCATATTGGCTAGAAATTCACTTTTCGCCCGGTTAGCCGAATCAGCAACCTCTTTGGCATAACGCATTTCTTCCTCAATGCGTTTACGCTCCGTGATATCTCGTATGACCCAGACCACGGATTCGGGGTTAATCGATGAAACACAGGCACCAAACCAAATAGGCTTTTCCCGAATGGGCAGACAGTATTCAATATAGGCGGTTTGTCCGGTTGTGGTTGCCTTTTGGATACAGTCTAATATCTGTTCTTGACTGTCTGCGGGAAAGTCAGCATAAGTACTGCCGACCATGTCCTCCAATGGCTTATACAACAGATGGCTGGCTTTGGGAGTGAGAACCTTCTGACAGACTCCGTCTACGCTCCGTACTACCACAAGATCGTCCATCGCATTAAACAGCGCTTGCATCTCAGCATTTGCCGTCTGTAACGCTTCGGCAAACTGTTTCCGCTCTAGTTCGGCTCCAGCACGGGCGGCAAAGATTTGCAAAATCGATTCGAACGATGGATTCGGTGGAATCGGAACCCGATCTACGATCGCCAGCATGCCCACCACTTCCTCTTTCGAATTCAGCAGGGGAGCCCCCCAATAGCTTTCTGCCTGCAAGGGCACCAGATATGGATCGTGCGGAAACAGGGCTTGGAGATTAGTGGGGTAGTGGCTAATCCGCCCCTGAGCGACGTTAGCACAGGGAGTACCGACTAGGTCATATTCAAACGGTTCTTCAAACTGATTGCCTGCCCAAAATGCCAGTATTCGCGCCCGTGTTTTTTGAGCATCGGTAAAACGGGCAACCGTAGCGTACTGCACACCCATCACCTGCGCCAGGGATTTCACAAGTGAGCAAAAGAACTCATCCCCGATCGCGGAAGCCGTTCCCTGAACAATCAGTTTTAGAGCCTCTTCCCGTTGTTTTTGTTCTGTAATATCGGTAACCGAGCCGAGAATGCGAACTGCCTTGCCAGTTTCATCCCAACGTGCCTGCCCCCGGGGATGAACCCAGATATAGTGTCCATCCTTGCGCCGGAGGCGGTATTCACATTCGTAGTATTCAGTTTCATGGTTAGAGTGCCGTTTGCGGGCTAACTGAGACGCTAAAAAATCGTCCGGATGAATCAACTCTAACCACTGTTCAAAGTTAGATAGCTCCTCAGTCGTGTATCCAGTCATCAATAAACAACGAGGAGAAAAGTAAATGTTGCCAGTGGTCAAATCGTAGTCCCAGATCGCATCCTGGCTACCATCAATGGCTAATTGCCAGCGTTCTTCACTGCGACGCAGAGCTTCCTCAGCCTGTTTGCGATCGCTGGCCTCAATCGCGAGCGAAACCATGGAAGCAACACCATTCACAAAATTTTGTTCTTCCAGCGTCCACTGACGCTGTTCGTGTGTGTGTTCCACACAAATAATGCCAATCATCGTACCATCTGAGTGAATGGGGACATCCATCATGGACGTAATGTGATTGGGTAGCAGCCAGGCTTCCCGAAATTCCTGCGTGCGCGGGTCCTGATAGACATCACTGGCAACAACCATCTCACCCTGCAATAGCGTGGCAAAATAGCAGGGATAATCTTTCATATAGAGCGTGTCCCCTGCTGAATGCCGATTGGATTGGCGATCATACAAATCTTTGAGATAGATTTCACCCACTTCAATATTCCAGAACCAGATACCAACGCGGTTGATCTCCAGTGCCTGGGCAACGGTCTGTGTCACCGTTTGTAGCGCCGCAGTTAAGTCACCGTTATAGAAAACCTTATTGTTGGTTAGTTCCATCAATGCTGCCTGTTGCCGTTGCAAGCATTGTTTACTTTGTAACAATTGGGCTTCCTGCTGTTTTTGGGCAGTAATATCGGTATTAGAACCAACTAACCGAATGGGCTTCCCGGCTTCGTCCCAAACTGCCTGCCCCCGCACGTGAATCCATTTGTAACTGCCATCCTTACAACAGATGCGGTGTTCTATCGCTAAATGGGGGATTTGATGACTCATATAGGAGTGGACATGCGCCATCACCCGGTCAAAATCCTCGGCGTAAATCAAATCTTTGAGATTAAACAAGTCGGTACCGTAGCCCGGAAAATCCTGCTCGGTGTAGCCTAACATCTCGTACCAGCGTTGACTGAAGAACCCTTTGCGCAAACTGAAATCCACATCCCAAATGGCATCCTGGGTGGCGGCACTCACCAGTTGCCAGCGTTCTTCACTGCGACGCAGGGCTTCCTCAACCTGTTTGCGATCGGTAATATTATTCCCTATTGCCAGAAAGCAGGGAATCCCATCAATATCAATGAATTCAGCCGACACCAGAATAGTAATGACTGTGTCATTCTGGAGGCGAAACGTACATTCCAGATCACGCACGCTACCCGTTGCCAGCAATTGCTGGCGGACGATATCGTGTTCCACCGGATTAGCATAGATGGCAAATTCACTGGTCAGACGACCGATCAATTCCTCACGGAAGTACCCAAAAAGGTGACAGAACGCAGCATTGACTTCCACACACCGTCTGTCTTGCAGCGAAACGAGAATGATCGGGTAGGGTGAAGCCTGAAAAATTCGTTCAAACTTTGTCTCTGCCTGTTTGCGGGCGTCGATCTCCCGTTGCAAGCGGCGGGTATAGTCTTCTAGCTTGGCTTCTAGTTCGCGGTGTTGTTGCTCAAGCGTGGAGATGGTCTTTGCTAAGGTTTCTACCGGCAGGAAATGATTGTTCATGCGAGGGGTGGGCGTTGAGGGAAGCGCAGGTGTACTAGAGTAAAAAACCCCCGTTCACGATTACCCTTTTACTATGCCTTAGAGATATAAAACGGGGATAAGAAGAAGGTGGTTTTAAGATGAACTTAAGCCATCAATGGCTCCTAATGCCTGGAGTGCTGTTCGCTGTGCCGTGGATAGTCCAGTGGCACCCATGAGATTCATCCCTTCATAGAGGCGATCGCCTTTGAGCGTCCGAATACACTGACCAGTGTGAACCTGCCAGAGCTTAATGGTTTCGTCCTGACTGCCACTGGCAAGCAGGCTACCGTCCGGACTAAATGCCACCGTCCACACTGCTCCGGTATGCCCTGCCAACATCATGATGCGATCGCCCGTGGCAACAGACCATATATAAATTTGGGCAGATGCCCCGGCACTGGCAAGCAGGCTACCGTCCGGACTAAATGCCACCGTCCAGAGGAAGTGATCGCTGCCCCCAAATTCCTGTAAACATTTGCCTGTAGACACCTGCCACAGGCGCACCTTACCATCTTCGCCAGCGCTGGCCAGCAAAGTGCCAGCGGGATTGAACGCGATCGCCCGAACGGGGCCATTGCCTCCCTGCCACGTCTGGACACAGGTTCCCCTGGCGAAGTCCCATAGTTTGATCGTCTGATCCTCGCTGGCGCTGGCAAGTAGCGCTGCGGTAGGACTAAATGCCAGGGAAAAAATCCAGCTTTGATGGGCCTCCCATTGGTTGAGTAAGCGTCTGGCGGGCAAATCCCAAAGTTGGAGGGTATGGTCTCTACCACCACAGGCCAGCCAGCAGCCATCAGGACTGATCGCCACTCGCCAGACATCTTCCTGGCAACTTAACAGGGGTAGCTCAGAGCGTTGGGTTATCGGTTCCCATAGTTCAATCGATCGCCCATGACTCACACTGACGATCCACTGGGCCGCGATCACCTGGCGGACAGCCCGACGATGGCGAGAAATAGTGCAGCAATACGTGCCAGTGTGGACATCCCAGAGGTTCACCATCCCATCACCACTACCCGTTACCAGGGTTTGACCATCCGGTGTAAATGCCACACTCCAGATGGGATTAACGGTTGTCTGTAAGGTTTGCAGACGAACTGGGATCGCGCCATTCAGTTGCCAGATTTGGAGCGTCTGGCGATCGCACGCTGCCAGTATGGCACCGTTCTGGCTGACAGCCACAGACCAAACCGTAGCCCCAAAATCGGTGAGTATTTGTTCCCTGCCCGTCCCTGGCTGCCAGAGTTGCACGGTGCGGTTGTTGGCAATTACCAGCATTTCGCTCTGGGGTCGGTATGCCATTGCCAGAACCATTGCCAGGGGCAGGGGCAGGGGGGCAAGTTCCGTTTGGGTCAAGCAATGCCAGACATAAAGCTGCTGTCCATCGCTCACTGTTAACGTTTGCCCAGTTGGGTCAAAGGCCACTGCCGTGATGGCCTGGGCAGAAGGACTATAAAGAATGTGGCGACAGTCCCCCGATTCCACCTGCCAGATCCGGACAGTACCGTCTAAGCTACCACTGGCAATCGTCTGCCCATCGGGACTGAACGCCACCGTATTCACACTATTGG
>CAZGDE010000048.1:0-25204 GCA_964524315.1 uncultured bacterium
GCCAAAGCATGTGTTCAGACAGCTATTGATGCATACGGTAAGCTTGATATTTTAGTCAACAACGCCGGTGTATTTTTGACGAATGCAGAAATCGATCAATACCCGATTGAGGACTTTGATCGCACCGTGATGATGAATCAGCGATCGGCTTTTTTGATGACTAAATTTGCCATTCCCCATCTGCAGAAAACGAATGGCAACATTGTTTCTGCTGGTTCGGAAGCCGGTTTCAATGGACTGGCTCAAAATACGGTTTACGGTGGAACAAAGGCATGGATGCATTCATTCATGATGGGTGTTGCGGTAGAACAGGCAAAATATGGCATTCGGGCAAACTGTGTGTCTCCGGGAGCGATCGATACGGCCTGGACTCATAAGGAAACGGGCCCCATGGATAAACAGATGGAAACCATGCTAATCCAGGCAACTCCAATGGCACGGCGAGGCACCCCGGAAGAAATTGCCAATGTCTACGCATTCCTGGCATCAGATGAGGCAAGTTATGTGACGGGTGCCCTCTGGTTAGCCGATGGTGGTGTGACTCCAGCGAAAGGCCCAGTCGGTAAACAAACTCCTTTCTGGAAGCGAATGGAACCCGATGGCGAATTGCGCCTGGATCATTCCCAGGAAGGTTTGCAAAACAAGGAAACCCATCGTATCAAATAGTGGTTAGGCGGTTTCTAGGAAAAACGCACCTGCGTTGGGGCACATAGTTTCGAGATTGGGTAGGGACGGGTTGTGCTGTCAAATCTGTTGTTGTATACACAGAGATCTGCTAAACCCGCCCCTCAAGTTTGCGGATTGATTAAATTCACAAGCCCAGGTTTAGTTGAAGTTTGTATTCATTTACCTATCTAAAGCAATGCAATTAACAGGTAAGGTCGCCGTTATTACAGGTTCGGGGTCAGGAATCGGTGAAGCAACGGCTTTACTGTTTGCCAAAGAAGGGGCAAAAATTGTTGCTATTGATCGCACCCAAGAGAAGAATCAGGCGATCGCCCAAAAAATTGAACAACAGGGTGGCGAGGTGTTGCCATTGATTGCCGACATTTCCCAGCCAGAGCAGATGGAACAGACATTTCAGAAGATTGCTGATACCTGGGGACGGGTGGATATTGTGTTTGCCAATGCTGGTATTAACGGTGTGTGGGCACCGATTGAGGAACTATCGCCTGATGAATGGGATAAAACCATTAATATCAATCTCAAAGGTACGTTTCTCACCATTAAGTATGCAGTTCCCTATCTGAAGCGGCAGGGCGGTTCGGTCATTGTCACATCGTCGGTGAATGGTACTCGCATTTTTAGTAATACGGGCGCAACTGCCTATTCCTGCACGAAAGCGGCACAGGTGGCGTTAACGAAAATGCTGGCGCTGGAACTGGCGGAACAGCGGGTGCGGGTAAATGTTATTTGTCCAGGGGCGATCGAAACGAATATTGATCAAAACACACAACGGCGTAATTTAGAATCAGTGAAAGAACCTGTCGAATTTCCCGAAGGCAGTATTCCGTTAACCGATGGTGAACCCGGAACTTCAGCGCAGGTTGCCCAACTTGTATTATTTCTGGCTTCTGATGCGTCCAATCACATTTCTGGTACGGAAATTTGGATTGATGGCGCACAATCATTATTACAAGGCTAAAGACACAAGGTTAAAGACACAAGGTTAAAGACACAAGGTTAAAGACACAAGGTTAAAGAATTCTTCGATGCCGCAATACTTTGGACAACTACCCAAAACTGCCCAACCCTGGACTACTTTAGAGGCAGTGCAATCCTTCCAGGTGACCGAACGGGGTGCCATTTTTTATTGCACAGGTTCTTGTTTAACGGTCACAGTGTTAGCGGCCAATCTGGTGCGGGTTCGCCTTTCCCCGACTGGCGAATTTACGTCCCGGCGATCGTGGGCAGTAAATCGGGATGATCGGGAATGGGATGTCGTGGCGATCGCCGTTGAGGAACAAGCAAATGCGATCATCATTAAAACTGCCCAATTAACCGTTCAGGTTAGCCGCGATCCCTGTCGGGTTGCCTGTTTTGATCCACAGGGACGACCCTTTGCCCAGGATACGGATGTAGGCATGGGTTGGTCTGCCAGTGGTGTGTCTGCCTGGAAACGCATTGAGGCAGATGAACATTTTTATGGGTTTGGTGAACGTACTGGACTGTTGGATAAATTGGCAGAACGGAAAACGAATTGGACAACCGATGCGCTGGATTACAACTCGTTGACGGATGAGATGTATCAGGCCATTCCGTTTTTCATGGCCCTTCGTCCCACACTGAGTTACGGTATTTTTCTGAATTCCACCTTCTGGAGTCAGTTTGACCTGGGTGCAACAGAACCGGGTACCTGGCAGATGCAGACCCGTAGTAGCGAGTTGGACTACTACGTGATCTATGGCCCCGAACCGGCACAAATCCTGGAGACTTACACCTTACTGACGGGACGGATGCCATTGCCGCCCAAGTGGGCGTTAGGGTATCACCAGTGTCGCTGGAGCTATGAATCGGAGGCAATCGTGCGCGAACTGGCGCAGGAGTTTCGACAGCGGCGCATTCCCTGTGATGTAATTCATCTGGATATTGATTACATGCAGGGCTACCGGGTGTTTACCTGGAGTAAGAAACGCTTTCCCCATCCTAAACAGTTAATTTCTGACCTGAAAACGGCTGGATTTAAGACTGTTACTATCGTTGATCCGGGTGTCAAATATGAACCGGAAGGGGACTACAGCGTATTTGATCAGGGCATTGAACAGGATTACTTTGTGCGTAAAGCCGATGGCAAGTTGGTGCATGGTTACGTCTGGCCGGAAAAAGCCGTATTTCCTGATTTTCTCCGCGCCGATGTTCGCCACTGGTGGAGTCAGAATCACAGTGCGCTGACCCAGGCTGGTGTTGCCGGTATTTGGAATGATATGAACGAACCAGCATTGGACGATCGCCCCTTTGGTGATAATGGCAATAAAATTGCCTTTCCGCTGGATGCACCCCAGGGCGAATTGGGCGAACAAACCACCCATGCGGAGGTTCATAATCTGTATGGGTTAACGATGGCGCAGTCGTCCTATGAGGCACTGGCCCAATTACGACCGGGTGAGCGATCGTTCGTGCTGACGCGATCGGGCTTTGCGGGCATCCAGCGCTGGTCATCCGTGTGGATGGGCGATAACCAATCCCTGTGGGAACATCTGGAACAGTCCTTACCCATGCTTTGCAACATGGGATTGTCGGGGGTGGCGTTTGTTGGCTGTGACATTGGTGGATTTGCCGGAAATGCGACTGCCGAGTTGTTTGCCCGTTGGATGCAAGTTGGTATGTTGTATCCGCTGATGCGGGGACATTCTGCCTTAAGTACGGCACGCCATGAACCGTGGGTTTTTGGCGATCGCGTTGAGCAGATCTGTCGTGAATATATTGAACTCCGCTATCAGTTACTGCCTTACATTTACAGTTTGTTCTGGGATGCTGCCACCACAGGGGCACCGATTCTCCGCCCGTTGCTTTACCACTATCCCAATGATCCACACACGTACAATCTTTACGATCAGGTATTCTTAGGCCCGTTCCTGATGGCTGCCCCCGTTCACCGTCCTGGTGTGGAGTATCGGGTGGTGTATTTACCCGCAGGTATCTGGTATGACTGGTGGACGCAGGAACGGTATCAGGGGCCGACTCACATCATGGCTTATGCTCCCCTGGAGCGAATGCCACTGTATGTTAAGGCAGGGGCCATTATTCCCATGCAACCGATTATGCAATATGTGGATGAACATCCCATCACGGAACTCACACTGAAAATTGCACCAGGCGATGGGGAATGGACATTTTACGAGGATGATGGCTCCAGTTTTGACTATCAAACGGGAAACTGGGCAACTACCACCTATCAGGTACAACAATCAGGCGAAACGGTTGTTCTGCGTGTGAATAATCGAGCTGGGCAGTACACTCCACCCGATCGCCACATTAATGTGGAATTGATCCAGGACCGCACATCCCCATTGCAACTCTTGTCGCATTTATGAGTATCACGTAGGGAATGCTAAGTGTTCATTCAGTAGGGGAGGAATGCGTTGATACGTTGACCTGGTAGTGCTCAACATATCAACGCTTAATTGCGATTGCTACAAATCTTTTACCCATTTCAACCGGTTACAGGGCAGATGCGGGCGATCGTAGGGGCCGGTTTGGCAAGTTTGGGTGGTACGGTCGTTCATTTGACGGCAAAACCTGCCCCTACAGGGATTTGTAATGTTATCAATTTAATTTGCTATTTAAAGGGGTTGGCTTTGGCCAAAGGCTGCTTTTTTCACAAAGTTTTTTGATAAAACGGTTCCGACAAAAACGTTTGAACCAGGTAGAATGCGCTTCTTTAGGCAGATAAAATCCTGGTTTAAACCAGTTAACGTAAAGCTATTTCTATTTAAGAATAAAGAGCTATGTTAGAGCGTGCATGGCTGATGGAAGCTGATTTGTCTACCACAAAACTCGTCAAAACTCAGGCGAATGATTCATTCTTAAATGATCAAGAACCCTTGAAGGAAACAGCGGTTACAGTTGAGTCGTTCTTTCTGGCTCTGTTTGGGTTTGCGATCGCTGGGGCTGTTACGATTTCCTTGTTTAAGAAGCTTTCTAAAACGATTGAGCAACGGGAGGTTGTGACGAAGCTGTCTAAAATTCCCTGCCCCAACTGTCACTTCTTTAGCAAGAGTACCCATCTGCGCTGTGCGGTACATCCTAAAACAGCGATGACCAAAGACGCGTTTGATTGTTCTGACTATATGCAGCGTGATCAATAACTTGCAGATTACCAACGGATGGGGTGAACCATGTCAGCCATCCAGACGATTGGGCGTAATTAGGCGATCGCGCTCATTTGGTTAGGGTTTACCGCTTATGTGATCAGGCTGGCACCGTTGGATCAACCAGAGACAGGAACGATCATCTTCAACTTGCTAACATTGCAACTGACAAAGGTAAATGCCTATCTGTTTGCCGTGTTTTGGTTAATGGGTGTCATGCCCATGATTTTTGCCTGTCTGATGTTTTGACATGTTGCGACGGGGAATAAAAGATCGCCGGATATTTTGGGCAGGGGCGTTATTACCCCTGGTTGGCTCACTTGCTTACGTCTGCTTTCGTCCACCATTAGGGACACAATATCAAGCCCAATATGAACTAGCTTGATTCATTAAAACTGCAAACTTCTCTATAGAGGCCATTTCCTGTCCGCGCGCGCAGGGAGAGGGCTAGGGAGAGAGCCGTAAAGGTTTTTGCTAAACCACCCTATGTTGGGATGGGGCTGTTTTCTCTTTACTTTATGCAGTATTAATAGCCACAACTTTATGCAGTATTAATAGCCACAGTCTTTTAGTTTCCAGGCTGCATCTTAGGAGTGATGTGAACGAAGTGTAAAAGTTTTTAGCATACGCTCTAAATCTACGCTCTAAATCTAAGTATAGGGAGTTTACTCAATGGCTTTTGTCGATGCAATAAACAGGTCTAACGATAATCCTGCCGATATTAGAAATCGTGAAGTTATTCATGCTGCTGGTGATCCATTTACTGCTAACTTAGCAACTCCTATTAATTCTTCAGGGTTTGCCAAAGCTTATTTCAGTGCCTTACCTGCCTATCGTAAAGGTATTACCGCGTTTCGCCGGGGGTTAGAGGTTGGTGTCGCTCATGGTTACTGGGTTATTGGTCCTTTCGTCGCGGCGGGCCCTCTGCGTGATACGGATGCGGCTACACGGGTTGGCTTATTGTGTGCGCTCTCAATCATTTTTGTTTCCACCGTTGCTATCTGGCTATATGCGGCTAGCAAACCCCATCCTCCCGTAACGGCGATCGAACCCCTCTACCCGCCCGAAGAACTCAACACACCGCAGGGGTGGCGGAAGTATGGGGATGGTTTCCTGGTTGGCGGTATTATCGGCGCGGTAATTGCTTTCCTGCTGTTAGAGAACTTCTCCTGGCTCTTAGGGGTGGTAAATCTGTAGTGGATTATTCCTGGTAATGGGATCTATCAGGTTCGTTCCTCAGAATCTTACAGGATTTTGGGGAATGATTTGTTTGGGCAACAAGACCCCTAACACTTTCGTGATGTGCAACTAATACCGATTTCAGCAGTTCCTGGGACACAGGCCGTGATGGAGGGGCCTGGTAGTACTAAGCCCCTCCTGAAGCTGGCGGGCTTTCCAGTTAAATGGGGATAATTGGCCCGCAGTCCCACCTGTTTCCCAGGAGAAGGTATTCAGACATTTCCTGTTCCCGTTGTCTTTGGTAGAGGGCGAGGGGGTGTTGGCTTCCCGCCGGGGGGCAATGATGGCAGGCATTGCAGAAGGGTCGCACATTGCGTCAATTTAGAACGGCTAAGGAATGGAAACTAGATGAGTTCGGTATTTCGGAAGGGCGGTTTTTGCGGTCAAATCCATTACTAGATGCAGATTGATTGGCTAAACTCGCCCTTACAGTTTACGGATTTATGCAATTCACAATCCTGTAGATGGTCGTGAACAACATGATTTCTTGTAGTTGTCCGATGAGCTTGCTCTACAAAATCTTCTCTAATCCGTACACTAATGTTTTGAGTTGAAGCACCTTTCGGATTGCCAGTAAAACTCCTGGCATATAACAGGCGCGATCGCTCGTGTCGTGACGGAGTGTATAGATTTGTCCAGGAGCCCCAAAAATCACTTCCTGATGGGCAATGAGTCCTGGTAAACGCACACTGTGGATACGGATGCCTTCATCAGCCAGACAACCACGGGCACCTGTCAACTTTTCAGTTTCTTCGACTTTTGCTGGGTTAAACGTTTTGCCCATTTCGGCCAGCATTTGGGCTGTTTGGATAGCAGTGCCACTGGGGGCATCTGCTTTCTGGTTATGGTGCAGTTCGATAATTTCTACATGGTCAAAGTATTGCGAAGCCTGGAGTGCTGCTTGCTGCAACAGAACCATACCAATCGAAAAGTTGGGGATGATGAGACAACCCGTACTGGCTTTGTCCGCAAATTCGGCTAATTCCTGGATTTGTCCAGGGGATAAGCCCGTTGTACCCACCACAGGCCGTACTCCGTAGGCGATCGCTGACCGAATGTTCTCGTAGATGGAGTCGGGGTGGGTAAAGTCCACCATGACGGCGGGTTGCTTTTCCTGGGAGACAAATGCCAGCATGGGTTGAAAATCATTAGTGATAGGCACTTCTAGCGTTTCACAGCCCGCCAACTCGCCCGCATCCTTGCCTTGATGTTCCGGACTGCGGTCTACGGCACCCATCAGCGTCATATCCTCCGCCTGTGCCACCGCTTTGACAACTTCGCGTCCCATTTTTCCGGCTGCGCCATTAACTAAAACGGGGATCGGTTGCTGACCTGTCATAGTTTGAACCATAGGGATAAAAGAACAAAAAGAAATAGCGGATAGCAACTAAACTACTATCCACTATTACCACTATCCACTATTATCACGACCTTGCTAAAAAGCTTGAGGCGTTGCTATTCAGCACCACCAAAAGCTGGACAACTGGGAACAAAGCCCTGTGCTGTTGCTTTCACTAATAGCTATCTTCACCGGGAATGCGATCGCCCTCGTCATCTGTGTTGCCCAAAGTCAGGGCCGCATTGCGAATCACCTGCCATTGCTGAAATAACTCTAGTCCGCGCACGTCACTGGTGCGGTATTGCCGCACCATCTGGTCTAACTCTTGAGTCGTCTTAGGAACGGAAACCACGTGGGAAATCTTGGACATGGGTCAACCTCTAAGAAAAGAGAGCAGGACATACTGGATATTTCCATATTATTCCCGCCTATTCCTGATTCTCGCGACGAGGATAGCAAAAAGTATCAAAAGTTACAGAAAATTTAACAATGAGTCTGGTATCGGTCGCCAGGACTGAATGGCTAACTCCCCATTTGCCTGAAGCTTACAGGGAGTCATGGTCATACAGGCCGAGTGAGGATATTTCTGCTACTGGGCCTAAGCAGGGCCAACGTTAGAACAAGGGGAAAATCAGGTTGCCGATGCTGCTGTGTCGGTACGAGTGGTGGTAGGAGTGCCAAACGACAGCATAACCCGCGATATGCCGGTAAATAGGACACTGACCCCAACCAACGTACCCAACAACCAGGGGGCGTTGAAGGGCCATTGGAACCAGATCATAGCTCCCAATGCCAGGGTAACGATACCGTCGATTAATACCCATGCCCAGTTGGCTTGCGATCGCAGTCGGAATGCCAGGATTAACTCGAACACACCTTCGGTGAGTAGAAAACTGCCCAGCAGCAGGGTAATGGTTACAATGCCCGTTTGAGGCGAAATAAAGAGCATGATACCGGTGGCAACGTACAGCACACTGAGTAGCAATTTCCAGATAAAGCCATCATGTTCGCGGGTCTGGAAGGCATAAACTAACTTGGCGGCACCCGCTGATATCAGAATGAGGGAAATCCATGTTTCGGCAACCAGGGTGGAGATACGGGGGAGGGCGATCGCAATTACGCCTAAAACAATCAACAGAATTCCCGTGCCAAGCGTACCATTGCTACTCTTTGTCGACGGAGTAGAAATTTCGTTTGTCATCGCTTTTCCTCTTTTTCATGTGGGTCTCCTATCAGGCTAGGTAATTTCTTAAGTAGTGGATAGATTCCAAGGATAGACTTTACCAGGCAAATATCTGCTCAACCCAAAGCAACTGAAACAACCGATTACAGGCATTAGCAAGGGCTGGATCTATCTTTTGATTCGGCTAATTAGGACTTTTGATAGATGGTCTAAATGTCCCCGGAATGGAAGTCTTTTAGAAGTAACAGTTAAATCCAGCAAGCAGTTACGAGTTAAGG
Source organism: uncultured bacterium (assembly GCA_964524315.1). GTDB lineage: Bacteria > Cyanobacteriota > Cyanobacteriia > Leptolyngbyales > Leptolyngbyaceae > CAZGDE01. The sequence goes on from CAZGDE010000048.1 coordinate 8,851, forward strand.
AGTAGACCAAATTGCGGATAGGATAGGTAAAGCTATTTCGCTATATTCAGGAGGACGAGCCGTATCTATCCTGACCGGGTTCATACGTTACGGTATCCTGTGGCGCAGCTATACTCAAGGCTGTATGCGGTCTACGCTTTAATCGTTAACTTCAAATATGAATTTAACTGTTGAGTTAGATTTATACAAATAGGAGAGATAAATCATGATTCAACGTGGATCTCAAGTCCGTGTGATGCGTAAGGAATCTTATTGGTATCGTGCAGTTGGTACAGTAGCATCCATTGATCAAAGTGGTATTAAATATCCAGTCATTGTTCGTTTTGATCGGACTAATTACGCTGGTGTTAACACTAATAACTTTGCGTTATCAGAACTGGAAGAAGTCGCAGGTTCTAAGGTGAAGGCAAAACGTGATCTAAAAGATAATATTACTTCCGTCAATTCACCCAGTCGCAGAACCAGCAGTGCCGCTGGCGATCCGCAAACCAGGCCTGACGGTACCCAACCAGGTGGTAGCCCCGCCGTAGAGGGTGATGCTAACCAGGGGACGGAAGCACGTTAATTTTAGAGAAATATCCCTCATACCTTCCTCTTTTCAGACCATGTAAGAAGTATCTCTGGACTTTCACTCAAAATACAAAGGGAAGTCCAGATTTTGTTTAAACGGATAACGGCAACGATGCCTTAAAAGAAGAAACGCCCTCCCTGAAAGGGAAGGCGAGGTAGAGCATGATACTGAAACGTAATTATGAGTTAGGCATGGTAGCAACGCCACCCCGGGGTACAGCGCTCATGTCAGGTAAGCGTTGCCATTTGCCGTCTTCACCCCGTTTATAATGCTCGTTACGTTCAATGGTTTGCCAGGCTACCCGCATTGCTGACTGTTCATCGTTACTGTTAGTCAGAAAGCTGTTATAGGCAGCCATAAAAATACCTTGTAACTCTTCTGGTAAAGAGTTTTTGACATCTTGAGGTAAGTTTTCGCGTGTTAAAGTATTCATGACAGTATCTCCTCTGGGCTTAAAGAACTAGTTTGCTAAAAAATGGTTAATGATGTTATTTGGTGAGTAATTTAACTAATGAACTACCACCAAATACGCTCACCGTTTTCATCAATCCGTGCCTGCCGAATGACATCAGAAATCTCTTCTGCATCTTTCACGTGATGAAGTGCTTTTTGAGTTCCGTCTGGCATATCGACAATGAAATAGGTTGGTACAACGATATGATCACCCGTGATATCGGGCGCATCGACTGCAACCTGTTTGGCTTTTTCTTCTAATGTTTTTGAGTTGTCAATGCGATCGCCAGGGTTGGCAGTCAGGCTTTTCCCACCCTTTGCCATCGCTTCTTTCAGGGCCCGTTTTTGTTCAGGATCAACCTCTTCGGGTGTCATCGGTTGGTTGATCCCTTCCCGATTTTCAGCAGGAATTGAATCTTTGTTAATCATAAACTTCAATAACCTTTGAATATGAACCTGATATGGCAATGTTTTATTCAAGTTGCCATATTCAATATGCTAAATAAGTTTAATAATTCAGCCTTCCCTCAAAAGGGACAGTCATAGAATTACTTCATTTAACAAAAAGTGTTGACCCTCATTCATAGGGTAGATATGACTACAAAACCCATCCCTACGAAATATCGAATTTATTTAGTGCCCATTCCTCAGTTGCAATAATTAGCCACAGTTTCAATGAGTTCTGTGGGTTCAATTGGCTTGGTCAGGTGATGTTGAAACCCGGCATCGGTAGCCTGTCTGCGATCCGAGTCGCCTGCATAGGCTGTTAGCGCGATCGCTGGAATGGTTTGTTTACTTTTAGAGAAATGCGATCGCACCTGACGAATTAGCATATAACCATCGACTTCTGGCATCCCGATGTCACTAACCAGCACATCAATGGGGGTATGAGTCAGTGCCACTAACGCCTCTTTGGCTGATGTTGCGGCTGTCACCTGGGCACCAGCCTGTTTCAGGACGTAAACAATAAATTCACGGGAATCTGCCTCATCATCAACAACCAGAATATGCCGGTTTTTCAGAGGCAAGGTCGGAAAATCCAAAGTCGAAACATCGCTCTGCCTGGCATCGGTCATGGGAACTGGCTCAGGCCGTAACAGGGGCAATTTGACTGTAAAGCTTGCACCTCGCCCGACTCCGGCACTGTCTGCTTGAATGGAGCCACCGTGTAGTTCAACGATGTGGCGCACGATCGCCAGACCTAATCCTAACCCGCCAAATTTTCGGGTGATCGCGCCATCTTCCTGGCGAAAATATTCAAATACATGGGGGAGGAAAGTAGGTTCTATCCCTTTCCCCGTATCTGTCACCCTAATTTGGGCATAGGGAACGGGCTGACTGATATTGGACGATGCGGTTATTTCCGTCAAACTAATACTTACCTGACCACCGTCGGGAGTAAATTTAACCGCATTAGACAACAGGTTCCAAACTACCTGTTGGAGCCGATTGGTATCTCCCAAGACCTGGCCAATTTTGGGGTCAAAGGTAGAAGAAATTTGAATGGATTTGGCTTCGGCGGCTAACTGTACCGTTTCCAGCGCGGCCTCAATCGTCGGAATTAAATCTACCGCACTAATATTCAGGCTCATCTTACCTTGCAGAATGCGAGAGACATCTAGCAGGTCTTCGATTAACTGGGTTTGTAGTTTGGCATTGCGTTCAATCGTTTCCAGGGCCGCAGCCGTCGTTGTTTGATCCAATTGTCGGTGGCGCATTAACCGTGACCATCCCAGAATTGGATTCAGGGGCGATCGCAACTCATGGGACAATACTGCCAGAAATTCGTCTTTAATCCGGTTAGCGGCTTCTGCGTGCGTGCGTGCCTGTTGTTCGGCGGTGTAAAGGCGGGTATTTTCAATGGCCACCGATGCCATCTGGGCCAGTTGCACCAGAATGTCCTCATCAGATTGAGTAAAGTCTCCTTCGTTGCGATCGGACAATTGAATTAAGCCAATGTTCTGCCCATTGCGGCCCATAAGGGGGGCCGCTAGCCAACCCCGTAATGGTGGATGGGACTGGCCAGCCTGTTGATTTGTTTGCTGGAATTTGCCATAGGTCGGATGCTCATCCAACTCTGCCTGGGTCATGCGAATGGGTTGGTTTTGCTGGCAGATATCGGCATACATCCCTGACCCATCTAACTGATGGTTTTGATCACGCCATGTCGCATATTTTTCAGATAGATAGCGGGCATGAATGGCATTTTCCCAGTCCTGATTTTCAACCAGACTGGTGACCGCTAGATGGGTTCCAATAATTGTATGAGCCTGTTCGGTAATAACCTGAAGTACCTCTTCAACGGAAAGAACGGAGTTCATTGCCAGGGCTGCTTCGGTCAAGCCCCGTAACTGGTCAGCGTATTGTTGTAAACGGGTGAGTAACTGTTCCCGTTCAAGTTCAACTTCTTTTGTTCCTGTGATATCGGTTAATAAGCCATCCCACAAAATAGATCTGTCGGTTTGTCTTTCTGGACGGGCTACCAGTTGAATCCATTTGGTGGTACCAGACCGCAACTGACATCGCCCTTCCCAATGAATGGGTTGTTGCGTGGCTGCCGAATTAGCGATAATCTCGCGCAATGCCTGTAAATCTTCGGCCCATAGTAGTGCCCAAAGTGCGTTCACATCCTCCTGTACCGTTGTTGCCTCCAGTTCAAACAAGGTGCGGCAGCTGGGGCTAATATAGGGCATCGCATCGCTACCATCCGGGTGCAACAAATATCGGCAGATTGCTCCCGGTACATTGGTTGCCAAGCGCTGGAAGCGAGCTTCGCTTTGACGCAGTGCGGTTTCTGCCCGTGCTTTGTCGATCGCTTCCCAGGTGCGATCGACCGCTTCTTCTAGCAGCGTAATTTCTTCGATTGACCAGGTGCGGGGTTGATGATGCTGAAGTGCCAGGAAAGCGATTATCCGTTCCTGCTTAATTAAGGGGACACAGAGGGATGCTCTGGTTTGGATAGCATCAAAGGCTAGCTGAACGTTAGAGGTGCGTGGATCGGTTGCTGTATCCTCCACAATCAGCGTTTTTCCTTGCTTCAGTAATGAGACAATTGGTGCCCCAAATTCATCTAGCCGATGTTTGCCGATAATGCTACTGACACCATTGCAGAAATCGCAGTTAACAGTTGCGTAGTTATCGTTACTGTCCATTTCGCCATAGATGCAACGGGTCACATTAAAGTAACTACCCAGTTTATTAACTGCTGTTTGCATGATCGCCTGCGGATCACCAATTACCCGAACTTCGTCATTCAATTCAATGAGAAATTGCTGAACTTTTTCGGTAATTTTGCGATCGCTAATGTTTGTAGTGGTGCCAACTACCCGGATGGGTTGGCCGTTGTCATCGCGGATGACAAACCCTTGATCTAATACATATAGATACTGGTTATATTTATTGCGTATCCGGTATTCAATGGCATAGCGGTTGTGATTGGCTAAATCTGCTGCTACTTGTGCCTGCGCAAGGGGCAAATCATCGGGATGAATTTGCCTTGACCACCAGTCGCGGGTGGGTTCTGTTTCTTCGGGTAAATAGCCAAAAATGCGAGTTAACCCTTCCGAACGCTCAACTATTTGCGTATCAATGCTCCAGTCATAGATTAAACAATCGACTGCTGATGCTGCTAGTTCAAACCGCTCTTTCTCACGCCTTAGTGCGGCTTCCATTTGCTTGCGATCGGTAATATCATACGCACTACCCAAAATTTGTTTTGGTAAACCATTGGGAGTGCGACTAAACACAATTTCGCGTCCACTAAACCAGCGCCATTCTCCGGTTGCTGTACGCATCCGATACTCATTCTCCAGTATTTCCCCATCCTGAAGTGAGGTAAAGCGTTGGACGTGTTGCGAAAATTTGGCTAAATCATCGGGGTGAACCAGACGCAGAAACAGGGAAACGCCCATGGATTGCACCTGCGCAGGAGTATATCCCAACATGTCAGACACCTGCCCGTTGACATAAACATTCTGTTGGGCAACCAGGTCATAAACGTACAAAATTCCCGGAACCGTATCCGTTACTTGCTGCAGCAGGTGTTGATGTTCTTCTAGCCGAATTTCATTCTGTTCACGAATGATCTGGTTCTGTTTGAGGTCGCTAATGTCTCGTAAACAAATGGATAAACCATTATTGCTGGGGTAGGCATGCACATCAATCCAGCGATTGAATTCGGGCAGGTAATCTTCAAATTGCACCTCAACCTGTTCCGCCAATGCCCGTTCTAGCTCCCACTGACTGACTGATTTGGCAAAGGCGGGCAATAAATCGTGCTGGACGTTTTTGCCCAGTAAAGCTGGGCGCGATTGCTGGAACAGTTGGGTTGCCTGGTGATTAACGTAGGTAATGCGCCAGGCACGATCACAGGTAATGAAGGCATTGGTAATACTTTCCAGGACATTGAATACCTCTGCCTGGGCGGTTTCAATCACATCCAGAGTTGTATTTTTAGCAACCTGTAAGGCTTTATAAGTACTAACGTTGGCGATCGCCGTCGCGATATGACCCGCAATCAGATCAAAAAAAGTCTGATACTGTTCATCAAATTCGTGCTGGGCGTTAATTCCTAAGATCAGAAAGCCCAGCATCGGTTGGGAATACCCTGCCTGTAACAGCGGAAATACCATTGCGGTAGTAATGGAGCTTGTAGTTGCCCCATCGCTCTGTAGATTTGCATGATTATCTAAAGAGTGAATCCCTAGAGAATTAATCTCTAAAACGTTAGTAATGTTTTCAATGAAGACAGACTGACGTGTTCGATAAACCTGTTCTAGATGCCAACATGTGTCTGGAATGGTGTGATCGACCGTTTGTGATGTTGCGATAAATTCAATCTGTTGGGGGCTAACAATGGTATTAGTAGCAATTCCGGTAGCGCCTGCAAGGTAGGCTTGTTGACCATCACTCGTTAATAAATACAGGAGCGAGAATGGCACGTTAACGGAATTGTTCGTCAAAATTTGGGTGGCGATCGCACAAACACTTTCAACGGTTTCGGCGGTAGTGGTATCTGTTACCAGTTGGCGGAGTGTTTGGAGGCGTTGATCGTTAATGACCTGGGCTGTGACATCATCAATGGTGCAAAAGATGCCACCCAGGTGATCGGGTTCAAGATAAATGGGGCTAAACCCAAAGTTGACATAGGCTTCTCTGGTGCATCCATTGGTATGCACAGATATCCTCATATTATCGGAACGGACGGATTCACCCGTCTCCCAAACATGTTGAACTGCAGCCTGAATCTGATGCCAAATGTCGGCCCAACAACCCCTAGCCGAACAACCCAAGAAATGGGGATGCCGTCTTTGGCCTAAAATTGCCCAACAGGCATCGTTGTAAAAGCGGGTATAGTCTTTTCCCCACCAGATTTCGATGGGATGGGGTGATGTTAAACAAATACTGATAGCAGTACGTAAGCTTTGCGACCATTCTGCTATGGTACCGACAGGAGTTTGTGACCAGTCATAGGAGCGTATGAGATCATACGTTTCTCCATAACCAGCAAATGAGTCATCGGCGACCGTCATATTTAAATTAGTTGGTGAGGCTAACCTCTAAAGTTCTTATGTTGTCAAGAAATGTATCTTAATAGGGAGGAAAGATTATTATTGACTCAATAGAAATTGAGTGGAAGTGATATCGTTAATACAAGAAAGCAAACTGTAAGACATCTTCGGAACTGATAATCCCCTCCTTATAAAGGTTTGTACAGTACTTCGATCATGCAACGTGTTTAGATCCATACTCTTCTACCCAAAGAAAGAAATTGGTCGCTAGCCCGTTCAGGCTATGCCAATAATTCACGTGATGGATTCGAAATGTAGATTTCTACACGCTCAATTCACCATTTGTGATGGGTTGAGCCTAGCTGAAATAGATCTAAAACACGACCTGATTCACCCGGGTCGGCTAAAGAACCAGAATTTTGAGAGTGTTGTCAGTCAGCCTGTGGTAGACGAGTTTGTTCTAGGAGCGCAGTGATCTCCCGCACCAGCGTTTCTGGTTCAACGGGTTTAGAAACATGTCGTTGAAACCCGACAGACATTGCCTGCTGCTGATCAAATTCTGCCGCGAAGGCTGTCAGGGCGATCGCCGGAATTCTCCCGCCCTGTTCTGCTGGTAGGGCCCTCACCTGTTGCATCAAGGTATAGCCATCTGTATCGGGCATACCAATATCACTCAAGAGAATATCAGGTTTGGTACTTGTTAACGTGATCAATGCTTCCCTGGCAGAAGCGGCTGTGCTGACGTTAGCCCCCGCTTGGGTCAACAAAAACTGAATTAGTTCACGTGTATCCACCTCATCCTCCACAACCAAAACGTGTACTCCTTGTAAATCAAGGTGCGGTTCCAGTACTTGCGGTGCTTGATGGATGATTGGTTGAGTCTTCATCAGAGGCAGGTTAACGGTAAAGGTGGCTCCCAAACCCTCTCCTGGACTATTTGCCTGGATTGTACCGCCATGCAGTTCTGTCAGGTAGCGGACGATCGCCAACCCTAACCCCAGCCCCCCAAATTTGCGGGTAATGGTACTATCTTCCTGACGAAAGTGGTCGAATACATGGGGAAGAAACGCTGGTGTAATCCCTTTTCCAGTATCCTTAACCTGAATTTGGGCATGATTGCCGTTTTGTTCTAAGCGAATTTTGACCTGCCCACCATTGGGGGTAAATTTGACAGCATTTGAAAGGAGGTTCCACACGATTTGCTGGAGACGACCGGAGTCACCTGAGACAAGGCTCACCATGTCACCAGCAATAACTTTATGGATGGTGATGCTCTTTGCTTCGGCCGCTAGCCGCACCGTTTCCAGGGCTGCATCGATCACGTTTTGAAGATTAACGGGACAAATATCCAGCACCATCTTGCCACGCAGAATGCGGGAGACATCCAGTAAATCATCAATTAGTTGCGTTTGTAATTTGGCATTACGCTCAATTGTTGCGAGGGCACGCTTTGTGTCTGCCTCATTAAATTGGTGTGTTTGTAGTAATTTAGTCCAACCCAGAATGGGATTGAGTGGCGATCGCAACTCATGGGACAATACCGCCAGAAATTCATCTTTAATTCGGTTGGCTTGCTCGGCTTCCGTTCTTGCTTGCTGCTCTGCAGCATACAGTTGGGCCCGCACAATGGCTTGAGCGCATTGACGACTGAGGGCAAGAATAAATTCGCGATCGTCCCGATCCAGATGTTTGAACTCCCTAAAGCTCAGCAGCAGGCCACCGATTGATCGACCCTCAACGACTAAAGGAATGGCGATCCAGGATTGAAAGTCATAGCGACTGTAAATTTCGGCCAGATGAGGATAGCGGGCAATCCGGTCGAGTACTGTTTCGACCCATACTGGTTTGCCGCTGCGAATAGCTTCTGCCAGAGGCACATCGGCGTTGATAGAAAACTTACGCCAGGATTCTACCAGTTCGGTTTGATAACCGACTGCTTTCGCAATTTCGAGTTCTGTTCTATCGTTGTTGGTTAAAACCACCAGTGCTGCTGTGGCTGCCAACGTTGCCATGCTCTGTTCGACAATTACCTCGGCAACCTGCTCTGGCGTAAGGGACTCTGACAGTGCTGCGGTCACCGTTTGCAAGCGAATGGTTCGATCCGCCGCGCGTTCGGCGACTTGCCGTGCCTGTTGGGCTTCCTGGTACAAGCGCGCATTGTCCAGTGCGATCGCCGCTCGTCGTGCCAGTTCTTCCGCCAGGGATAGATCCTCAGGACTGTAGGAACGGCCTGACTCGGCTGCGACAAAGGAAATGGTGCCTAAGGTTCTGCCCCGCGCATTCAGGGGCACCATCATGGCAGAACTAAAACCAATGTCACGTAAAATCTGGAGATGTTCCTCATCTCTAGCCGATGCAACAATGAGATCGTCAGAAATCGTTGGGTAATATTCTGACTGTCCGGTGCGTAATACCTGGGCAAGACCACGTGGCGCATTTAAGTCCGGCGGATAACGGCGGTACAGTTCCATGCCCCATTGCACCTTTGCTGGGTCAACATGGGTAGTCGCCAGTCGTTCTAAGGTGCCATCGTCCTTCAGGATATCGATCGCGCACCAGTCTGCCAAGGTGGGTACTACCGCCTGCGCCACACTTTTTAATGTGTGTTCGTAATCCAATGAAGATGCCAGCGTGATCGTTGCTTGTGCCAGAAATTCGGCCCGTTGCTCGGCGATTTCGGCGGCTTCTCGCATCACCTGCTCACGCCGGAGTAATTGTTCTCGTTCGGCCTCTACTTGTTTACGGGGGGTGATGTCTAAGGCAATACCAGTCATCCGGGCCGGTTGTCCATCAGTACCATAAAATGTCTGACCGATCGCCGTGATCCAACAAATTCCTTTCGTCGGGTGATTAATCCGGAATTCGACGTTGAGGTTGATTTGTTTCACTAACGCCTGCTGCACCGCATCTCCAACGATCGCGCGATCGGGTTCTAAAATGCATGCCAGCCAGGTTTCGTAGGCTGGTGTTACTGTTTCGTCCAGGCCATACAGTTGATAATATTCTTCTGACCACGTGACGCGGTCCTTTGTTATATCCCAATCCCATAGCCCTGCACCGGCGGCCCGTTGGGCCAGTCTTAACTGTTCTTCGTTCTGGCGCAGAGATATTTCCGAGTTGCGGTGATCGGTGACATCATTAACCAGGGCATAGTATCCCTTGACGACTCCATCCTCGCCTACATCTGGAATGAAGTGACGTTGCACATAGCGCCATCCAGCCGTTTTAAAGAACACATGTTTCTCAGAACTGACTTTGTGCCCAGATAGGACAAGGTCAATGTCCGGACGGATTACCTGATACGCTTCTGGGCCTAAAACGTCCTCGACAGACTGACCAACGATATTTTCTGGTGTCAGCCCGAACCAATCAGTATAGGTTTGATTGACGAAGCGATACCGCCGCTGTTGATCAACATAGGTGATGAGTACCGGGAGTGCATTGGTGAGAAGGCGGAGTTGCTGTTCCCGCTCGTGTATGGCCTGTTCTGTTTTTTTACGTTCGGTAATGTCCTGGATTAATACGATCGCTGCGCTAATCTGCCCCTGCTGGTTAAAAATGGGTGCAGAACTTGCATCCAGGACAATCCGCCGTCCATCCGGGTAATGAACTTCCATCTCTTCATGGGTAATCACTTCACCCGTTCGTAGCGATCGCACCAATGGGTAGTCCTCAAAGGCATACCGTTGGCCGTTGGGATGATAAGTATGAAATAAGACTCGCTGCTCATAGGTTTCCACCTGATGATGTGGCTCGAAGGAATGCTGGAGAATTTGATTGGCTCGCTCATTGGTAAGGATCACCTTACCGGAAGCTCCATCTGCAATAATCACTCCTTCCGGCATTTGCTGTAAAACTGCCTCAAGACGGGCCTGCTCCGACTCCAGATCTTGAAGCAAACGTTCCCGTTCAGCTTCTCGCTGTTCCAGAGTATCCTCTGTCCGCTTGTGTTGGGTAATATCGACCGCTACGCCATCCAGCGACATTGCTTCAGACGTTGGTGTGAAGGTGGCGACTACCGTAGCAAAGACGCCCCTGATGTGACCCGTCTCATCCCAAAGGGCAATATAGGATAGGGTTTCAGAATATCCCGCCGCAGCAAACGGTGAACGTTTCTTGCTTTGGTGAGATTGTCCCGTTGCCAAAACCTGTGCGATATGGGCTTGCATAGCAGACCAATCTGCCATCCAGCGATCGCCCACAGACTGTCCGCCAGGAATGGGGAATTGCATCTGAGGGGACTGCTTGAAATGGGGACGGTAGGAATCGTTGTAGATCAGAATCCATCTGTCCGAGTCAAACGGTTGCCCGTTAGTAGTCCATACCAAAAACATTGGACATCGGGTATGGAGCAGGATACCAAAGACATTCTTGAGGCTAGGGGGCCAGGTTGCGATCGCCCCCAAAGGGGTTGCTAACCCGTCAGTAATGTCTTTGGCACTGACAAACCGTAGTCCCGTTGATGCAACTATTTCGCGATCATCAGCGAATGGCTCTCCGATGCCTGGTTTCTCCATCTTCACTTCCTACTTTTGCATTTCGGCAAAATACAATGCAAGAAGTGCTTTTCTACTGTGGGTGAAACAGTTAGGCGTTAATGCTTGATCGCTAATGGTCTGCATGAAATTCATTTAACCTTTGATAAATTTATTCTCCCTCCCCTGGCAGAATTCGTGGTCTACCTTTTGATAGATTCTTCTGGTAATACCTCACTGGCCTAGAATTATTAGCCTGCTTGCGTCATTGCGGTTGCTTCTTTGGCTTTCGTGGTAGCTAAAGTGGCAACTTCCCGATCAATAAAGAATAACCCCTGGCCTTCTGTCCCAATCAGGTTGATTTTGTCCAGAATGCCTTTAAACAGAAATTCTTCCTGATGTTGTTCGGCAACATACCACTGAAGGAATTGCACTGTGGAATAGTCTGATTCAGTGTTTGCAAGATGTACTAAATCATTAATTTTTCCCGTGATAAACTGTTCATGGGCATAGATCTTTTCAAACATTTCAGTCAATGAATTAAACTCTTTTGGTGGTGCTTCCATTCCTCCTAAAACAGCTAATGCACCTGTCTCTTGCAAATAGCTAATTAACCGACGCATATGTAACATTTCTTCGTCGGCATGCTGGTTCAAAAATGTTGCACAGCCGTCCAGGGCCTTATAAGCACACCAGGAACTCATTTGTAAATATAGATGCGAAGAAAACATTTCCAGGTTGATTTGTTCATTCAACCGATCAATCATGATTTGAGAGAGCATCGTATCCTCCTGTATCACTGGTAATTTGTCAAGCTTGATCACGTCAAGCTGACAACCAGAATATTTTAAGTCATATCGAATGGTTGCCTGTGCCTTTAGTAACTTTGGGCTGGCGATCGCGCGCCTATGCGCACACCGGGGTCAGGGAAACTAGCACTACCGATGTATCTGTGAGTGAGCGATGGCAATGTGGACCCAGAAAAATGTGGCTGATGGGTATGCCACGCCGCTGTTACCGGAACTGGAACCAGTCGTGTCGAAAACCTATAATGCTAACCCTTGAAGTTTAGACTAAATGTAATTTCCCACTATGGGTCAGGGCCTAAAGCCCTGATGGGCATACAAGCAAAGCGGAGCCATGCCGAGGCTATAGGGCCGTTCGCCCCTCCTACAGGTAGCGTATTTTTTGAATTAGTCTAAACTCCAGTAACCTTGAAAGCACGATGAGTGCCCATTTAAATGGGCACTCATTTGCAACGCCGACTGTCCCAATTAACTTTTGGCTAAACTATGCTCGGTGCATAGCTGCCAGGGAAGGTCTTAATATTTTTAGGCCGTACATAAACGGTCTGGTGCCGCTTTAATGGTAGCCGATTGAATTCCTCACGGCTGATATAGGCCGTTACGGTCTGCCCTGACTCGAGCAGTAGTTCAACCTGGATTTCCCAACCCAGATGAATCACCCGATCAACGGTGACGTGTACTGTGTCTTCTGACGGTTGAGCATGGATCTCGACATCATGGGGTCGGAGAAACGCCCGATCGCCCTCAACGAACTTGTTCGTCTTAAACAAGACAGCCGCACTGGCTGGCAACACATTCACCGGGCCAATGAAACTCATTACAAATGGGGTGGCTGGATGGTCATATAAATCAGCAGCAGTTCCTATCTGCTCAACCTGCCCCTGGTTCATCACGACCAGTTGATCGGCAACTTCCATTGCTTCTTCCTGGTCATGCGTAACAAAAACGGTTGTGACGTTAACCTCATGGTGCAGGTTCCGCAACCATGCTCTCAATTCCTTACGGACTTTGGCATCCAGTGCGCCAAACGGTTCATCCAGTAATAACACCTTGGGTTGTACAGCCAGTGCCCGCGCCAGGGCAACACGCTGCCGTTGTCCCCCAGAGAGTTGGGAGGGATAGCGATCGCCCAAACCTTGCAGTTGAACTAAATTGAGCAATTCTTCTGCCCGATCTTTAATTTTATGTTTTGCGACCTTACGGATTGCCAATGGGAATCCAATATTTTCTCGGACTGTCAGATGCTTAAACAGGGCATAGTGCTGAAACACAAACCCAATTCCCCGTTCCTGTACGGTGCGATAGGTTGAGTTTTCACCTAATAGCAAAATTTCACCCGAATCAGGTTGTTCCAGACCTGCGATCATGCGTAGCAGCGTTGACTTGCCTGAGCCAGAGGGCCCCAACAATGCCGTTAAGGAGCCAAGGGGAATTTCCAGGCTCACATCATCAACCGCAATGAATGAACCGAAGTGCTTGGAGACATTCTGAACTTTGATGCTCATCGCAATCCTTAGGGAAAAGCTAGCAGGGTAAACTACGGTTAGTCTATAGAGTAATGGATGTTTTGGCAAGAGCTGCAATGGACTAAATCTTGCTGGAATACTCGTTCTTCTGATGGTGCGAGTTAGGAAAATAGTGCCTATGGATAGTCAAATTCCAGCTTGCGTGTACATACTAGACCCAATTTATGGAAGGAACGTCAAGCAGCAATCCCTCTTTAAATCTTCTCGAAATCGCTTTTCAATCTCCCCTGCAGAAGTAGGAATTTTGTAGGGAAATGAGGTAATTAAGAGCAGATTAATACATAAAATACAAAATTTTGATCAAAATACTGTAGATTTATGACAGTCAACACCTTTTCTTGCGGTTGAAGGTGTGGTCAATCTGCAGGTGTTATTAATCTGCCAATATGTCAAGAAATCCTTTCAATATTGACTGTTTAGTCTACCTGGTTGCTGTGGGGTTAGTGGCCCTGTCGGGTTGCGCTAAATCATTAGATGTCGATTCCTTGCAAACTAATATTCGGGAGAATGTGATCCGACAGGGGGGGCTTTCCTTGAAAACAGTGACCTGTCCTAAAAATGTTCCTTTGGAGACTGGTAGGGCCTTTGATTGTGTAGGCGAACTTGATTCCGGTGAGTTGTTTGCCATTCCAGCTAAGCAGACCGATGCAACGGGTAAAGTGGAATGGGATGTACCCCATACCAAAGGTTTGTTGAACCTGGTCAAATTGGAGTCTTTGTTTCAGGAGACGCTCCAGGCCAGTGAAGGAAAAAAACTGGCGATCGAGTGTGGACAGGGATATCGGGCCGTTAAACCGGGAGAAAGTTTCGAATGCCAAATTAAGCAACCTGTTGGGCAATCGACTGGCAAGGATACGCAAGGCCGGACGACTAAACTACCTGCTAAAGATACAGGTTCTCAGCAGGTTAAACCAACCGAACCGGCGAAAACGATTCTGGTGACAATTGATCCCGAAAATAATGTGAATTGGCGGCAAGTTGTCTCGGTCGTGTCGGATAAACCTGTTGCCTCTCAGTCTTCAAATGTTGTTGCTTCAGCAAGTCAATCAGCGAGCAATCCAGCTCCGATGAGTGCTTCTTCCACACGGGAAAATTTGTCAGAAGATGTTCAAAAAGATCTAGAAGAGCGATTTGATTGACCAGCAATTAATAGGCATTTGAAGTATTGGTAGAAACTTCGCGAAGAAAATTTGCTCCTAGCCTATTGCCTTGTGTGTGTTGCTGTGCGATAGTTCTGAGTGTAAAATACTTAATTCCTGTAGATTTACCGTAGATTGTGGGGGTTGAACGTATGGGCAAGAATTCATTACCGAATCGGCAATTACAGGCGCAGTCGGTTACGACTTCAGGGGTTCCTGGCCAAGCATTGCAGGCTTTGCAGAAAATTTCACGCCGCACTCGTATTGCGATCGCAGCGGTTGGTTTTGGTTTAGGTATTGCCGTTCCCGCCTATGCCTTTGCGGGTGCATCTTTGCAGGAACGTCCAACTGTAGCGCGTCCAACACTTTCACAACCGCAGTTGGTCAGCCAGAAAAAGACCGTTGAACTCACTCTGGTTTCCTATGCGGTAACGAAGGAAGCCTTCACAAATATCATTCCTCTCTTCCAGGAAAAGTGGAAGCGAGAAAAAGGACAGGAAGTCAAATTTAATGAAAGTTACGGTGGTTCTGGTTCCCAAACTCGAGCCGTAATTGATGGCTTAGAAGCTGATGTCACCATGCTGGCCTTGGCCCTAGACACTGGTAGACTCCAGAAGGCAGGATTGGTTAACCCTGGTTGGGAAAAAGAATTACCTAATGAATCCATTGTGACGCGATCGGTCATCGCTTTTGTTACCCGTCCTGGTAATCCCAAAGGAATTAAAGGCTGGGCAGATTTAACCAAACCTGGCATTGGTGTGATTAACGCTAATCCTAAAACTTCTGGTGTTGCCCGCTGGAATTTTCTGGGTTTGTGGGGTTCGGTGATTCAGACGGGTGGTAATGAAGATAAGGCACGGGAGTATGTCGGCCAAGTCTACAGAAATACACCTATCCTGACTAAAGACGCACGGGAAGCAACCGATATTTTCTTCAAGAAGGGGCAAGGGGATGTCCTGTTGAACTATGAAAATGAAATGATTCTGGCTTCTCAGAAGGGGGAAACTGGATTCTTTACCATCATTCCCCAAAACAATGTCTCGATTGATAGCCCTGTCGCGGTTGTGGACAAATATGTAGACAAGCGCGGTACCCGCGAGGCGGCGGAGGCATTTGCCAAGTTCTTGTTTACTCCAGAAGCGCAACGGGAATTTGCCAAAGTTGGTTTCCGTCCAGTTGATTTAACGGTGCGTAAAGAGTTCTCCCGTAAGTTTGCGCCTGTTAAGAATCTATATACGGTCAGGAACTTTGGTGGGTGGGAAACCGTTCAAGCAAGATTTTTTGGTGACGGCGCTGTTTTTGACCAGATCTACACTGCCCAACGCTAAACGATTGTTTAGATCGACGAACTATGCCCCCGTCTGAATCACAAACAGATGCAATGCTTGGCAATGAAGCTCATTTAGCAGAGACAGATGATTTACTGCTGACAGAATCAACCGGGCTTTTCTTGCACCAGGGGGCCGTTCGCCCCCTTTCTCCACCCTCTCTAGATAACCGTACTTTGGCTGCTCAAGAACCTGATTTAATTCATTCATACGCAACTGAAACGCCCGTTTCGGAGGAGCAATCTGCCCCGACCCGAACAAATTCCTCCGGCATTGCTGCTGTTGCGGAAGGCGCTGATTTTCTCTCTGAGGCTTCACTCCCACCTTTGTTTCCCACCCCAAAACGGACGCAAGCCTCCAAGTGGTTATGGATTGGACTGCTAGCTTCATTGGGGTTACATATTGGGCTCGTACTGGTGCCAACGGGGAATGAACTCGTCCCGACACCACCAAAAGATCGGGATAAGCAGGTGCGGATTACGCAATTGCCTAAGCTGGTCAAAACGGTTAATTTGCCCAAGAAAGTTGTGGCGAAGCCAACGGTAA
>CAZGDE010000049.1:0-4735 GCA_964524315.1 uncultured bacterium
AACTTTGGGACTGGCACCGGCGCAAATGGTACTAACAACGGTAACTTTGGGACTGGGGGTACCAATAATGGCGGCTTTGGCACTGGCGCGGGCACCGGTGGCACCAACAATGGTGGTAATTATGGCTTTGGTGGCTACGGTACAGGCGGCGGTACAGGTAGCAACAGTGGCTATGGCACGGGTGGCTATGGCTCTGATAGCTATGGCACGGGTGGTACAGGTGGCTACGGTACCGGCGGCTATGGCACGGGTGGTGCTGGCACGGGTGGCTATGGTACAGGTGGTACAGGTGGCTATGGTACAGGTGGTACAGGTGGCTATGGTACAGGTGGTTATGGCACGGGCGGTACAGGCACCGGTGGTACAGGCACCGGTGGCTATGGTACAGGTGGTACAGGTGGCTATGGCACGGGTGGTACAGGCACCGGTGGCTATGGCACGGGCGGTACAGGCACCGGTAGCTATGGTACAGGCGGTACCGGTGGCTACGGTACGGGTGGATCACTGGCACCTGGAAATAACTTGAATAATGGCTATACAACCCCCGGAACCACTGGAAATGGAACCTACAATGCACCTGGTAGTCAGGGATACGGTACGGACGGTTCTGTGAATACAGGCAATCAAAATAATGGCAACTATGGTACGAACGGTACCAACAACAACACCCGCACCAATGGTAATGGCAGGACTGATTCTGGTTCTGTTAGGGCACTCTGGTAAACTCTCCAGATCGATTTTGTAAAACCAATTTTGTAAAACTACCCACTGGTTAGTCTGCTACTGGCTTACGGAAGATATGAGCGATCGCCGCTACAATCTTCCCCCGGTAGCAGATTTTTTTGTTTCTTTAAGAGATTCCCACTCAGGGGAGATGTAACCAATTGCAGCAAAAGGGATTCTAAGGCTAAAGGGTAGTTTTCCTCTAGCAGCCGTGTGTCGTTCGTGCAACTGGCAGCTTGTAAAAGCTTATCTGCACATGATGGGAGAGAATATGATTCAAATTACGCTGCAACCGCTGCAATTATTAACGAATGAGCTTTGGATTGGACAAGCGCCAGTTATTCCTGCGCCTGATACCCCAGAAGAAGCATCTGTCCTGTTTTCGGGGCCGCAATTTTTTATTGCTCTAGTTTCAGGAATATTGCTAGCATTTGCAATTCAACTTTTGCTAACTAACTTTTCCGTTGCCGCCGGTATTTCTTACCTGGGGCGCTCCTCCGATTCTGATGACCACGATAGTAGCGATGACAATGGTGGTATCAGTATTCGCAAAATCGGTTTTGGGTTAGGGCTGTGGACATTAATTAGTGTCACACTTGCCCTGTTCCTTGCCTGCTATCTGGCAGTGCAACTGAGCTTACTAACAAATGAAGGCTTGGGCGCAATTATTGGCTTAGTCATCTGGGCTGCTTACTTTTCGCTCCTCGTCTGGGTCAGCTCCAGTACGGTTGGGTCGCTGATTGGTTCCGTTGTAAATACAGCAACATCCGGGTTCCAGGCAATTCTGGGAGCTGCAACTGCGGCGATCGGTGGTCGTGTGGCCAAAAATCAGGTTGTTTCTACGGCTGAAGCCGTTGCTGCCGCAGTTCGGAATGAACTTGGCTCAGCAATCGATCCAGATGTTATCCGTGAATCCATTGAAGATTACGTTCATCGGCTCCAGTTACCGAAGCTGGATCTATCCCGCATTCGGGGAGACTTTGAATCCTTACTCAATGATCCAGAGGTAGCAGCGTTGGCGGCGGACGATCGCCTGCGTCACATTGACCGTCAGACCTTTGTGGATTTAGTTAGCAGACGCACAGATTTTACCAAAGAAGAAGTTAACCGCATTGCTGATCTGCTCGAAGGTGTTTGGCGGCAGACGATCGGTCGCCGTTCCCGACGTGATTCGACTGCCGAATTGATTGAATACTTACAGTCCACCCAACCCGGTCAGCTGAAAGTAGAAGAGTTAAATGCCAAATTAGATCGGTTGCTGACAGAGCGATCGCAACAAACTGACGCATCTAATGCCAATGCAAACAAGGCTCCCGGTTTCTTGCAACAAACGGTGCAATCGGGAATGACTACTTTGATTGGGTTAATTGGTGGACGCGCCGATCTGTCAGATTTCGATCTAGAAAAGATTATGGATCGGTTAAAGTCTGCCCCCAATAAAGTGACAGAACAGACCAATAAAGTGGTTGCTCAAATTAAGGGCAACGAATCCAGTCAATCGCCTTACAGTCCCATCCGTAATGATGTTGAGAACTATCTGCTGAATAAACACTCCTGGCAGATGAACCCTGATACCATCAATCGGGAATTCCGCGAAGTTCTTTACGATCCCAATGCGGATCCTGGTTTTGTTGCCGAGCAACTGTCTCAGTTAAACCGATCCTATTTTGTAGACCTATTGTCTTCACGTGGCGTCTTTACTGAAGCAAAAATTCAACAAATTGCCGACCAACTGGAAGCCATCCGTAAGGATGTATTCGCTGGAGCGGTCGCTGCGAAAGAGATCGAAATTGAAGTTGACCTTAAACAACGGGTTGAAATTTATCTGACATTAACACCCAAAGAGCAATTGTTTGCAGATGATGTTCTGCCTGCTTTTAGAGCCTTGTTAGAAGATGAAAATACTAACTACGATGCCCTGAATCGTCGCTTAACTGTATATAACCGAGCAACATTGCGAGAAGTTTTACAACGCCGCTCGGATGTTACCCCAGACGAAGCAGAACACATTCTCAATGCCCTGGAATCGACTCGCGATCGCGTCCTGTTTGATGCGAAATCGACCAATGCCCAGGCACAGCAGAAATTAACCGAGTTCCAACAACGGTTGGAATCCCATCTGCGCAATACAGGTAAAGCAGAACTCAGTCCCGAAGGGCTCAAGCGCGATTTTCAACTGTTACTCAACGATCCGCAATTGGGATTGGATGCGCTCCGTTATCGGGCTTCTCACTTTGACCGGGATACATTTGTGCAATTACTCCGTCAGCGGGAAGACATTAGCGAAGCAGAAGCTAATCGTATCGTGGATGATCTGCAATCTAACTGGCACACATTTGCCCATTCACCGCAAATTCTCTCAGGTGCCGTTAAAGACAAGTACGACCAGACTATCACCTCCCTTTCCGATTACCTGCGGCGTACTAACCTGGAAGAACTCAATCCCGAAGGCATTCAGCGGGATCTGACAACCCTATTGTCCGATCCAAAGGAAGGCGCACTGGCCCTGAGACGACGTTTGTCGAAAGTTGATCGGGAAACCCTTGTACGTTTGTTGGGTCAACGGCAGGATCTCAGTGAAGAGCAGGTTAACCGCACGATTGACCAGGTACAAGAAGCCATTCGGCAGATTGTGCGATCGCCCCGTCGTCTGGCACTACGGACGCAACAAACTGTCATGGATTTCGAAGCCACTATTGAGGACTATCTGCGCAATACAGATAAGGAAGAACTCAATCCTGAAGGAATCAAGCGCGATCTGGGACTGCTACTGTATTCACCCAAGCAAGGTGCCCAACATTTGAGCGATCGCCTTTCCCGCTTTGACCGCAATACCTTGATTGCGCTGTTGTCACAACGTAAAGACATGACACCGGAAGAGGCGGATCGGATCGTTAGCCAGATCGAGTCTGTGCGGAACCAGCTCATGGATCAAATGAAACAGGTGCAATACAAGATCCAGGAAGTCGTTGACCGCATCTTTGCCCGCATTCGGGATTATCTCAATTCCCTCGATCGGCCCGAATTGAACTATGACAGTATCAGACGGGACGTTCGCACCTTATTTGATGATCCCAAAGCTGGATTTGAGGCATTGCGATTGCGACTGAGCCATTTCGACCGCAACACTCTGGTAGCCATCCTAAGCTCACGAAAAGACATTTCTGAAAGCGATGTCAACCGGATTATTGATCAGATCGAAGCAGCTCGTAACAGTGTCTTGCAACGGGCAGAGCGCATTCAAATGGAAGCGCAACGTCGCGTCGAAGAGGTCAAACATCAGGCCCAACGCCAGATGGAAGAAACCCGTAAAGCAGCAGCAGCAGCTTCCTGGTGGTTATTTGTCACCGCTCTCGTCTCTGCCGCCGCCGCCGCTGGAGCCGGTGCCATTGCTGCCAGCTAAGACGTTGCTAATTCTGGCGAAGAATTGAGTGTTGGATGAATTGAAACTCTGTGCCAATTCATATTGCTATTCAACACCACCATGTCTTCAATTTGTCTAGCAAGGTCGTTATCCCCTTCTTTCAGCAATGGAAGAAGGGGGTTTTCTAGGAAAATCAATGGTCAATTACACCTTACCGGCCAATCTCCAAACAGTGCTGCACTCAAGCAATTCGCCTGATATTGTGTTTACCGAATTACTACCGTTATTAGGTAAATTGTTAGATTGCGATCGCTGTTTTCTTTACCTCCGCAATCCCCATAACAAAATGGGTAAGGCAACTCATTGCTGGCGACGCAGCGAGCAATTTCCTGAAATCAAAGATCCTGACTGGAAACCTGAACCAGATGGACTTCCAGAGTCCGATCCCATGTTTGCAGCAGCCTTGAACACCGCGCCAACCATTTTTGTGGACGATGTAGTTACGGCAGATCCACAAGTTGTTAATCGCAAGTTTGAGCAACAAAATTTTGGCCATCAAGCCCTAATTCATGCCCACCTTTGTCGAGATAATCTCCTCTGGGGTATTCTCCAACCCTGTATTTTCGGCCAGCCCCGACATTGGACAGA
>CAZGDE010000049.1:4745-24671 GCA_964524315.1 uncultured bacterium
GCGCAATTGTCACCAATGTCGTAGAACTGATCACACCAATGGCAATCACCTACGTCAACGATTGTCAACTAGAAATTGATTATGCAGCTAAACATCAACAATCACTATGATCGTTAATCTTGTTCAAGACGGCTGGGAAGTTATTTACCACCGTGCCCATGCCTTACTGGCAGCCCAAATTGCCGGACATTGGAATCGGGCCAACGCTCCGGAGCGGTTATACGAAACGTTAGCCGCTATTTCCCATCACGATGATTTAGAACGGGAATGGGAAGGTAACGAACTGACCAAAGCTGGTGCCCCCCTCGATTTCACCTTAAGTCGGGATGATGCGATCGAGCCCCTGCAAGAACACATTAATCAAGCTCGTTACCGGGGACGCTGGGTTACCCTATTAACCTCAAAACATATTTGCTTTTTGAGCCAGGATCGGTGGGGTACTTCTCCAGAATGGGATGCTTTTCTGAACGAACAATTACACAATCAGGTGCAATGGCGAGAGGCTCTGGGTATTAGCAAAGAGGATGCCGAACGAGCCTATCAATTCATGCGCTGGTGCGATCGCCTGTCGCTGATTCTGGCCCAGAAACAAATTCCTGATGCCGGACGGGCACTGGAGATTACCAGTGGCATTGATGGCCAACGCTACGATGTCAGGCAAATGAGTGACGGCAAATTGACCGTTGAGCCCTGGCCCTTTGAAGACAATCAATTCACGGTTAACGTCGAAGCTTGCCGTTTAACTGAACTCAAGTACAACACCAATGCTGAACTAGTTGAGGCACTCCAAACAGCTCCCGTGAAGGTTCTGGAATGGACATTCGCCAGACTGACCTGATGCGACTAGTTAACTAACAGTCCTTCTGAAACGTCGTCCCTCGGTAGGGGCGGGTTTAGCAGACAAGCTAGAGAAAAAGATGAGTATTTGAGCAAAACCCGCTCCTACCAACCAACAGAGATGGTTACGTCCAGTAAAGCAATTTAGCCCTGGGAAAATGATGGGCGATCGCCCGCTCAAAAAACTGCCGCAATTCTTTCATGCAATCTGTATCGTAAACATATTTCACCCCACCAAATTTATTTCGCTTCACCTGCCGTTTGGACTCATCCATGTCCAACTTACTGTGGGGATACCAGGTGGTCAAAATATCCTTTGAACCCGGTGTAAACCGATGGGAAATGAGTTCAAACGTTAGATCACAATCGAAATCCAACACATCTTTCATGGCAGCGAATAGCTGACTGTAATGCTGTTGCCAATCAGGAATAGGCATAATTGGGGCAATCACAAAACCAACTGGATAACCACCACCACCGGCTACACGGGGTAATGCTAACTGGCGTAACGCCTGTAAGCGAGCCAACACTGGTGCAGTACCACCCTCAAATCGTTGACTAATTGGGGCTGCATTGACACTAATCCGGCAACGGGTATGGCCGTGATGCGGTAAATCCAATAACTCATCAACCTGATCAAACTTTGATACCCAGCGCAGGTAACCATCTTTACGAGTACCAAAATAACGGATACACTCCGCCAAACTACCCGTCAAATGTTCAATCCCCAGGGGGTCTGTATAACAACTCACCTCAAACGTAGTATCTTGCCCGAACCGCTCATAGCTACCCAGATTCTGCAAGATTTGCGGCAGATTAGCATAGGCACGAATCACAGGTGGGCCTGACAAACTGCCTGCGAGGTAACAATATTGGCAGTGCGCCGGACAACCCTCTGCCAGATGAAATTGCCAGTCTGCCGACGGTGGAATGGGGCTAAGTTTGAACTGACTGGGCGGTGCGGTAACAACGGCTAATGTACGCTTCGCGATATCGTAGGTTTCTCGTTCAGTAGCCCGCCGCAGACCCGTTAACCGATTATGTGACAACTGAGTAATCGGCAGGTTTAAAGACTCCACCCGTGCCAGAATTTGTTGCCCCCAGGGTTCGGATAGTGCGGCGGGAGTCACTAACACCTGCTCAGGCATCCATAGGCGAGCTGGAGAGGAATTGGTTTGCTCAGATACAGCAGAATGGGCGATCGCAGTCTTTGACAACGTTTTTCTCCAATAGACTTAGCACTATCCTCAGTATCATTTACTGCTGCTTACTGGAAAAAGCTCCACAGCAGCAAATACCGTCCGCCCACTGGCGAGATTGCCCTCCTTTTTACACCGGTTGACTACCACATTGTTGGGCAATTTCCCTGGCACGTTTCAACTCGTCGGGTTGTAGATCCCTGGCAAATAAAACAAAATCTTGAATCAATCCAGCAGCATCGGCACCATCCTTCTCCCTGCGAACATTGACACCGTTCATGGCAGCAATGAGTCCCATTCCTACTGCACCAACCAAACTGCCAGCCAACATCATCCCAATCATATTCCGTGCAGGGGTGACATCAGGAATACCGCCCACTGCCATAATTTTGGTCAGGCTTAAGGTTAACCCTGCTAAACCACCACCCACCGCACCAGCGATCGCGCCTCTGCTGCCACTCTTTTTTGCCTCGGTTGCGGGTATAGGTGGTGTTTGTGGCACTAGTGCAATCCGCTCTGACGCAAAACCAGCTTCTTGCAAAGCATTCAACGTGCTTTCTGCCATCTTCAAATCAGAAAACAAGCCAATTGGATGTTGGGTTGGTTCTAATGCTGGTGTCATAGTTAATTACGTTGGATCAAAATAATTTAATCCTAGATAGCATCAGTCATCAGATCTTCCGTCAATAGAAACAATTTGCAGAATCAGTTAAAACCAAACTAGCAGTACAACCTTAGTTAGATGTTTTACTTTTCCTTAGCAATTATTGTGGGCTTGAATCTAAATGTTTTGGATTCAAAGATAAATGCTTACGCAACAGCTTAGTAACAGCATTTGCCGCAGCATAAAGACGAATGAGACAAAATGGAGATTTCTATGAAGAATTTAATTTCTAAGGCGATCACAAACGTCGCTACATTTGTTAAATCATTTCACTTAAGACAAACTTTAACAGTGGCTTGCGCCATTTTCCTCCTATTTACCAGTACTGCCTGTGGCTCCAAGTCGTTCGCTGCAACCCCCGGAACCTATAACGATGCCAGTCAACCTAAAAACAGTGCCAGTAAATATGGTCAGGATGCTGGTAAAGTAAACCGCGAACTATATAAGCCCACCCAGCAACGCACGGGTGGTATGAACAACTACAACGATGATCCCCGGTACGATAAAGGGGCGTCCCAGGGCAAGGTTGAGCGGTTGATGAATCGGGCGGAACGCAACCTTGAGAAGCGAGCTGACAATCCCCGTGAACTGCGTGAAAACATCCGTCAAGAACCTGTAGGCGAAAAAGTACGGGGCTTCACCAATCAAGTAGGAACGTCTGCTGAACGTCTCAAGGACAACGTTTCCCAACATACCCAATCAACAATACAGGACATCAAAGAAGGTGCTGACAGCATTCGCCGGGATGCACCCCACATTGGGAATGAAGCCAGACAGAACGCTGATAACGCCACGAGAGGTGTCCGGGAAGGTGCCAAGGATCTGACTGAAGCAGCAACTCCCAGAGGGTAAGACTAATTCTTGAAATGGAGGAACTGAGCGGGTAGGGGCGTTGTCTCCAATAGAGATTATTACGCTGAAGCGAAACGCCCTTACAGCAAGGTTCCTTGGTAGTCCCCATACCACTCACGTTCTCAAATTCATTCCCCTGTTCTTCTAGAAAGAGCAGGGGAAATCAAATATCTGCAGTTCTTGTTTGATGAAGGGTTTCATTTATCTATGGCACTATCTCATAACCGTTTACATCGACGCAAAGAAATCTTACGTGGTGTCCTGGCGATCGCAATTATTATCGTTGGTATTACCCATTTTTGGAAGCCAGAACAATATGCACGCATTGTACCGCCGCCACTACCTGCATTAGACATGGTTTATATCAGTGGCTTTTTTGAAATATTAGGCGGAATTGGGTTATTAATTCCCCTGGTCAGTGTTGCTGCGGCCTGGGGAATCGTGGCCCTTTTTATTGCTGTTTTCCCAGCCAATATCAATCAAGCGATCAACAGTATTCCCATTGATGGCATTCCCCATCATCCCATTCTTTATTGGGTCAGGTTACCATTTCAGGCTGTTCTAATTGCCTGGGCCTGGTGGTACACCCAAAAACCAGAGACGCAGGCAGGCACCAGTAAGATCGTTGCCAATATTGAGTCACAAGTGAACCGTTAATGGTTCGTTAGCACCGTTGATATACTGCTCAACTTGTTAATTGGCATAAAAAAAGGCAATTCCGATATGGAATTGCCCAACTGTTTCTAGCCTCTGAAATCCGCAGTCTGTTTTATCGTAACTTTCTACTCTTTGTCAGAACCACCCAGGACTTGCTTAACCTTATCCTCAAATGAGGTAGCTCCCTGAGAGTTGCTGGGACGCTTCATCTGGTTGGCATCACCTGCTTCCTGAACTTCGTTAATGCCCTGGTTGGAGCGATCGCGAATCTCTTTCAGGGTCATGGGTGGGTTACGGAGAGCATCTTCTGAATTTTCGTAGATCTTATGCATCTGAGTTTCACCCTCGGTTGGGCTGCTCTTAGTACCACTAACACCAGCATTGGATGCTACAGCGGGTAATGTAGCCGAGAAGAACAGTGATAAACAAGCAATAGCAGCTACCAGAAAACGAACCAGACGAATTTTTTGTAAATTAATAAACTTCATTTTGGTTTCCTCCAAAAATTAATGAAAACACGCGCTACCATAACAACTGGATTTAGCAAACGTAAGCAAGTGAGAATAATTCACCTATGTCATAAAACATTAGTAATAAATCATCCCTAATGCCTTAAATACACTGGTATTACTCATCACTTACGAAACTCAATTTACTAAATAAACTCTAGCCAAGAAATCATCCCAGAGACTGAAAGTATTAAACTCATATAGACTCATCTAATCTTAAAAATAGCCTTTACACTGAAGAATACGGTTGTTATACTAACTTCGTCTGATATGCGAGATTTCCTATTAAGATCTACCAATAGAGAGAAGACAAACCCTAGAACTTATAGATTCTAGATAATTGCCTTGACCTGACATAGAACTGATAAAAGCAGCCATAGTTATAAGTAGCTACAGATACAAGTAAAAATTTCATTTTTTACTTCCCTGGTATTGCTTTCCTATTTTGTGAACTTAGTAAGATAACTGAGAAAGGATGATTGAAAGCTTAAAAGGAGAACAGTATGAACACGGCTACTGATTCCAAGGCAATTAGTGATCTGGAATATGATTTGCTAACCGTACTCAAGAACAAAGCTGAAGCAGTGCAAATGTACGACACCTATGTACAGGATGCCCAAAAAGTTGGATCCCAACCCTGTGCCGAACTGCTACAAAAACTGCAACAGGCTGACAAGCAGCACGTCCAGGAAATTCGCCAACACCTGCAAGAAGTGATGCAACATGGCAAGATGTAGTTCCTGACAAAAGGTTGTAAAACGGGTGAAACGGATGATTGATTGAGTGGTTGATATAGCCACTAATCTAACTCATCCGTTATTCATTTATTCAGTCGTCTTATTTCGACTCAATTTTCTAATTTCACTAAGCCTTGATGTCGTCAAAACGCAATATTAGTTAGAAGTACCCTATGCTAAATGTGTCTACGCACTTTATCGAAATCGCTCGAACAGTGACCGAAAGGGTATCAAAACTTTTAGATGCGCCAGTTTTTGTGACCGACGAACGGGGATTTTTAATTACCAGCAGTGAACCGGAACAAACAGGCTTATTTGCCAACTGGGAAAAGGATAAAACGAGTCTAACTGATTTTTTGAGGTTGCCATTTCAGCACCAGACTGGATCAGGTGAGATCATTGTGGGTGAACCATTCACTACAGAAACCATTTCTCCCCACTTCGCTCAAATTCTGGTTGAACTAGTCATTAATCAAACAGCAAACCATCAGCATCCGGTTTTCAGTCAGCATGAATTAAAGAATCAATTCATTTACGATCTTCTACATGGGCGGATCAGAAACGAGGCGATCGCGCTCACACGGGCACGGCAATTAGGTATGGATCTAACCCCTCCCAGAGCGGTCATCCTCGTCAATGCAACCAACTACATTCTCCAGGATGACCAGTCGGGGGTAAAACTGTCAGACAGCGATCAACATCGACGCACCCAGGTGATTATTCGTCATATTGTCAATTTCTTTCACTTACCGAACGACACCATCTGCGCTAATTTGGGTAACGGTGAGGTTTGCGTTCTGAAAGCGAGTGACACCAAGAACCTGGATATTTGGGCAGATTGTAATGATTTGTCCCGTGGTTCTGGTTCTTCCTGGGCAAACTTGGCCGCCCTTAAGCGAGCGGCTGATGCTCTCCTGCTGTGTCTACGTAGTGAGACAGGCGTTTCCATCGATATTGGCATTGGTCGGTATCATCCTGGCATTGCGGGTCTTGCCCGTTCCTATGAGGACGCAAGGGCTGCACTTTCACTTGGTAGCCGATTTCAAGGGCATAACCGGGTTCATTGCTTAGGCGAATTGGGTATAGCAGCCTTTGTTGGCGTAGCCGATGAAAATACCAAAGTGGACTTAGCAAAATACCTGTTAAGTCCTCTGGATCATGAACCGGAACTGATCACAACCCTTAGCGTTTTTTTTGCTCAAAACTGCTGTCCTTCTGCCACAGCCAAGCAACTGTCGATCCATCGCAATACACTCAGTTACCGACTCGATAAGATTGCCTCATTAACGGGTCTCGACCCCAGAAGATTTGATGCGGCTGTGCAGATGCGTCTCTGTTTACTGTTGCGATCGCTCCAGACCCCGCAGGCTGTCAGTTGTCCCGATGCGGTCTATCAAACTCAGTATTAATGACGACTCACCAACTGAACGCACCATTCAGGCACAACAAACTAAATGTAATTTTCCAATATGTGTAAGGGCGAATGGCCGTTCGCCCTTACATATAGCGTATTTTTTGAATTAGTCTAAACTCCAGAGTTTAGAGAACTGATTGATATTACTTCTTCATCGCCGCTTGCAAGTCTGCCCGCCAGCGCTCCTTCACAGCTTGAAATTCCTGTCCCAGTTTCTCTAACTCAGCTTCATCCATACAATCAGTCACCACCGGAAAAATTTCTTCTTCCTCTTCCTCAATATGATGCAGCATTGATTCTTTCAGGTGGGACATTTTAGTCTTGAATTCAGCATCACCCGGCTTGAGGGAGTGCATCTGTTCAAGCAGAATCTTAACTGAATTATGCTCCTGTTCTGCTTCCTCAATAAATTTCGCTGTCTCTTCGTATTCCCGCATCGCCGGATAGAAAGACAGTTCTTCGGCATGGGCGTGCAAGGTCATCTCCATATAGATCTGGTTAAACAGCGTTTGGAGTCTTCTGCCTTTGGCACTGTCAAACTCCTCAAACAGTTGTTCTACCTCGCGATGGTCTTCTTCAATGAGGGACAAGATATTTGATTCGCTAATAGACTCAACATCTAACTCTCTATCGCTATCTAGAGCCTTAGTTGGTTCTCCCTTTTTGGCTGAATCTTCCTTTTTATTCGATTGTGATTTTTTATTTGGTTCTACTTTTTTTGTCGATTCTTCTTTCTTGGTTGATTCTGCCTTTTTAGCCATCTCCGTTCTCCTGTGCAATGCCAAACCGATGAAAGATATATGTTTAAGGTTCAATCTCTCAAAGACTAAAATCATCATCCTTCTGGTATATACAATTCCTACTTAATGATTGAATTAAAATTTTCTTTTATAGAACCATACCAAATTGGGCGTTTGCCTAATTAAGTGTGCAGGTTTAGATAATACTTTAGGCAAATGCCTAATGCATTTGATAAAACCATCTCATTAATATGACTCCTATAGACTAATTTGTTAGTAACGAAAGCTGCTTCGAAGTTGCTCGCAGACAGTCCAACGCTTCCCTGGGTTACGCTGTGGCCTTTCCCATGCTCTTAATCAAACGAATTGGGTATTGGGTAACCGAAGTCGTTCGAAATATAGCCTTTGAGCAAAGATTTTGGTTGCAGACAAAGCATTTCTACCAGCCATCAAGCTTCTATACCAAAGCAAATCTCTTACTTATCTGATGATGCCTAATCAGTTCTTTTGAGAACGACTGAAATCTTGACCAAACGCTATATCTTCGGTAACTAATAGGGCAAACTCGCACCTTTAGAACACCATCCAAGGATCACCCTTGTTCTGGAAAAGTGAAGTGAGGCAGAGATGAAAGCACATCGTAACGTGCATAAACAATCAAAATTCAATTCTCGAACGTACTCGCCCAAAACCGTAGCGATCGCACGGGCACTGCCAGGATTAGGAGATTTTCTTTGCGCTGTACCAGCAATGCGGGCACTCCGTATGGCTTTACCGGAGGCTGAAATCACCTTGATTGGTCTACCACAGACCCAAAAACTGGTGAAACGATTTAGTCATCTTCTGAATCGTTGGCTGGAGTTTCCCGGCTATCCCGGCATTCCAGAGGTGCCACTATCACCAGCCGATATCCTGTCATCTTTAAGCGATCGCCAACGCTGGCAGTTTGATCTGGTTTTGCAAATGCATGGCAGTGGCCTGTATATGAACGGGTTCGTGTCCTTACTGAATGCTACTCACATAGCAGGGTTTTTCCCAGTGCAGCATTACTGCCCCAACCCTGATTCCTTCATTCCTTACCCCGACGGCGAACCAGAAATCTGGCGACATTTACATCTACTGGAATTTCTCGGCATTCCACTTCAGGGCACCCACATTGAATTTCCCCTGTGGGAATCTGACTGGCAGGAACTATCGGCGATCGCCAACCAATATCACCTGCACTGGGATCGCTACATTTGCATTCATCCGGGAGCCAGTGTCAGCGATCGCCGCTGGCATGGTTGTAATTTTGCTGCCGTTGCCGATGCTCTGGCAGCGCAGGGGTGGCAAATTGTCCTGACAGGTACAACCACCGAAGCAGGACTGACTAACGCCATCGCCCAGGCAATGCATTTTCCAGCCATTGACCTGGCCGGCCAAACCAGCCTGGGTGGACTGGCAGCACTATTGCAAAACTCGCGCCTGCTCATTTGTAACGATACGGGAGTTTCCCACCTGGCGGCAGCCTTGCAGGTCAAGAGTATTGTGCTATTCTCCAATTCCGATCCGCAACGTTGGGCACCCTTAGATCGGCAACGTCATCGCATCGTGCAGGTTGGATCTACCAACCAGGGGCGAGAGATAGAGTTTAATATTGCCCAAACAAACCCAATCGGGATGTCCACCCCATCCAGCGATGTTCTCAGCGCGGCAATCGCCTTACTCAACCAGGAGACCGCCTATGTCTCCTGAATTTTGGCAAACGGTTAAGCGTTTGTTGGTACTCTGCTACAGCAATGATGCACAGGTGCTAACCGAATTATTTCCAGTTTGGCGATCGCTCCAACAAGCCCTACCAGACGCCAGAATACGGCTGTTAGTTCTGCAACCCCAGCACTACCAATTTTTAGACTTCAATCTGGCACCAGAAACCGTTCTGCAATCAACCGTTATCCATTCCTATCAAGATTACGAACAACTACTTGGCGTGATCCAAAGTCAATCATTTGATGCCGCCATTATCTTCACATCCCCACAGCAGTCACCGTTTGCCCTGGCCTATCTGTGTTACCTGACCAACATCCCCGTTCGGGTGGGGCAATCCCGCGAGTTTGGTGGTGGTGTCCTATCCCACGCCATCCAACCACCGACTGATCCCGTACCAACAACAGCCTACAACGAACATCTACTGCAGCAGGCAGGCATTCTCACATCTAACCCAGAATACCGTCTGTCACCGACTCCCTGACCTCACCGTTGTCACCTCACCCTTTGCTCCCTAATCCCCATCGTCTCTATGCGGTTACGAATTCTTACCTGGCATGTTCACGGTAGTTACCTGTACTACCTGACCCAAGCACCCCATGAATTTTATTTGCCCGTTAAACCTGGCAAACCAGAGGGTTATGGCGGCCGGCTGGAGGGGATTCCCTGGGGTGACAATGTGTATGATATTCCGGCGGAAGAGGTACACCAGCAACAATTTGATTGCATTCTGTTCCAATCCCGTCGCAACTATTTACAAGATCAATATGAAATTCTGTCAGAAGCACAACGGCAACTTCCCCGGATCTATTTAGAACACGATCCGCCACGGGAACACCCAACGGATA
This sequence comes from uncultured bacterium, assembly GCA_964524315.1. Lineage (GTDB taxonomy): Bacteria > Cyanobacteriota > Cyanobacteriia > Leptolyngbyales > Leptolyngbyaceae > CAZGDE01. Next base: position 14,949 of record CAZGDE010000049.1, read on the forward strand.
CATCCCATGTCGTCAACGATCGCAACGTTCTCTTAGTCCACGTCACCCATTTCAATCATTTAATGTGGGACAACGGCAACACTCCCACCTACGTCATCGAACATGGGGTCATAGTGCCCGAAACTGTCACCTATACGGGCGAAATTGCCCGGGGTCTAGTGGTGGCAAATGGCCTGCGAACACGGGGTCGACGTTTAGGTCGCGATCTATTTGAACAGGTACGGCAAACCATCCCCCTCGACCTGGTTGGGATGGATGCGGAATCGCTTGGTGGCCTGGGCGAAGTGCATCACTCCCTGCTACCCGGTTTTTCGGCCCACTATCGGTTCTTCTTCCACCCCGTTCGGTACACCAGTCTGGGTTTAGCCGTGTGCGAAGCCATGATGGTTGGTTTACCCATTGTGGGCTTAGCCACCACTGAGTTAGCGACCGTGATTGAAAACGACGTGTCTGGCTACATCGCGACCGATATTAATCAGTTAATTAACCACATGCAAGCACTGATCGCCGATCCCCAGCAGGCCAAACGCCTAGGTGAAGGAGCCAGAACAGTGGCGCGATCGCGGTTCCATATTCAACGCTTTATTCAAGATTGGAATACGGCCTTTGAAAAGGTTGTGGCAGGCTACTCATCTTTTAACACCGCGAAATTAATTACGCAGTACTCCGCAGCGAACCCTAACCATGACTACTAACTATGACTAAACGAATTGCACTCATTAGTGAACATGCAACACCCTTAGGTATTTTTGGCGGTGTCGACAGTGGTGGCCAAAATGTTTATGTTGGTCAGTTAGCGAAACATTTAGCCGCAATTGGCTATGACGTTGACGTTTTTACCCGCAGGGATTGCCGGGATTTACCTGAAGTCGTGGAATGGCAACACGGTGTGCGTGTCATCCACGTCCCGGCAGGGCCACCAACCTATATTTCCAAGGAGCAAATGCTCCCTTACATGAAACAGTTCACTACGTTTGTGGTGAACTGGTGCCGTACCCAGGTCGCCTACGACCTGATCCATGCCAACTTTTGGATGTCTGCTTTAGTGGCAGCCAATGTCAAACGGCTGTTAGGAATACCCTTCGTCGTTACCTTTCATGCCCTGGGGCGAGTTCGCCGTTTGCACCAGGGACAGTCAGACCAGTTTCCCGACGAACGGTTTGCCATTGAAGATCGGATTGTGCAGGAAGCCGATCGCATCATTGCCGAATGTCCCCAGGATCGGGATGACTTAATGAACCTGTATCATGCTGATCCCACTCGCATTAGTATCATCCCCTGTGGCTTTGACCCGACCGAGTTTTGGGCCATCAGTAAAATTCGGGCCCGTCTTACCCTCGGTTTACCACCGGACGAAGCAATTATTCTGCAACTGGGACGGATGGTACCCCGTAAAGGCGTTGATAATGTCATTCGAGCCTTTGCCCATGTCCTCAAACGCACCTCCCAACCCACCCGTTTACTCATTGTGGGAGGTGAAGCCGAAACTCCCGATCCCCAACTGACGCCAGAAATTGGTCGATTACAGGCGATCGCACAAGAACTGGGCGTCGCCTCCCATACAACCTTTGTCGGGCGGAGAGGCCGGGACATCCTGAAGTACTACTACAGCGCCGCCGATGTTTTCGTCACAACCCCCTGGTACGAACCCTTCGGGATTACCCCCATCGAAGCAATGGCCTGTGGTACACCTGTGATCGGTGGCGATGTCGGTGGGATCAAATTTACCGTCAAGGAAGGGGAAACGGGCTACCTGGTGCCACCCAACGAACCGGGCATTCTGGCAGACCGATTGCTGCACCTGTTCAACCATCCCCAACTGATCAGTTTGTTTGGCAGGCAGGCCATCCGTCGCAGTCAAGAACATTTCACCTGGCAGAAAGTCACCAGCGCGATCGCCGCCGTCTATGAGGAAGTCTTGAGTGGCATCCATACCATTTCTGATGCGGAGGCAACCCAACTGGCCATTCTGGATCGGGGGTTTGATCATGTCATTAAAGCCATTCAGCAGTCACAACAACTGCTGTATCCAGCGATCCAGGCAGCATCCCAGGCTATGAGTCAGTGCTTTGCCCGTGGTGGCAAGTTATTGATCTGTGGCAATGGTGGCAGTGCGGCAGACGCCCAACACTTTGCCGCAGAATTGGTCGGACGATTCTGTTGTCCCCATCGGGCCGGATTGCCGGCAATGGCCCTCACCGCTGATACGGCATTTCTCACCGCCTGGGCTAATGATGTCGATTACACCGATATATTTGCCCGTCAGGTAGAAACCTTTGCCCAACCCCACGATCTATTGGTGGGAATCAGTACCAGTGGGCGATCGCAAAACGTTCTGGCGGCATTTGCATCAGCCAAACGCTTAAACCTCAGTACGATCGCCCTCCTGGGAGGTGATGGCGGCGAGTTACGTACCCAGGCTGACATGGCGATCGTTGTCCCCGCCTTTGAAACACAACGCATCCAGGAAGTCCAAATTCTGCTCATTCACCTGCTGTGCGAACTGGTGGAAGAACAGTTACTGGCAACCAGTGTCGCCAGTGACGAACAGTCTGACAGTTGGGAGTTTGACCTTTCCCAACGGGTGCTCAGCAACAACCAACCCGCCCCCAAATTCCTGGCCGCAGACACATCCTTTCCCACCCTGGCCCAATCGACGGTTTACACCGATCTCGGGTAAGCGACTGGTCAGATTTCTAGAAACCAAATACCTGTAAGGGCAGGTTTAGCAACAGCATAACTGGCTGATGCGAAGGGCTTGGACAAAACCTGCCCCTACACCAGATACATTTTTTCTGGGAAACCGCCTAAAAACTGCTTTAACGATTCCCTAACCCTTTAATGGAGAACTCAACCATGACGACACTACGCAATAAAGTTGCCCTGGTAACCGGCGGTGGCAGTGGCTTAGGCGCAGCCATTTGCGAGATGCTGGCCGAATCCGGCGCGATCACCATCGTCAGCGACATTCAACTCAATCTGGCGGAAAAAGTTGCCAAGTCCTTGCAGGATAAAGGGCTGGAAGCGATCGCCCTGCCCCTCGATGTTTCCAGTGAACAACACATTGAAATGGTGCTGCAAGAAATTAAGCAACAATTTGGTCACATTGATATTTTGATTAATAACGCCGGTACCGATGTCACCCTACCCATCGAAGAATTAACCATTGCCGATATTGATCGAGTCTTGGATGTTAACTTACGTGGCCCCTTCATTCTGGCAAAACTAGTTCTACCATTGATGAAACAGCAAGGCCATGGTCAGATCATTAACATTGCGTCAACCGCATCCAAACGAGTCTGGGCAAATGCCACCGCTTACCACGCGAGTAAATGGGGTTTACTGGGTTTGAGCCATGCCCTGCACGTCGAAGCCCGTCCCCATCGCGTCAAAGTTACCGCTGTCATTGCCGGTGGAATGCAAACCCCATTTATTCTGGATCGGTTCCCTGATACGCCGCTGGAAAATTTACAGGATCCCAAAAATGTGGCCGAGACGGTACGGTTCGTGCTGCTCCAACCCGACACTACCGTGATTCCCGAAATCATGGTGGTACCAATGAAAGAAACATCGTGGCCTTAATTACCATCGGACACAGGCATCATGGGTAACAAAGCCGTTTTTCTAGACAAGGATGGTACGTTGATTGAGGATGTGCCTTACAACGTCGATCCCGATCGCATCGTCTTCACACCCCATGCGATCGCCGGGTTAAAGTTATTGCATCAGGCTGGCTACCAGTTAATCATCATTACCAACCAGGCCGGAGTGGCGCGGGGCTATTTCCCCGAAACCGCCCTGGCAGAGGTGATCCATCATTTGCAGTCGGTACTGGCAACTGCTGGTATCCCCCTGGCTGGTTTCTATTATTGTCCCCACCATCCTCAAGGAATTGTGGATGGCTACGCGATCGCCTGTCACTGTCGCAAACCCCAACCCGGCTTACTGCGGCAGGCAGCATTGGATCATGAAATTGATCTGACCCAATCATGGTTTGTGGGTGACATTCTGAATGATGTTGAAGCAGGACGAACCGCCGGATGCCGCACTGTCCTGATCAATAACGGGAATGAAACGGAGTGGGAACTATCACCCCAGCGATCGCCCCATTATGTGGTGAAGGACTTGCTCGCTGCCGCCCAAATCATCGTCAATCACTCTGTATCCGCTGCAATATGTCAACGGCTTTAGTCTGCCATGAGTCACCATCCTGCAGATTTAATCGATACCTGGCAAGGACGCAGTGTTCTGATCATTGGGGATGCCATGCTGGACTGTTACCTGACCGGCTATGCCAATCGCCTGTGTCAAGAAGCACCCGTTCCCGTAGTGGCTGTCACCCAATGTCAGGATTTTCCCGGCGGTGCAGCCAACGTTGCGGCTAATGTCACCAGTCTGGGAGGCAAAGCATCGCTGTTGTCGGTAATGGGACAGGATCACACGGGCGATCGCCTGCGGGCTGTCCTTGCTACCCATTCAATTGCCACCGATCATGTGCTGATTACCACCACTCGACAAACTCTGGCCAAACAGCGGGTTATGGCAGACGCCCATTTAATTGTGCGCTTCGACCAGGGCAGTACAGATTCCCTGTTACAGGCTCTCGAAATCCAACTTATCCAACAGTTAACCACACTCTTTCCCACAGCCGATGCCGTGATTGTATCGGACTATGGGTATGGTGTTCTAACCCCGGCCATCATCCAAACTCTGGCCAATCTGCAACAACAATATCCCCGCCCCTTACTCATTGATGCCAAACAACTCAAACAGTATCAAACCGTTGGTGCAACCGTTATCAAACCTAACTACACTGAAGTTATTAACCTGTTAGCATTACCGAAGCAAACAACCCAACGGGTTGACCAAATCATGCCTCACGGAGCACACTTACTGCGCCTGACAGGGGCCAACATTGCTGCCGTAACGCTCGATGCTGAGGGAGTCTTAGTGTTTGAGAACGGGCAACCGCCCTTCCATATTCCCACCACGCCCGTACCCACGAATCAGACCTCAGGGGCAGGCGATACATTTATCAGTACCCTGGCCCTGGCTCTGGCAACCCAAACATCCGTGGCGATCGCCACCACAGTCGCAACCGCAGCCACCAATCTGGTTGTCACCCAAATTGGGACAACCACCTGTCAACACGCTGAACTGAAACAATTGCTCGCTGGTCAATTTGCAGCCATTTCACCTGCAACTGTTTTGTCCCTTACCCCCCATTCTTCCTATGTCTGATTGGAATACAGCAAAAAATATTTTATGTGTACGATTAGACACCATTGGGGATGTAATTATGACAACCCCGGCAATGCGAGCGTTGAAGGCAGCCCGACCAGATCGCCGCATTACGTTGATGACTTCTTCCGCTGGAGCGGCGATCGCCCCACTCATTCCAGAGTTAGATGGTTTAATCGTTTACGATTCACCCTGGTTAAAGGCAACCGCGCCCCGTCTCAATAGCGATCCCGAATACCAGATGATTGAACAACTGCGGCAGGATCAATTTGATGCGGCGGTTATCTTCACCGTTTATAGCCAGAACCCACTCCCATCAGCTTTTCTCTGTTACATGGCGGGGATTCCCCTCCGGTTGGCCCACTGCCACGAAAACCCTTACCAGTTGTTGACTGATTGGATCAAAGATCCGGAGCCCGACCAGTTCACCCGCCACGAGGTGCAACGCCAGCTAGATCTGGTTGCCCAGGTGGGCTGCGTCCTGGAACAGGAACAGATGTCGTTACATGTCCCCAAACAGGTCGAGCAGTGTATCAAAGTCCGGTTGAGTAACCTGGGGGTCAATCTCCACCGTCCCTGGTTGGTCATGCATCCCGGAGCCACCGCGCCCTCCCGGCGCTACCCGCCCGAAAGTTTTGCGATCGCCGCCCGCATGCTGACGCAAATAGCCGACATACAAATTATCTTTACTGGTACCCAACCCGAAACGGAACTGGTTGAGTCCATTCAAGCCGCGATGGGAGTTCCATCCTTTTCGCTGGTGGGTGCTCTGAACTTAACGGAATTGACCGCATTATTAAAAATCTCACCGTTACTTATTTCGAACAACACCGGGCCTGTCCATATTGCCGCAGCCGTTGGTACCCCTGTTGTCGATCTGTATGCTTTGACGAATCTGCAACATACTCCCTGGGGTGTTCCCAATCGTGTGTTATTCCATGATGTGCCCTGTCGAGTTTGCTATAAAAGCATTTGCCCCGAAGGTCACCATCACTGTTTACAACTGGTCACACCGGAAAGCGTTGTGCAGGCTGTATTGGAGCTGTTAAATGAAACACATAGGATGCCCGTATTAACCTGTTAAGAACGATTGGAGCAGGTTCAATCAAACGGTTCAATCAAAGAATCTTCTAAGTATTGTGGATTTAATAAATTCGCAAACTGTAGGGACGGGTTTAGCAGACCAATCTGCACCGTACTATGGATTTGACGGCAAAACCCGCCCCTACCAAATATCGAACTTATTTAATTTCCATTCGTAACTGGATTCCAGAAAACGATAACACGCTTTAAAGCCAGCAAAAACTAAAATTCAAAATCTCAAATCAAACGTTCTCCCAATGGTTATGCTTGATGTTTTAATCCCTACCTATTCTCGTCCTGCAGCCTTAGCAGTGACCTTAACCAGCCTGTGTGCCCAAACTTGGCGTGATTTTCGTATCATTATTTCTGACCAGACGGAAGACAGTGAACCCGTCCTGTCCAGCGAAGTGCAGGCCACGATTCGAGTCTTACAAGCACACGGACATCAGGTAGAAACGCACAAGCACCTGCCACGCCGAGGACTGGCAGAACAGCGGCAATTTTTACTGGAACAGGCGATCGCACCTTATGTGTTGTATCTCGATGATGACCTGATCCTGGAACCTTGGACGATCGCCTGTTTAATGCAAGCCATGCAGGAAGAACAATGCGGATTCGTCGGTTCGGCCGTCATTGGTTTAAGCTTTCGCGATGATGTTCGCCCCCACCAGCAAATGATTGAATTCTGGCAGGAACCCGTCCAACCAGAAATCGTTCGCTCAGGTACACCTGCATGGGAACGCTATAAGCTACATAACGCCGCCAATTTATACCACGTTCAACAACAGTTGCAAATTGCACCAGATCAGCCCCGCACCTATCGAGTTGCCTGGGTAGGTGGGTGTGTTATGTACAATCGGGAGAAACTTTTGGCCGTTGGTGGGTTTAACTTCTGGAAAGATTTGCCCACTAACCATTGTGGTGAGGATGTGTTAACCCAATTGCGAGTCATGGCCCGTTATGGTGGTTGTGGTGTTTTACCATCGGGTGTGTACCATCAGGAATTACCGACAACCATTCGCGATCGCAGCATGGATGCTCCCCAATTACTTCCCATTCAGTAACCATTCAATCGGGTTAGATGAGTGCGTAATACTGTTCCAAATCCATGCTAATTAAAGACTGAATCAGTTACGTTGACACTAATTATCGCGATGATTCAACGCATTTTATTGATTGAATTATTAGGCGGCATTGGTGATGTCATTATCGCATTACCAATGCTGCACACGATTGCCCGATCGTACCCTGAAGCTCACCTGACCGTTCTCACCTTTGCCCCCGGTAGTGAATTACTCCAGCATGATCCCTATGTGCATGAAGTGATCAGTGTGCCCACAGGTCAGGCACGTCAGGCGGTGGCGAATCTGTTGCAACAACAATCCTTTGACCTGATCATTTCCGATACTAATTACGATGGGATTGCCACTATCATTCAGTCCAGTGCGGCAACAAGAGTCATCACTAACTTGTGGCGATCGCCCCCACCCAATGAATTAGTTGGCGATCGCTTTGTGAAAATCCTCCTGGACGAAGGCATCATCACATCGACAGCCACCCTTCCCGATGAACCACAGATTTACTTGACCACTACCGAGCAAATTACCGCCCGTCAACGATTCGGGGCCGCTTACCGTCCACTCGTCTTTCTTTGCCCGGACGCAGGCATGCCGATCAAACGTTGGTCAGTCGCCAACTGGATTACAGTCGGCACCACCTTACACCATCAATTAGGTGCCACCATCGTTGTTTCCGTTGGTTCTGACCCGTTACTGAGTGAACAATTAGCGGCGGCGATCGACGGCACAGCCCAGGTTTTACCACGGCAATCCCTGCGTCAGTTCGCGGCGGCGATCGCCCATGCGGATTTAGTCATCGCTGCGGATACTGGCCCTGCTCGTATTGCCGCAGCCGTGCATGTCCCTACCATTACCCTGTTTGGCCCATCCTGGCACGGACGTTATGGGCAACCGGCTCCCCACATTAACTTGCAGGGTTATCCCGACTGTCCAGAGCGAGTGATTCGTAACTTTACCGAACAGTACTGCTGGTATAGCGGTGAATGTCCATTGGAATGGAAAACCTGCTTAGATGACATTTCACCTGATCAGGTGCTACAGGCTGCCACAAAATTGCTAGTTTCACCACAACCAGCGCCAGTCTTACCAGTCACCACTCGCACCCATTCCCCTGGTTCCCCTTCAACCAGCATGGCAGGAACAGATGGGGTCATAGAAGCGGTTTCACCCCCAACACTCTTACCAGCATGGCAATCAGTCCGCAATCTGCTCGTGATGCGGTTGGACAACATTGGCGACGTCATCATGACCAGTCCAGCACTCACTGCCTTGAAGGAAAACTTACCGGATGCCAACATCACGCTCATGGCCAGTCCATCTGGTTCACTCACCACCCCTTTACTATTGGGCATCGATGAAGTTCTAACCTGGCGAGTGCTGTGGCAAGATCTGGGCCGGTTAGAGTTTGATCCGGCGCGGGAATGGGAATTAATTGCAACCCTCAAACAACGTCAGTTCGATGCCGCAATTATTTTGACCAGCTTCGCCCAAAGCCCCCATCCCGCTGCACTCATCTGTGCCCTGGCAGGAATTCCACTACGCCTGGGTGAGTCAAAAGAACAGGATTTTGGGACGCTGACCCATCCTATGCCCCCACTGGCCGACCACATTCATCAGGTCGAACGTAACCTGCAATTAATTGAATCGGTTGGTTTTCAGGTGCGCGATCGCCGCCTGACTCTACCCATACCGGATCTACCATTACCAGTACAAAAACCTTATATCTTGCTCAATCCCTGGACAAGTTGCCAATCCAGAAATTACGATACCGAACGATTTGCGATCGCCGCTTTCCAATTAAATGAAATCACTGGATGGCCTATTGTGGTGACGGGTGTTGCCAAAGATCGCGATCGCGCCCAACCATTGCTCGACATCCTGGGAAACGGGGCGATCGATCTCATTGGTCAAACGAATCTATCTGAATTAGTGGCGCTAGTCGCTGGAGCCAAATTAGTTTTAACCAATAACACCTCGACCATGCACATTGCCGACGCCACGAATACACCCAGCGTCATTTTGTTCGCCGGTACCGAGCAGGAATGTCAATGGCAACCCCACCACAGTCCCTCCCGGTTGCTGCGTCGCCCTACGGTGTGTAGCCCCTGCTATGCGTTCACCTGCCCTTACAAGCTGCAATGCCTGGACATTGCCCCGGAAACAGTCGTTGTCACTGCATTAGAACTACTAAATAAATGCTGATTAAATAGATGCTAGTTAACTTATAAACATCCGCAGCATCAATGTCTTCGTGTAGGGGCGCATCGCGATGCGCCCCTACAGTGTCGGCTATATAGAGCCTATTTGACATCTTGAGGAG
>CAZGDE010000050.1:0-22289 GCA_964524315.1 uncultured bacterium
GTACATTTAGAGTGCGTAGTAATTTGATCTGAAAAAGCTGCCGTAACGATTGCTGATCGTCCGTATTTACAAGATAGGAAAAATTAACGTCGCTTGCCTCATCCTGGGGGCTCACCCAACTGGGTGAGGAGTTAGCGGCAACCCAGGCTGTCGCGGGTGGCTATTCCGGTTGTGGGATTGGTGCCGTCAGCTCGTTTGCAGAGTTGAGCAACATCGTAGCGATCAATCAGGGCGTCGGTAAAATCTGCGCCGGTAATGACGGCCTCATCAAAAATGCTGCGGGTCAGGGTGGCACCTACCAGAATGGCGTTAGTCAAATTTGCTTTGTAGAGTGTCACGCGATCGATGAGCGCTCCTTCCAGGTTGGCCCCTTCTAGATTGGCTCCCAACAAATTTCCCATCGTCAGAATGGCGTTTTTCAGGTTGGCGTTACTAAAGTTTGCCTCGCGCATTTCGGCGGAAACAAACACACCACCCTCCAGATCGGTGTGGGAAAAATCGCGGTTGGTTAACTGGGTGTTGGTGTAGTTAATGGTTTTTGCCTGGGCAAAGGCAGGACTGGCACTGAGCAACACCCAACCCCAGGCGAGAACGATCGCCAAGACCACGGCCAGAAGCCTGATAAAAATCGACTTGAAGGGTATGGATGGCAGTTGCATAAACCCCCTATTTCGCCTGTTTCGCCCAATCGTCTCCGAGGCGCAAGGTTAGATCCGATTCTAAATCACCGGTGGAAGCCGCTTCAACGGTGCCAAAACCCAGTAAATCGCGCAATTCTTCTGCGCCGCTGAGGTCACCCTGTTGCACCACAATTTGGGTTTGGCGCTGGCGATCAGCCCAGTCAGAGACGATGTAAACATTATAGAAGCCAAGTTTTGCCAGGTGTTGCCGCATCTGCTGGGCGGCCTCTGGGTTGCTGGAGGCATTTTGAATGGCAATGCGCAGGGAGCTGGCGGGGCGGGCATCGGTCGCTGTATCCTGGGGGTCAACGCCGAAGTACTGCTGCATAACGCGATCGCGCCCGGCAGGATCCATAATCCAATAACTGGCGACAAACTCACCAGGGGCACTGAACCGTCCCGGCAGCATGACCATCTTAAAGTTGCCCTGGCTGAGTTTGCGTCCGGCTCCAACCAGGGCTAGCATTTCTTCGACACTTAAGTTGGTATCAATATATTTCTGCATTGCCGACACCAGACCAGGAATCCGGGGAATGACCATCGGACTGGTGAGCTGTTTCAGTAATGCTTTTAGCAACACCTGTTGCCGCTGTACCCGACCAATGTCACCGTAAGCATCATAACGGAATCGGGCAAATTGTTCTGCCTGATCACCATTCAAGGTTTGTTGACCAGCGGCGAGATTAATTTTTAGTTTTTGGGTTTTATCTTCGTAGGACATGGGTTGGGGGACGTACACCTCAACGCCACCCAACAAGTCAACCAGTTCCCGGAAGGCATCGGTGCTGACCCGCACGTAGCGATCGATAGGGGCACCATTCAGCAGGCCACTCACAGTTTGGGCAGCCAGCTTTGCCCCTCCCTGGACGTTGGCATCGTTAATCTTATCCGTACCAATGCCAGGAATATAAACCTGCGTATCCCGTGGAATAGACAAGAGGCGAACAGTATCATCGGCAGGATCAACGCGGAGTAGCAGCATAGTATCGCTGCGTCCCTGAAAAATTGCCTGGGATTCAGTCTTAGCGCCCGGAACACGGTCAATTCCCATGATGAGGATATTAACCGGACGGGCTACCTGATACTGGAAACCTGTTTGCCAGAGGTCATTGAGCGATCGCCCCCCCGCTTGCTCCTGACTGGAAGCGAACCCGGTTGGTAGCGGTACCAGCATTGCCCCTAAAAAACCAGTGGTTGCTGTTGTTGTAGCGACAGTTAGAAGCACTGTACTGCGAAAGAACCACCAGGCGAGCGATCGTCGAGGCGGTGTAGATGGCATTTGTGATGCCTGAAGTGGCATCACCGAATTAGGTTGCCGCGCTGTTGGGGCTGAACTAGTTTGCGTAGAACTAGTTTGAGCTGAACTATGGGACTGCTGAGCCTGCGTGCGGCTTTCGATATGTGTCACTTCCTCAGATACCTCTTGACTGCATCAGGCTACTACAACCCCTTCATCCGTTTTACGGAGCATTATTGACGGATGATTGACAAACTTCTGGTGATTATAGCGTGTGCCTGACGATCACTGGATCTCTACAGTGACATAAATCGATGGTATGGCAAGGTGGGGTGATCTATATGAGATTTCCTGATCCCATTATCAAACAGATGAAGAGAGGAAAAGAAGTCAAGTCCCCCTTCACGGTTTGAACCACGAGCGATTGGACGGATACCACATTCAGGTAGGCATAACCATTTGAGGAAGCTGTGAAAAACCGCAATTGGCTAAATATCACGGAGTATCTACTATTACTGGGTACAGGCGTTGGCTCTGTGGCGGTGACGGCTGCAACCCAACCCCTCCTATTAACGGCGGCGGCACCCATTTCCGCCCTCTTCTTGCTTAACTTAATTAATCGACGGCGGGCAGCAGAATCAGTGGTTGCAACCACGACAGATTCAGTAGCGGAACTGGATCACAAGTTTTCGACTGACATTGCCGCGTTACAGCAACAGGTTCAGTCGTTGCCTAACTATCTTGACCTTGCTAGTTTACGAAAGTCCCTCACCAGTAAACAGGAGGAAAGCTTAAGTGGGTTGATTCAGGAAGTGGCCCAACTCAAACGGGAACTGGCACAACCGGAATGGCGTTTACTGCAACAGGATGTGCGGCAACTCCAGGAGCACTATGCGACGGTGGCTGATTCCGTTCACAATGTGACGCAGCAGTTGAACCGCGCTTTGGGAGCCAATCGCATCGATAACCTGGAGGGCGCGATCGCCCATTTGAAAACGGATCTGTCCCAACTGCGGGTTAACCTGCAAGGGCTCGGTGACGAACAGCGACTCAACAATGGTCGGGTTCTGCAAGATCAGATCAATCACCTCAATCGTCGGCTGAATAAACTCCCCACTCCCTTTGATGCCACATCCCTCAAGCAGGATGTTGAGGCCCTTGTCAAAATGATGGGAGAAATGGTTTCTCGGCGGGAATTGGCTCGTTTAACTGCCCAGGTGGAAAAACTGACGCACCAGACTGCTTCCGTGGACCAACCGCTGAAGCCGCTCAAAATGGCAACTGCCATTCTGAAAAAGCAACTCGATATGATTTCGACCAAGGTCAATGCCAGGGAGCAGTTGTCTAATCAGTTACTTGAGTCACCACTGTTAAAACCTGACCCCGCTGTTATGGAAAGCTTGAAAGCTACGGTGACGGCTCTAGAGCAACGGGTGAGTCAGTTGCCAGTTTCCCCGGAATTTGCCAGCCTGCGTACTGATATGCAGGGTATGGTCACGAATCAAGTGGGGCAATTGCAGCAACAACTGTCTACCCTGCAGCAATTCACCCACACACTTGATCGCCAGCAGAAAACATTGCGAGATTGGGTAAATCGCCTGCCCCAGGTACTAGACAACACAGCACTACAGAATGAAGTGAAGTATCTGGCTGCCCGGGTGGAGTGGGCCGAAAATAACTCAACGGACGTGCAGGCGCAGGTAGAAGCGGCGATCCAAACACAACTGGGTGAAGTGACCCAGCAGTTGCAAGCGAGTCAGGCCCCGTCGCCCTACGAACTTGTATTTGACCTGACGGAAGGGGAGAATACGGCTCAAGGCGTTGGTCGCAAGCTGTTAGAAATGGCCCTGGCGAAAGCCCAGGCACGGCTGATTGTGGTTTTTCCGTTTCCCAGCCCTGACACATTAGATAGCAATCTCATTGAACAATTTCAGGCGTTTCTGAATCGGCGGGGTTGTTTGGATGTGGGCTGGGGGCATTTGGGGGATGTGAGCAACCATCTGGTATCCCGGTCGATCGATCGTCGCCGGAGTATTAATTCCACGGATAAAGGGTTTTTGTATGACACGCTCAACCAGTTGACTCAGTTGAAACGGCAGTACCCGGATCAGTTTCGGTTTAAGGTATTGGGTACCAGCGAAAACTTTTTAGTCTGCGATCGCAGCTTTGCCATTCTGGGTACCCAATCCTTACCAACTGCCAGTGTGGTCTTTCCCCAGGCAGCAGTAGGTTTACGTACAACCGATGCCCATGTGATACAGGGCTTAGTCGAACGGTTTGATGATCCGGCTCTGGATGACAGCGACGCCATTGCCTACTTCAATCGGGCCATTACCCGCCATGATTTAGGTGATCTCCAGGGTGCCATTGCCGACTACAACGAAGTGCTACGCATTAATCCCAATAATGATGTTGCCTATAACAATCGGGGACTGGTGCGCTATGACCTGAACACTCTGCCAGCCGCGATCGCCGATTTCGATCTGGCTGTTCAGCATAACCCTAACAACTATATTGCCCACTGTAATCGGGGTTTTGTCCGTTCTGAACTGGGAGACAAATTGGGGGCGATTGAAGACTACACCTACGCCGTCCAGATTAACCCTGACTACACTACAGCCTACTTCTACCGGGGACTGGCCCGGACACGTTTACAAAACAAGTTGGGAGCCATTCAAGACTACACCGAGGTCATCCGCCTGAATCCCGAAGATGCTACGGCCTATTTCTACCGGGGGTTGGCTTCGATCAAAATTGGCCATCGTCTGGATGCGATTAAAGATTTGCGTCAGGCAGCTCAGTTGTTTGCTGCCCAGGGCGACAAGACCAACTACCAGCAAACGGTACGCACCCTCCGAAAACTGCACAAGACGTTGGTGATTGAGGGTGCGAATAAGCCCTTGGTCTCTAATGGGGCATAGGCGTTCGAGTGGGAAGAATGGCTCAAAGTTTTGGCGTTGTAACCATGGGCGCGATCGCCATCCCAAGTGGGCAAAGATACCTCAGGCCAGGTTCACCCAACCGGGTGAACCTGGCTGGCGAAGTCATTAGTTAACGCAACGAGTTATGTTGAGACTATCAATCAATGGACGGGCGGAGGGCAATTGTATGTATCCTCCAATTGCAACGGAACGCGGTACGACTCAAGTGGTTGTCAATCTGAAATTTAACAAGCCGTTATTAAAAAAAGGTTCGCGTAAAGAAGAAGTACGAGAACTGCGCAAGCTCCTGGCACATTGGAATGTGTTTACCAGCGCTGATTCCGATATATTTGATCTGTCTCTGGAAAAGGCTGTCAAAGCATTTCAGCGACGGGTGTTTCTGGATGAAGATGGGGTTGTTGGCCCCCAAACCTGGCAGGCTTTATACGTAGGTGCGCCAGTAACCATGCCTGAGTTAAGGCAGGGGTGCTGTGGGCAGGCCGTAGAATTGTTACAGAGTGCCCTCGGTGCTACTGGAACATGTCATATCAAAGTCGATGGTATCTTTGGGCCGCTGACTGAAGGTGCAGTACGGGACTTTCAGCGGCGACAAGGGTTAGTTGTTGATGGTGTAGTTGGGTGCTCGACCTGGCGTGTTCTCAGCAAACTGCCACGATAAAGAGTCTCACGGTGGAGTCCGGTCATGCGATGCAAACTACGCGGTCTGTGCCAGGTAGGGTTACTGGTTTCTCTGGCTACTCTGGTTGCGTGTCGTGGTAACGCGCCCGATCAACCAGTTAATTTGGAAAACTCGTCTTCTCCGCCAGCAGTGTCGACACCGAAAACCACTGCCTCTGAGGACGCGATCGCACCCACTGTACCACCCGTTGCTGCCACGATTGCTGAAATCCAAAAAATGCCTGTCTTCGTTCGATTGCTGAATCTCCCGCAGGAGCAACCAGCGAAGCAGGGCATGGGCCTCCAGGTGGGTGAAACCATTCGAACGGAGAAGCAAGCCCTCGCCCAGGTTAATTTGAAAAACGGACTGGCGTTTCGGATTGGTGGTAATGCGGTTTTAACCCTGCAACCGCAGAATCAGCTCAACCTAACTTCGGGGGAAATGATTACCTGGGTTGAACCGGGGCGAAAGGTGCCCAGCGAAATTGTAACTCCGACTGCTGTGGCTGGGATTCGGGGCACAACGGTTTATGTCAAAATTCCCCGTAACTCGCAGGAAGGTACTCTATTTTTTGCCTGGGAGGGGATTGTTTCTGTTCGTCTCCCTGGCCAGACCGAATCAATCACCCTGAAAACGGCTGAGGAGGTGCGGATTAGACCCGGCGAACGAGACATCCGGGCCATCCGGCGGCGGATCCGGCGACTTTCCCGTAAGGAATGGCAGCAGAAGCGACGCAGCGATCGCCTCCTGCGGGGGTTTGCCACACCCCTACCGACCCTACCAATTATTGAGCAGGTGAAACCGGGCCAGGTGAAGCCCAGTCCCACACCCACTCGTTAGATTTAAACGCTGATTGGCGATTGCTGTAAGTAAGCCTGCCACATTTGTAGGTAGGCATTTTCCATTTCCCGGGTAAATGCCTTGCCATTCCATAACGGCGACGTTTGCCTTGATTGTTGCAGCTTCCAGGCAATTTTCTGGCGTAGTTCTGGGTCTTGGCCTAGTTTAATGCCCCACGCGATGTACTCGGCTTCGGAATGAGCAATACCTTCTGTGATGCCGGCATTGATCATCATGCCGTAGCTGTTCCGGCTGGAAAAATGTTCGCCAACGCGCGTTACTAGTGGCAGTCCCATCCACAGGGTTTCCAGGGTGGTGGTGGCACCATTGTAAGGATAGGTATCCAGTACGACATCGGCAATACTGAGATTAGCCCGATGCACCGTTTCTTCGGCAACATCGGGTAAGAACCGTAACCGGGAAAGATCGACCCCGATCTCGGCGGCGATCTGTTGAAAATAGCGTTGAATCGATGTGTCGTCGGTGATGCCTTTGATTAAAAAGTAGCTATTAGGTACCGCTTTGATAATTTCTAGTTGGGCGCGTACCGTGCCTGGATGACGTTTATAGGCACTTTGACCACTCCAGTAAACGATGGCATCGGTGGGGATATCCAACTGGTCGCGCCGTAATGTGGGGACACCAACTTCAAATCCATCGACGGCAATATAGGTCTGGGGTAACCGCCAAAGTTTTTCCACGTAGTGGGACTCGGCCCCGTCCGGTAATACGTAGTGATCAGCAATGTAGTAATCAATCGCTGGCATACCAGGGGCATCCCATCCTAACCAGCAGACCTGAACAGGAGCCGGTTTCATCATCATCGTTTCACAGCCGACATCGGCTGTGATGCTATCCAGGTCAATCAGAATATCGATCTCATCCGCAAAGATGCGATCGGCAATTTCCTGGCTGTCTCGTTTGAGAATGTGTGCTTTATCAACCTGCTGCACGAGCCGTTGTTGCAAGCTGTCACGAATGGGTTCTTCCGCATTCCAGAAGTAGCCATGAATTTGGAAGCGGTCGTGGTCATGGTACTGGAATAACCACCGACTGAGCCAGCCCACCGAGTGTTGCCGTAAACAGTGCGAAACATAGCCCAGGCGAATGGGCCGGGTGGCATCGTCGTGTTTGCGCCGGTTGGCAAATCCTGCCTGATACCGGGCAATGCGATCGCTGGCATAGCGTTCAACTTGCTGTTGACAGAATCCCATGAGCCGATTCTGGTTCAAGCGATTCTGCGCTAATGAATCACGCAGATACGGTTGGTGAAAGGTCGTCGTTGTGAGCATCAGAACGGTCGTTTCGTCCAGGGGATCGGTGCTGGTGTTGACTAAGGCTTCGACCAATTCGTCCTGATGTTCAAAAATGGCAAAAATTTTGTCCCATTCACTGGCGGCACGGATGAGCGATCGCAGCATTGTGAATGCGCCAAACATCTGTTCCGGTAAGGTTTGTGCCAGTGTACAGAATGTGCGAGCAACTTCAATACCGGCTTCATGCTGGTTGGCATCCTGGTAGAAGTGGGACAGATGCCCCAGAATATTGAGATGGTTGGGATATACGCTCAAACAGATTTTGGCGTATTGTACTGCTACTAATGGACGTGCCAGAGCATGGGCTACTCGAATGGCTGTTCCCAGTAATACCAGGGCAAACTCATGGAAGTCTGAATTATCCACAGCACAGGCAGCCGCAAAATCAATCACGGGTGCTTCCAGGGGGGCAAGTTCTAATAGTTCCTTGAGCGTATCCAGCAGCAACGCTCGGTGTGTCACAGGTGCTTGTTCTTTGGTAATCAGCGCTGTGATGCCCATCTGTTCAAGATCATTTGGATCAAAAGTGCCCAATTTGATTGATAACCGCAGTAGATGCAGCAGATTGGGTAGATGGGTTGGGTCAATTTCCCGTAGATGTTGGCGAATGACCCAGGCAAGTGCCGCGTCGGCCTGTTCAATGTGATCGTTGGCGGCTGTATCCAGGACACCGACTAATTCCTCTGTCCACTGTTGTGTTTGAGCAGAGTCTCCATCGACCATTGCCAGCATCCAGGCGGTTTGTGCCTCCAATTCTTGCCCCTGTAATAGCAGTGTTAACCCCAAATACCAGCAGTACATTTTTTCGGTAGGGTCAGCCGCAATGAGTTCTTGGTAGAGGCTTTCAGCGTGGCTATAGTTCTTATCGTTGAGGTGCTGTTGGGCTTGCTGATGCAGATCGTTGAGGGTTGTAGACATAGCCATGCTCGTGCGGGTGATAGTTGGAGTAATCCCCTGATGCTGATGGGGGCAGGCGCACTCTCATTGTGCCCTACACTTCTATAGCGATCCTATTTGGATTGTAAGCAAGGATTCTGCAGGAATCCTTGCTTACAAAGCCCCTTATTCTCACAAATGATTTAGGAATGCTACATGCCCCAATACAGTTGCTTGTTAATGTGGAACCAATAAAAAATGGGTGGAAATTTCCACCCATTTGGATTACAGCCTCATATCTAGAGGCTAGACAAAAGGCTAGACAAAGCAATTAGTTCTGCAAGTCTTCCCAGGTAGGTGTGTTGCAGGTAGGTCCAACGTTAGCAGCGAAGGTAACACCACCAGCACTACCAGCAGCAGGTGCTTGAGATTGACACAGCTTAGCAATGGTTGTTCTTTCACCAGTAGCAGTACCGTCTGTCGAAGCAACGGCTACACCACCTGTGTGAGCGCGGAGGGTAGCGGTGTTCTTGGGATAGGAAACGTTCGATACAGCAGTGTTACCGGGAGCGCTGATACCATAGGTGTAGTTGGTACTGTCAGTCTTGATACCCAGACCCAGCAGGGTAATAGCAGAAGCGAAGGTATTCTTCTCCAGATAGTAAGCTTGCTGGGTGCGGTTCATAGAACCAACATACTGCTTCGACTCAGATTCCTTCGCTTTGTTAGCTTGGTTCAGGAAGGAAGGCAGAGCGATTGCAGACAGGATACCGATGATGATGATAACAACCAGCAGTTCAATCAGGGTGAAGCCTTTGTCTTCTTTCTTAGCGAGCAGGTGTTGCAGGTATTTTGCTTGAAATTCAGCCTTCATGAGAGGTTTCTCCTTAAATTTTAGATGCGGGGTACTTGGTTCTAACTCCTGGATGTAACATACCCCCAGGAATTCGCTTTCATATCACCCTGCCTAAACTTTTTTTGGAAAAATCTTTTGGCATAGACCTGAATCCACCCGAAAGCCTTATTCGGAAAGGGATCTGGGATTTATTGGAAAGTTGCTCAGACTTCTACTCGGACGTCTAAAAGTTGAATTAGGGTTGCAGTTGGGCCAGAGATGCGTGGGCGATCGCGCAATGGGGGTCAACCGAGAGGGCAAATTCAAAGGCGGCGATCGCCTGTTCGGGCTGGTTTAACGTGGTGTAAGCCTGACCTAAGCTGAGGGCGGGGGCAATATCGAGCAGACTTCGGTCAAAGGGTTCACTGGCGTAAAAGGTCTGGGCCTGGGCCAACTGCAGACACCGTTCAAAGTAGGCAGTTGCTCCCAGGGCAAAGCCCAGGTTCAGCAGAATTTGACCGGTCAGATAATTGAAAGGTAAGTGGGTTGGGTTCCATTCCAACCCACGTTGACAGAGCATACGGGCGGTTTCCCAATCATTTTGTTCAAGGGCCTGTTCCGCCAGGTAATGCATCAGGGTTGACACCCAGTAAAAGCCATCTGGTTTTTCCCCACTAAGCAAATGGGGTAGGAGGCGATCAAATGCTTCCTGGTAGCAGTCTGCTGCCTGGGTGGTTTGGTCGGTTCGCAAGTAATTCCGTGCGAGGCAGTCGAGCAACCAAAAGCTTAACCCCTCCTGCTGATGAATGGCTTCCAGGATGGGAATATCACGCGTCAGTGTTTTCTGGCGCAGGGCTGCCTCATCACTATTGCCGTAGTGCCGAATTTCAATTCCCTGGAGATAGTGATAAGCAATGGGGCGATCGCTCTGATACTCTAATTGTTCGTGATAGCGGTTGACATACCGAAACTCTGGCAGATTGCGAAACATTCGTACATGAAACCCGCCCAGAAAGGCATCAGCAGGAACGTTGACATCATTGCGAGTGACGGCAAAGGCCAGAATGTTTGGGTTAGACTGCGGCAGGTCGTAGAGTTGCTGCCGAAAGTCAGGGTCGGTAACGATGAGTTCTTCATCCGCATCTAAATGGAGAATCCACTGACCTGTTACTTTCGTGAGGGAGTAGTTACGGGCGGCAGAGAAGTCATCACACCAATCAAAATGATCTAGCTTGGCACCGTACCGTTGGGCAATGGCAATGGTGTTGTCGGTGGAGCCAGTGTCAACAATGACGATTTCATCAACATAGGGTTGGACACTAGCCAAGCATCGCTCCAGATTGTGGCCCTCGTTTTTGACAATCATGCAGAGGGAAACAAAGGGTTGAGTAGAAGATGTTAGCTCGTTGGTCATGTCAATTGTTAGTCACGGCAACTCTTGCCCATGGCAGCTAATACGCTGTCTTACCGATTGGCTCCTCAATAGTAGACGCTGATTGCACACACCAGCATTTAAAGAAAAATCACAGTCAACGATGACTCAATGACACAATTTGCAACTAATTTGCTCTCATCTCCACCCTTATCCCGCAGGAGAAGGGCTTTCAGCCATTTCCTGATCCCTTTCCCTGCGGGAGAGGGCTAAGGTGTAGCTGGTTTCCCGCAGGGTGGTTAGTGATGATAAGTATTTGAGAAAAGTCGCACATCGCTTTAGAAGACACTTAGTCAGAGGACACTTAAATGCCCTCTAAAGCTCTTAAAGATACTGCTGAATTGTTTCGCGGTACTGGCTTTTCTGCTTTACGCCCTTCAGTTCGCCGACCTTATCTTTGTGCTTAAAGAATTGAATGGTTGGTGTACCAATCACGCCAGCAGCTTCGGCAATTTCCGGGTCTTGCTCAACATCGATCTCGATATAGTGGATCTTGCCATCAAATTCATCCACTACTTTGCTGAGGATCGGTTTCAGGGTGTGGCAGGGCCCGCAATGGGGAGAGGCGTATTTCACCATAATCAGGCGATCGCTCTCGTGGTAAAGCTTACGCAACGCATATCCACCCTCATGCCGGGTGGCTGCCGTATCAAACCCGGATGCCTGTTCCTCCTCGGTTTTCTTGGCCGGAGCGGTCTCTTCTGGTTTCTCGGATGCGGCAGTTTGGTGAAACTCCTGGATTAAGCCATTGATGGACAACCACCGTTCTGCCAGCATTGCCGACATGCAACCCGTGCCAGCGGCTGTAATTGCCTGCCGGAATTCGTGATCTTGCACGTCACCAGCCGCGAACACTCCTTCGATATTGGTTTCCACCGAGCCCGGTTTGGTTACGATGTAACCAACATCATCCAGGGTGATTTGCCCCTTAAACAAAGATGTGTTGGGTGTATGCCCGATCGCATAAAACAATCCTTTCGCTGGAATAACCGTTTCTTCACCCGTTTGGATATGACGGACTTTTACCCCATTCATGAAGCCGTTTTCACCTACGACATCAACGGCTTCTGTATACCAATGCACCGTAATCCGGGGGTTTTTGAACACCCGATCCTGCATGGCTTTACTGGCACGCATTTTGTCAGTTCGAACCAGCATGTGGACATGATCACCATATTTGGTCAGGTAAACTGCCTCTTCTGCCGCTGTGTCACCCCCACCAATAATGACCAGTTCGGCTCCCCGGAAAATGGGAGTTGCCCCATCACAGATCGCACAGGCGGAGATTCCTCGGCTCCAGAAGTCGTTCTCGCAGGGTAAACCCAGGCGCTTTGCGGTTGCTCCCGTCGCGATGATGACACTGTGCGCTTTGACTTCGCGTTCATCGGAACGGATGGTAAACGGACGCTGGCTGAAGTCAACAAAGGTCACATCTTCCGTGACTAGTTCTGCGCCCCAACGGATAGCCTGGGCCTTCATCTGTTCCATTAATTGGGGCCCAGTAACACCACCTGGGAAGCCGGGAAAATTTTCTACTTCCGTGGTTGTCATGAGTTGGCCACCGGGTAACCCCCCTGCCTGGAACCCTTCAAACACAAAAGGCTTCAAATTCGCCCGTGCGGCATAGATAGCAGCCGTGTAACCGGCAGGACCGGAACCAATAACTACAACGTTTTCAATCGGTGGGTTGGTCATAATCTTTAAGCTGATCTTGAGCGAACTCATAACGACTACGCCTAGGATAGCACGATTTACCCTGTGTGGAAAGGCGCGTCGGGGGTGGGGATGACAAGCCTTATGGGGAGGATGTTTCCCCGGTCTATGGCGCGGTCTTTGACGCCCCTGTCATCTCGTCCTGATTGCTCCTGTATAAGGTCGCTAAGTTGGGTTCAGCAACTTGAGGGTGCGATCGCTCAGGTAGTCCCGTACCGACATCACGATGGGTAAGGAGCTAAGTCCCTGAGCGGCGAGGGGTGGAAAATCTGCGAGAACCTCGACGATTTCGTTGGCAAAATTGTAGGTAGGATCGTTGCCGTAGTGGAGAGTTAGATATTCTAATAGTTCGGCTGTGTAATCAGAAAACTCTAAGATGTCGGCAATGCAAGCCAGTTTAAGAATCTGGTCGGGGGTCTTTAAAGGAGAGTTGTAATCATGACGAATCAGATCCCTCAGGTAGAAGCCATCGCCCCAGAGTAGTTGTCCCATGCGGCCAGAGGAACAGATTGGCGATCGCGATCGGGGCCGATGGGCAACACCCAGATCAAACAGGGTAAAGTCGTGCTGTCTTAAGTGACTGTCAACGTCGGCAAATAGAGGCTGACCACAATACAGGTGCGTAAATTCCACCTCAATTTGTATGCCCAGTACACTGCGGGATAAGAGTTGGGCTGCACCCTGCAGGACATCCAGATCGGCTCCCTGCACATCAATTTGGAGAAAATCTATGGCTTGAATGTCTTCTGTTTGACAGACGTGATCCAGGGTGGTGATGTCAAGGTCAATAGTAAAGTCTGTTCCCACGACCTCGATTAGGCCATCAAAACGTTCCAGATAGGGCTCATTTGGGGGATAGAGCGAACTGCAAACTGGGCTCTTGGTCACATACAGAGTCGCTTCACCAACGGTTTTACCCAGTGCTAGGGGAATGTGCTTTTCTGTCCAGCTAATTTGGCGCGCTGCCAGATCAGCGTTAGCAGCCTCGCAGGCATCGGCATCGGCATCAAACCCGTAAATGGTCAGGTTGGGACTGAACACACCCCAACCCTTGTTGGCATAGTCGTCCTCAGGGGAGATTTTCCGAGATCCAACATTGGCGATCGTGAAATGGGTGTGTTCTAAACGACCGTTCTGCTTGAGTCGGGGAACAAAGAATGGCATGGTGATGAGAGATGAAGGGTTTACGGTTGTGAATGGTGTTGCTCAGAAGCGCGATCGCAGGCAATGGTTGTTGTTCAGGCCGAGACTATTAGAACTGCGAGTAAACGTCGCCAGCCTAAACGGTGTCTTGATGCATGGCAATAATATTTAGGCTTCCCTGTAATTCTTCGATCGCGTTGATGGGTTCTAATTGGCGAATGAAGGGTAGATAGCGAAACAGTTGATAGCCTTTTGTTTGTAGAAAACTGGCGACGGGCAAATTGTTCAAACCTTCGCGCGCAATATTTTCGTACAGAATGATGGGCCGAAATTCGGTAAGGATCCGTTCGCTACCGGATAACACCTGAAGTTCATGCCCTTCCGCATCAATTTTCAGGATATCTACTGTCTGCATGTTTTCCAGCTCAATGAGGGTGTCCAGGGCAAAGCAGGGAACGGTTTCAACGTTGCCAGAGGGTGGGAGTTCATCCTCGCTGACGATCTGATTCAGCTCACTGGCTGCTTCTATCGCAAGCCGAACAGTGCCATTGCGATCGCTGGCGGCACCATGACACACGGTGACCCAGGGTAAGTCGTTGAAGCGGCAGGTTTCTGTTAATTGCCGCACACAACCTGAAAAGGGTTCCACGGCCAGCACCCGGCCAGTTGCCCCTACCCGTCTTGCTGCACTGAAGGTGTACACACCAACATTGGCACCCACATCAATCACGCCCATGCCTGGTTGAGTCTGGTTCCGCCAGAACTCCATCTCCTGTTCAAACCAGTCACCATCTGCCAGTAGCACGCTGGTGACAATACTGTTCAGGCTGGCTTCGACTGCCAACAGTAAATCCGTATCAAAGGGGATGTAGGTAAAGGGACTGTTGACGGGTAAATGGCTCCAGTGCCAGGCAGGTTGATCGGATGCAGGTGCAGTCTGACGGGCTGTTTCCCACCAAAAGTGGGCCAATTCCCCATTCCCCAAGTCCCGATAGGCTAGATATAGCGATTGCAACACGGGTGCCAATTGGGGCGCAAGGTGACGGACTTGTTGCAGGTATAACACTCCCTCTGCACGACCATTTAACAGATGGGCAATGCCCAGTTTTAGCTGGATCTGAAACGATTGGGGTGCGAGATGGTGACTGATGGCTAGCGATCGCTCCCCAATGGGGCTGTAAAACACGAGACAAGAGCGACAAACAACCTCACTCAAAAGTAATAATGCCTGTTGATAACCATTCTCGGCCAGGAGCAGATGGGGTAGAATTTCCAGGTGATGATTACTGGTAGTGTGGAGGCCAACGGGTAAATAGACCAGTCCGGTTGGCAAGGGCGCAGCAGTATTGTAAGCCGTTTGCAAGTTGGCAATCAGTGACGAAAAGGCGACCTGCCGTGCTTCCTCGGTTTGCCCGGTGATGACTGAAATTAATGTCAGGTGCGCCAGACAGAGTGGGTCGTCTCCCCCTTGCGTAAATGCCTCGAAGGCCATTTGTACCCAGATAAACCGTTCCTCAATGTCATCTGTTTGGGCGGCCGTAATCAGGGCGATGACTGCGCAGTTGTTCCAATCGGTGGATGAGTTTGGCTGTTCCCAGTTAGTGGCCGCCAGTATGGTGTCAACACGCTCCCAGAGGGCAGAGGAAGCGCCAGGGTAGGCAGTTTTGAGATACTGCCGGTAGAGGGTAGGATCGGGCGATATCATGGGCCAAACGACCGTTGCCGGACGGATAGTGTCTATACGGATAGTCTCTATCAGGATGCCCAAATTGCAACGTTTTTTACTTGTAAATCGTCCAATTCAGCGTAGTCGGGCAAGGTGTCAGCGATCGCCCGACCTCCACGTAACACAATGCGATCGTGCTGAGAGCGGGCCAGCAGTTCGCTATAACGACGGGCTTTGAACAACACCAGGTCTGCCGGTAACCCCACGCCGATCCGTCCCCCGGTCGGTAAACCCATCAAATCAGCGGGGGTGCTGGTGACAGCACGACACCAGTTACCATAGGGGCGATCGAGGTGGGCAATCTTGACGGACATGGCAAATACTTCCAGGGCATCATGATCCCCAAAACTGTAGAAGGGGTCGCGGCAGTTGTCACTGGCGATCGCCACGGGGACACCGGCCTGTTGTAATTCATGCAATAGCGTGACACCGCGCCAATGGGGCGTTTTTCCTCGCTGGCGGTCTTGCAAGTAAAGATTGCACATAGGGAGGCTGACGATGCCAATGCCTGCTTTTTTCACCAGCGCGATCGTTGCCGCCGCCATTTTGGGCGGCTGTACCGCTAAACTACAGCAGTGGCCGCACACCACCTTCCCCTGGTAATGGTGCCGAATGGTAGCTTCTGCCACGTAACGCAGGGTGACTGCACTGGGGTCATTCGTTTCATCGGCGTGGATATCCAGATTTAATTTGCGCTCTTTAGCCAGGGTAAATAGGCGATCGACCTGCGCTCCAATCTCCGGATTCATGTATGCCACACCCCCTAAAATGCCACCGATCGCCGCAACCTGGTCAGCCAATTCTTCGCCGTAGGGGGTTAAAAACAAATCCAACGGTACCAGTGACACCGCCTGGAGAACTAGGCGATCGGCCCATTCTGCCTGTAATGTTTGGAAGACCTCAAAGGTGATCGCGGCCTGTCCAGCAAATGCATCCAGATGGGTACGAATGGCTTTTGTCCCATGCACGTAACTGCATTGCAGCCCAAACTGCATGCGACGGTAGATATCTTCTGCATCCCAATTAGTTTCTGCGTCGGTTTGCACGGTGTTAATGGCACTGGCGAAGGTGCCATCCTGGTTGGGGGCCCGTTCCCAGATATGCCCTTTGTCTAAATGGGTATGCATATCCACAAAACAGGGAAATACGATCCCACCCCGTAGATCAAACGAGGGGGAATGGTAAGCCGTTAATGTGCCTGCTGTGGCAATACTGGCGATAAACCCATCCACAATTTCGATATCAACTAGTAACAAGTCATCGCTTGTGGAACTAACAGGGTGCGGGGTAGAAGTAGCCGGTAGCCAATTACGGCTTCTACCTTGGTTACTGCGCACCATCAGGGCTTTGGGCACATGGGCATTGGTGAGCCAGTAGGCGTTTGTGTCAGGAATTATCATATTGGCAGAGGGGAAGCGATCGCGGCCGGTGGCAGGTTAACGAACGGAATGGGCATGTCGGCATTCCGTTATTGTGACTCAGGACGGTTGCATAGATTTAGTGTGCCAGAGTCGCACCCCATGGATTTAGTCGAAATGGATGTCGTCGGATTCGGTTTGGACTTATTTTGGGATGATTTGTAGTCGGAGTGGGTGAGTCAGCCAAATGGGAGAAAGCTGGTCGGGGGTCACGCAATAGGGTTGTTATTCGATAACGTATAGATAGATAGACTCGTGTCGTTTATGTAGCTGTTATCTATGCCTCCCCGTTGGCCCCGCAAACCTGATCGTAATGATCCTGCATATCGTCGTCTGGACGACCGGATGAATTTTGCTACCCACGTGGCAATCTTCGCGGTTGTTAACTCCGGTCTCTGGTTCTTCCGGACTTTGGGTGAAACGTCTGACCTGAGTGTTGCTGGGGGTTTACCCTGGGCTCCCCTGTTCACTTTGGGCTGGTTGGGAGTGTTGGTCAGTCATGGGATCTTCATCTTTGCGATCGCCAAATACGATACGCCTCTGTCAACCTCTACTCCTACACCGGGGACTGGTTTTCAACCGAAAACGGTAAATAACTCGGCAAAATCTGCCAAACGTTAGGAAAGGTATATCCAATGGCAAAAATAAATACATCGGCGGCGATTGAAGCTTTGGCTGCTGAAATTGGTGAAAACATTTACATCGACGTCGCCAAGTGGCACCTTTTTCTCTCCAATGCCCACTTACATACGATCGTTGCCGAACGCCTCTATCCGATGGTGGCTAACAAAAATATTAATGAAGACGACGTACTCAAGGTTCTACAGAGCATCCCGGTTAAATTGGGTGGTGGTAAACGGGAGTTACCCCTAGCAGATTTGTTGCCAATGCAATGTCAGGTAACCTTGATGGACTTACTGGAAGAGTTTCAGCGCAATTTGTAGGCTGGCTGACGTTCCGTGTTCTATACCGTTCTATGCCTGCACCATACTTGGGACACCAGATTCAGCACACCCGACTGAAGGCAACAGACTCAGGACAAATGGTTTAACAAGCTTGTAATTAAATCATCACTGACCCGGAGGTTGGTGCAGGCAATTTTATGGGCGTTAATGATTGTGGCAGCTTGGAAGGTGTGAACCTCAAGTTGGGCGATCGCGGCTGCTTGAAACAAAATTGACTGCCCTGGTTGCACGATACGCTCGAACTGACACTTAGGTATGTTGGTAATTCGGGCAATTTGGGGGTGGTTCGTGGGATTAGCATAGCAGCAAAGGACTGAACCAGTGGTGGCAAACGAGGGAGCAGGCGACATAATGGCTGTTTCGGCAATGTTTGGGCTTGAGTATCTTTACTATTAAATAGCTGTAATTTTCCCTATTCTTCCGTGGTATTGCGTAGAAGTGATAGATGGTAAATATACGGTTGCTCAGTAAATTTACCCAAAAAACTCTGTGGAGAGACTTTTTCGAGCTGTTTCTGTTGAATTCTCATCTCTCTTTTGATTGATCTGTGCTAGAAGTGCTTACGGTTCAATAGATTCTGACCCCTGAGGCAATACGGCAAGCTGCAACTGTGACAATTCCAAATTCCGCATTCGGGCCGGGTGCCGCCCTAAACGACCTGGCAACTGGTTTGGCAACACCCACTCCGCCAACTGCTTCTCTCCAGCGACGACAGTCGCCACTGAGGTTAGCTCAGCACCAACAGGAGTTATTGGCAGGAGTTGATTTGTCCCATCTGTCAATGGGAGGCGATTTTGCGCAGACACTCATGGCGCACCAGCAGTTTCCGTTGAAATCTGCTGCTCTGGAAATACTGCAGGTTAACGTTGGCAAATTGTGCAACATGAGCTGTCGCCATTGCCATGTGGATGCGGGGCCCGATCGCCGTGAAGTGATGTCACGGGAAACAATCGCGGCCTGTTTGCGTGCCCTCGATCAAACCAATGTCCATACCGTTGATATTACGGGTGGGGCTCCAGAGTTAAATCCCCATTTCCGTTATCTGGTCGATGAGTGTGTAACCCGTGGCAAGCATGTGATCGACCGTTGTAATCTGACAGTCCTACTGTTGCCAGGCATGCAGGATTTGCCGGAATGGTTGGGCGATCGCGGTGTCGAGTTAGTTTGTTCCCTGCCCCATTACCGCCAGCGTAGCACCAATGCCCAGCGGGGTGATGGCACCTTTGAAAAATCGATTATTGCTATGCAACGGCTCAATCAGGCAGGATACGGCCAGGGCAACCCACAGCGACGACTGACGTTGATGAGCAATCCAGTGGGGGCATTTATCTCCAGTCAGAAGGCGCGGTTGGAGCAGGAGTGGAAAATGGGTTTGCAGCAAAACCATGGTGTTACATTTGATCGCCTGATTACCCTCAACAACATGCCAATTTCCCGCTACCTGGAATGGTTAGAAGAGTCGGGTAATTTGGCTCGTTATCTGGAAGTGTTGGTCAATGCGTTTAATCCAGCAACGGTGGCTGGCTTGATGTGCCGCAACACTCTTTCTGTGGGTTGGGATGGGAGATTGTTTGATTGTGACTTCAACCAAATGCTGGAACTGGAACTACAACCCACCGATGGGAGCCGCTCCCACATTGATGACTTTCACCCTAACTGGTTAGAACCGCGAGAAATTGTTACAGGGCGGCATTGCTTTGGCTGTACGGCGGGGGGCGGTAGTTCCTGTGGTGGAGCGATCGCGTAGGTTAAGCTGGAAACGATTATTTGCCTGATTGCTAACCGTCTTGTTAACCGTCTATGCAAAACCTGCTTTTTGAGCTAGCTACAGCGTTTTCTAACCTGTATAGCGGTTGGATACTGTGGAATTTATTTCTGGCATTTATTCCACTGGGATTGAGTTTCTGGCTATTTCGTCGTCGCTCAGGTTCCCGTTCACCTCTATGGTGGTTAATTTTCATTGTTTACGTAGCCTTTCTACCCAATGCTCCCTATGTACTAACGGACATTATTCATTTGATTCGGGGAATTCGGGTAGGAATTTCTGCCTGGGTCGTTGCTCTAGTGTTTGTGCCATTGCATCTTCTGGCAATCGTTGCGGGTTTCGAAGCATATGTACTATCCCTGCTGAATCAGGGGCAGTATCTACGACAACAGGGAGCCCGAACATATATTCTTTGGTCGGAACTTCTGACCCATGCGCTCTGTGCAGTAGGAATTTTTCTCGGACGGTTTCGCCGTTACAACAGTTGGGATTTGGTCTCAGACCCAACAAACGTTTTAATGCAAACCTTGGATGATTTGACTTCCCGCCGCCCCGTACTGGTAATAGTGATTACATTTATTATTCTCACGATCTTGTACTGGTTGGTAAAACAGATTACGTTGGGTCTGGTGCTACGAATTCGTTATGCCCAAACTGGTAAAGATATTGAACTGTAAATTCAAATGGTAGATTCGCAGGTTAAATGTCACTGTGGAGAGTCTGATCTGAAAAGTTTGGCTGATCGCCTAACTAACTCTGGCTTTGACAGACGATTTACTGGTTGTATGAGATGTTGACGCTCCTCGCCGATGTGACTTCACCGCTTTCCAGGGGGACGATGGGCGTAATTGATCTGACTTGTGAGCGGGTACTGCACCGCTTAGTTCTTCCCAGAGGGGGCGATCGGCGGTATTGAGTTCCAGGAGGCTAAATCCAACGCTAAGAAGCAATAACGCAACAGCCACAACGAACAAAGACAAGGAAGTCACAATTAACCAATCAGCATGTACCAATGCTCTTAAAGTCATCACCAGAGTGCTACTAACTGCTAGTAACAGCGAATAGTGAATTGCTAACAAACTCTGGCAAGACCTGACATAGCGATTTTGTACTTGTCGACAGGATTTCTTTGCTTGCAACAAACGATGGTCAGGAAAGGCCGGAGAACTGTTTGAATGACTAGGTTCCAGTTCTAAAAGGGCTGCATAACGGCGATTTACAGTTTTCCAATATTTTTCAACGGCAAGGTGGCGGCTTCCTAAATAACGCATGACCAGAGCGCAGGCGACAATCAGCAGCACTGAGTTAAAAATTAGCTGAATTAGCTGGGTTGTCTGCTCAACACTCATGAAACCATCCTGATAACCGCTGGCGCAATATGGACGTTAAACGACAAATTAACCGCTGGCAAAAAGAGATAGTATAAATGTACTATGAAATGACCTGATTGCAAAGAGACTTCTACTATTTCCCTGGTAATGCCTTGATATAGAATTTGAGTCACCACAATACACTAAATATAGTGGTGACTTGATTAACTTTTTATTAAGAAATCGGCTCGTTTCTAGAGTGACGGTTCCGGTTATCCTGCTACTCGTCGTCTTCGTCGTCAACTTCGACTAGTTGCAAGTTCTTTAGGGATTCAAGCTGCTGTTCAACGTTTTTAATCACACTACTCAGAGCTGGTAGAATGTCTAGCTGATCTTGGGACACAATTGGGTAAAACCGGGTGCGAACCCTAATTTCATTAACTTTACGTTGTAGATCTTGCGCAATCCCCAGCGCATCGCGACTTAAACTAGCAAGTTGCTGCTGTTGGTAAAACTTGAGGGCTGCACCTCGTAAAACTTGCACCGTTGCTTCTTCGCCATAATTACCTGGCATAACACGCAAGCGTAAGAGTAGGCGATGGCGTTGGTATATCCGCTCAATTTCAACCTGTTTGGGCTTCTGGACAGGAATCAGTGGTAAGCGCGTCATAAGTTTTAACTCATTGATCGCACCTTGAAGCACTTCTAATGGCAACTCTTCTAACACAGATTGCAGGACACCATTCTGGCTCCAAAGAATGCGTCCGTAATTATGTTGCCGTTCCAGGTAGAGTCGACCAATGCCGCCTAGTAGAACCCGCCCCAGTAGTTCTTGTAATAAATCGGCAGGGTTCAACGTTGCCAGAACTTCAACCGGGTCGGAAAGATGTTTGGCGTTGATTTCTAAGAGTGGCAATGTATCAGCAGGTGCTGAAGGCGTGGGTGGTACATCCGTTGGATGGGTTTCCGTTGCCAGAATCAGCGTTGGCCCGGGTAGGGGTGGTGTATCGGAAGATGAGGGTGGAGGGGTGGTTGCTGGTTGGTCGGTTTCTTCTAACTGGCTGGGGAGGCTATCGGGCGTAGCGGCAGTAGCGCTCTTTTCTGCGGGTAAGGAATGATTGGGCGGAGTGGATGCCTCCGGATCTTGGTTGTTAAGGTCGTCTGGGCTGTCTACCAGGAAGGTTGGTTTACTGTTCTGGTCAAGTGGTGCCGTTGCTTCTGCCGTTGCTTCTGCATCCAGGTTTGCTTCGCCGGATGACCTGGATGCTTCCTGGGCGAGTTTCCGTTCAATTCGTTTGGCAACTGATTGGGCTTGCGATCGCGCCAGTGAATTAGCAGACTTTTTCTGGTTATAGTTCAGATAGGCTGAAAGAACTCCGTGATGGACATCGGATGCCAATGTTTGGGGTACCAGGGAACAGTTCATGTATGCC
>CAZGDE010000050.1:22299-24483 GCA_964524315.1 uncultured bacterium
GATCCGCCGCACATAGTCTAACGCTGCTGAATCTTCTAGATTCACCATCCCTAACTTTAAGCGACTGCCCTCCAGGGACAGAGGCAGGATTTGGTGGTAAAGGCAGGCTTCAAATGGCAGAATGCTATCGATCAAGCGAAATACTTGCTCCGTATCAACCTGCATCTTCCAGGTTGGTTGGGGCGTTGCTGCTGCCACAGCATCCCCCGGAGGCGTTGCTTGTGCCTTAGTTTCATCACCGGGTGGAGACACCATAGAGAGTTTGTAGAATTTGTGCGGTGACTCTGAAAATATACCAATCCTACACGACTCGCGAAATTATCCCCACGAGCCGCAGGTACTGCAAAGAATGATACATTAGCACTGCATGATGCAGTTCGCAATACGACCCTGCATCCTGTGACTAGGCCATACGGATAAAATGTAGCTTATTTCAACCGCCGATTTCAAAAAATGATGACAAAAAGACGAAGCTGAAAGGGGGGACGTACAAAATTGATCGTTCGTCTTTCCCCTGTTCTCCCGTTTATAGCCTTAATCTACTCGGCAGTCCGTGTGCCTAGCCAGCTAATGACGAGTTCACGCTGGCTTTTAGAGGCGAAAACACGAACAGCGTGATAGTTAATTTTCTCACGCAGGCGATAGACCTGGCGCACTGGCATATCGAGGGCCTGCGCGATCGCCTCCTGGGATTGCCCCTGTAAATAGAGTTGGAGCCATTGGGCCGCTACTGGGCCAACTTTTTCAATCAAATAGGCTTCAAACTTTTGCCGTACTGCCTCTCGCAGTTCTTGTAGTTCTGCTGTTGCCTGACTATCTTGATACTGGGCAACGGCTTGGGAATCTAGTAGGCTCACTGCCCCATCTGCTTCATCGGGAGCTACTTCTTCCGATACCAACCGGATAAAATCCTTTGCTGGTACCTGGGTCATACCGCCCCGTTGAGAACGGCGCAGATAGTTGACGAACCGGTAGGAGAGCAGTGGTTGGTTGCGGATTGGACGCAAACAGTACTCTTCGGCACTTGCCAGTAACAAAGCGTTACGTAGACGGCGATCGGAGGTGCATTTAGAAATCCAGAGAATTTGTTGCTGCATATAGGTATCGTTTTGCAGCAACTCTTGAATGACTTCCTCCAGAACGTCAACCACAGTGCGCTGGCGATCACGCGAGAGGGCAATCCAGGTACGGATTTTATTGCGAATCAGGAATAGGCTACTGAGCCGTTGAATCAACCGCTTGTAAGCCCGCTCGGGGCCAACATTCAGATAGCGTTGTTTGAGAATTCGGTAACGATAATCCATCGCCTGCATCGAAATTTGGCGCAGGCTATCATTCAGTTCATCAAAGCGAGATTTATCTTCGCCAATTAACCAGGCAATGATACTTTCCCGCATAGCCGTACCAGACTCAGGCAGGTCTGCTTCTAACCGCGATCGCCATTCGTTTGCCAGTTCTTCAGCCAAAGCCATGTGTTCAGCTACTACTACCATGCGTGGTCGTCCCAGTCGGTTTAAAACGCTCACTATTGAGTGTGCCTTACACCCCTCACTTAGCGCACTCACCCACATGGGTAAAAGTTTTCAGTGAAGACTGTTACAGCCGCTTTCGCTTCAGGTTGCCATCCCAACGGGCATGGTTGCTGAGCAAAACGTCGCCGACTTATAGCATTGTACTGACGGAAGGGTAGAACGGATGAGGTTCTCTAGGGGCATTCATCATTCAAGCAACGGCGTTGACAGAGCAATAAGCCAAACCATACCTGTGGGTCGGTCCACACCTGCAAGGGTTGGAGGGCATGATGCTCAAGGGTTTCAGACAGGGTCGGTAAATGAAATTTGCGGGAAATCTCTGTATGAATGGTTTCGCCAGCTTCCATCTGCACCGATAAATTCAGTGCCGCTAAATGGATAGTTTGGGCGTTCAGACTTCGGAGATGCATCTCAATCTGATGCTCTACCCGGTTGTAGAAGGCCCAGTGCTGAAATTGCTCCACCTGAAAGTTTCCCTGAAAACGGCGGTTCAGGTGGTTCAAGATATTGAGATTAAAGGCTGCCGTGACTCCCTGAGAATCGTTGTAGGCAGCTTCGATGCTGGTAATGTCTTTCTGTAGATCGACTCCCAGTAAGAAAAACTCACCGGGTTGGAGTGCTTGCTGAATCGAGTGCAGAAACTGGTGACACT
>CAZGDE010000051.1:0-5352 GCA_964524315.1 uncultured bacterium
GATGAAGGATGGCAAGGCTTACTGTGGTGAGTCCTGCGCTGATGGGCACTCTCAAGGAGATGTCTGCGGTCATACCGGTTGCGGTTGTCATGCATAGTGGTCGCGTAACTTCATGCTGCATTGCGATCGCAAAAAGTATGAGTGCGGTTGTCGGTTACCCTGGTTGTAGGAGAAAGTGGGAGAGATAACGCAGTACAAAGACTTGCATGGAATGGCTGGACCCTGGCTCGATACGTCCCAATAAACTACCGTCTGGCTCTTTAATGCCGCCGTCCCCGACTACATCACCCGCTGTTGCCCCTGTGTCATTGTCTGAGGAACCCGGGCAGGATGCTAATCCTTTAGAAGCGGGTTGTTCGGGGGCGGTTGAGTCCATGTTAGAGATTGTGCTGGAAGTGGCACTAGATGCGATCGCCGTGATCAACCCCATTGGTGTCATCGTAGCGGTCAATTTGCCTGCCTGTGAGTTGTTTGGGGGCAGCAAGCATGATCTAATTGGGCAATCAATCTTTGACCTGATTGAGCCGTTGCCCCCATCTTCCCAGGAATGGTTAAACAGTCAATCCCAGGCACGCCTGGAGGGTGAGTGTCGGTTGCGATGGGCACCTGCGGGTGCGCAAACGCTGACTTACGTAATGCTGCAGAATCGCTTGCCGGGGCGATCGTTCCTCACTTTGCGTGATGCAAGCAAGCAGGAACAAACGTTACCCTTGGGGCAACCGCACCCGTCCGTCAGTACTCTTCAGACTAACCAACCGCCCAACCCGGTGAGCATAGAACGTATCGCCGCCCTGCAGCAGGAAAATGTTGCCTTGCAGACCGAAATTCAAGCATTGAAGCAGGCTGAGCAAAATCTACGACATCATGAAGAGCGTTATCGTTCCCTGGTATTTGCGACATCCCAGGCTGTTTGGGTCGCAGATGTGACGGGTCAGGCCGTCATGGTGACACCGGCCTGGCGAACCATGAGTGGGCAAAGTGTTGAGGCCCATCATGGGGCAGGCTGGTTGAATGTGGTGCATCCCGATGACCGGGAATGGGTTGAACAGGCCTGGCGGTATGCTGTTGCGACCCAAACTCCCTATGAGGTTGAACACCGTATTCGGAATGACCGGGGCGAGGAACGGTATATTGTGTCACGGGCTGTGCCGGTGCGCTCGATCAGTTTGAATGCGGCGGGTGTCCCAACCGAGTCAGTCAGGGAATGGATTGGTACCAGTACGGATATTACCGATCGCAAACGGGCCGAAGCCAAACTCCGCCAAAGTGAAGCAAACCTGGCCACTGCCCAGAAAGTTGCCCGCATTGGTAACTGGGAGTATGACCTGAGTACCCAAAAAATTGCCTGGTCAGAGGCGCTGTTCCATATTTATGGGTTAAATCCCGATCAGGAAGAGCCCGACTACGAGACGTTGTTTCAGAAATTTTTTCCTGAAGATTGTGACAAGCTTAAAGCCGTCGTGGAGCGGGCAATTATTACCGGCGAACCCTACGAAATTGATCTCCGGTTACCTCGGACAGACGGCTCCATTCGCTATTTAGAAGCCAGAGGAGCGGCTGTCTGCGATGAAAATGGTCGGGTTGTGCGTCTGTTTGGGACAACGCAGGATATTACCGATCGCAAACAACTGGAAGAACTGTTGCGATCGCAGGCAGAACGAGAATCTTTGCTCAGTGATGTCACCCAGCGCATTCGGCATTCGCTTGACCTGGATGCCATTCTCAATACGACGGTCAATGAAGTGCGGCAGTTATTGCAGGCCGATCGTGTCCTGATTTATCGAGTGCCACCCACTGGCCGGGGCTTCATCATTACGGAAGCGGTTGCTAGCAATTGCACATCGATCATTTCTGCCCCCCTACCCGACGATATTTTTCCTGAAGCCTGCCACTGGCTGTACTGTCAGGGGCAAAGCCGCACCATCGTTGACATTGAGCAAAGTAATATTTCACGTTGCCTGGTAAAGACCCTGCGGCAATTGGGCGTGAAGTCGAAAATGGTAGTGCCGATTTTATTTCATACAGAAACGCCCGATACGTCTCAGGAGAATTTATGGGGGCTCTTAATCGCCCATCAATGTCTCAGTACACGTCGTTGGCAGGCGGCGGAAGTTGATTTTCTCAAACAACTGGCAGCCCAGGTGGGAATTGCGATCCAGCAGGCAGAACTGTATCAGCAGGTGCGTCAACTCAACGCCGACCTGGAACAGCAAGTACAGGAACGCACTGCCAAACTGCAGCAGGCCCACGAATTTGAATCAACCCTGAAGCGAATTACCGATAAAGTACGGGATTCGCTGGATGAAAATCAGATCCTCCAGAGTGCCGTAGAAGAACTGGCGCGAGTACTCAGTATTAGCTGTTGTAATGCCGCGCTGTTTGACCTGGAGCAAGGCACGTCAACTATTCAATTTGAATACACTACGGCGCTGGTATCGCCCTCCCACGGGCGGGTTTCGCGGATTGCTGATTTCCCCGAAATCTATAGTCAAATTTTTGCAGGCACCTATTTTCAGTTTTGCTCCCTGGTTGCCAATCCGGGGCGAGGGCGGGCAGCTATGCTATGTTGCCCCATTCTGGATGACCAGGGGATTCTGGGTGACCTCTGGTTGGTGAATCAACCGGATTATATTTTCAGTGATCAGGATATTCGCCTGGTGCAGCAAGTTGCCAACCAGTGCGCGATCGCCCTCCGTCAGGCACGGCTATACCAGGCATCCCAGGCCCAGGTGGAAGAATTGGAACGGTTGAATCGGCTGAAAGATGATTTCCTCAGTACCGTTTCCCATGAGTTGAGAACCCCCATGTCCAATATTAAGATGGCAACTCAAATGCTGGAGATTGCGCTTAAAGAAACCACAGGGGCGAAAGGGCAGACAGGTACATCGACCCAGTCGTCATCACCGCAGGGGCCGGTTGCTCGACGTACCCAAAATCAGGCGCAGACAGGGGATCGGTCTCAACCAGGCACTACTAACGCTAAACCCACTGACACCGATCCCAAAGTGAGTTACTACCTGAAAATTTTGAAAGCCGAGTGTCAGCGAGAAATTACCTTGATCAATGATTTGCTCGATCTGTCTCGCCTGGATATGGAAGCGGCTTTACCTATTCAAACTACTGTGTCGTTGCCAAACTGGGTTGCTAACCTGGTTGAACCCTTTATGGAGCGTGCCCGGAGTCAGCAGCAACAACTAGTCATGGATCTACCCGCAGATCTACCGACTGTGTTAACCCACGAGTCCTATCTGGAGCGATTATTGAGCGAACTGTTGACCAATGCTTGCAAATATACTCCTGCGGGAGAAATAATTGGGATTAGTGCCTATGTGGCCGAGCCGCCTGCTCCTGCTGGTGAGAATGGTTCACCGCAAACCACTGATTGCTCAAGGAGTATTGCCGGGTCTGCTCTAGTGATTCGGGTGAGTAACAGTGGCACCGAAATCCCTGAACATGAACGCGATCGCGTTTTTGACAAGTTTTACCGTATCCCCAGTAATGATCCCTGGAAGCATGGGGGGACGGGCCTGGGGCTGGCACTGGCAAGAAAGTTGGCCGAACGGTTGGGGGGGACCCTGCATTTAACCAGTGGCTCAGGGGAAACGGTCTTTACGCTATATTTGCCGCTGACTTCTATGGCACCTTAATGGTGGCGATCGCCTCAATGGGCTTGCCTTGATGCATCAGTTCGGCATGATTGTTAGCATTCAGGGTGACCCGAATGGTATGCTCTCCCGGTGGTAAGCTTTCCAGGTAATACCAGCCCCCATATAAACGGGTTACTTTTTTGCCATCAATGTAGAGATGGGCATGGCCTTCCCGTGGGTTGCTCGATGCCTGGTTGATGTGACCCGGTGCAAAGACAAAATTGGTCACTCGTACCTCTAAATTCCAGCCCTTTTTGGCATCGGGATGCACCAACAGGCTCACAGTGGGTAATGGTTGTGTGACTGGGATTTCAATGGCAGGATGGGCGTGGTCAGGATGGGTGTGCCCGGAATGTTCCCCTGCATGGGGTGTGCTATCAGCAATATTGAATATCTGCTCGGTGGGAGCAGTCGCTGGATGCGACTGGGCGATTCCAGGCAGGAGCGCAAACGCAGTAGCAGAACACGACAAAATTAGCCAGGACTGTTTCTGGCGAAGAGAACCAATCAATGTCCCTCCTGGGCAAACGGTAAAACTGAGTAGTGGTGCAGCAGGGAAATGTCGTAGGGGTAACAGCCTCGCGGCAGCACTAAACTAGCGCTGCTAAATTGGCGCTGCGAAAACGACCCCTACGTTGGCAGTATGGCTTATTTCCAGCCTTTAGCTGATTGCTCCAGGACGTAAGCAGCAACGGCTTCGATTTGATCGCTACTTAACCGTGCTTTAAACCCAGGCATCGCATTTTTACCATTTGTGACCTGGTTAATAATGGCGTCGGCTGAGTCCATGCCAAACTGCTTCAGAGTCTCTTGTTTCAGGTTTTTGTTCCCACTCACCACATTTCCGCCACCCATATGGCAGGCAGCGCAATTGGCGTTAAATACTTTTGCCCCAAGTGCCACATCTGCTGCCAGAGCTGGACGGTTGAAAGCAAAACCCAGGAAACAGACGGTGATCGCCAGTAGCGACAAAATTTTCCGCATCAGTCCTGTTTTCATCACAAATGCTTCCTAGAATGCTGATAAACAACGGCTTCCATTGTTCAATGAAGCGGCGATCGCGTCAAAAGACAACCTGTCAAAATAGAACTTCTGGCCGTTGCTTTGCTAGCAGGAGGGCAATTTTTGGGCTCCCCCACCCAACGATCCCCACTGGCCTACTATCCTCTGGCGAGAAGTAACGCTAATCTAGGTGATGAGAACTATCACTAACCAACCTATGGCTTTTTTGCCGAACTACCGCCCTAAGCAACTGTCTCTTGGGCCTCTAGAGGCAGAGATTTTGAATATGGTTTGGGATCGGGGAGCCGCTACGGTGAAGGACATTCACGATCAAATTTTGTCTGACCCGGAGCGAGAACTGGCCTATACGTCGGTGACAACCGTGTTGCAACGACTGACCCAAAAAGGCTGGCTGACCTGTAGTAAGCAGGGACGAATTTATACCTGGAAGCCGCTCGTATCAAGAGAGCAGGCACAGGCGTTGCGAGCCTATGAGCAACTCAACCAATTTTTGGCAGTTGGCAACCCCGATATTGTCGCCGCTTTCGCGGATAGCCTTGATCAGGCTAGTGTTGAACAACTCGAAGCGATCGCGCAAAAGTTACGGACTGCCCGTCAGGCGAGGGAGGAACAGTAATGCACTTGACCCTTCTCGTGTTGTCATTGACCGTTGCCTGGGCCGCTCGCTGGTTGCCGACGGCGT
>CAZGDE010000051.1:5362-8161 GCA_964524315.1 uncultured bacterium
AGCGTTGCCTGTTTTTCTGTTTTCACCACTTTTGTTGCTGATGACGGCGATCGCCCTGGTAGTTATGGGGCCGCAAGGTCAGATGGTTTGCTGGTGGGAAGGTTGGTTGAGCTACTATCTGGCGGTTGGGTTTCTCGTTTATGCCGGATTTCTGGCCGTGCAACTGGCTGTCCAGGGGTGGCGCTCTTTATGTCAGATCCGTACCTACCCAACGCTGGAGCTGAATAATCAGGCGGCCCGGTTACTCCCAACGACGATTCCCTTCATTGCTCAGATTGGTTTTTGGCAGACAGAATTGGTGGTGAGCGAAGGGTTACTGACCAGTGTTGATGCTGCCCATCTGGCCGCTGTGCTGACCCACGAACAAGCTCACCGTTGCTACCGTGATACCTTCTGGTTTTTCTGGTGGGGATGGTTGCGTCGCTTAACGGCATGGTTGCCCCAAACTGATTACCTCTGGCAAGAACTGTTGCTGTTGCGTGAACAACGGGCTGATCAATGGGCCGCTCAACAGGTTGATCCCCTCTTACTGGCGGAGTCTCTCTGGCAACTGGCAAGTGCGCCAGCGTTATATGAAAATACGGTTTGTGCTGCCTTTAATAGCACCACATCCATTACCCGTTTAGAAGAGCGCATCAACGCCCTCCTGGAAGCCCCCACATCACCCGCACCGGCTCCACTATTGTTGTGGGTAGGTTTGTTATTGGCAATATTGCCGCTGGCGATCGTACCGTTCCACTACTAGGTTTCCTACTTAGCCGTTCTCAACGGTTGGTGCTGAAGGGGTATTGTGCCGCTCTTTTATCCTTTCAAGATCCAAATAGGATCGCTATAGACTGGATTTCTATGGTCTAAAATCATTCCCCCAAAGGCAGTCATTAGACAGGCAGGCTTTTGGGGGGAATTAAACTATTTTGGTAATCAAAATGGCCAGGGTCATGCTAAGCACCCTGTTAAAAGAAGGAAAATGGTAAAAATTTCATTGCCATCCCAACCAGATTGAGCAATGCAATTCCTACACCATTGCCTTTAGGTAATTTTTTAGGAGGAGCGGTTAATTCGGCAATCAGTTGTTTGGTTAATGTTGCACCCTCTGTATTGTTCTGAGCGTTAAACAGTTCATCAGCTTTTTTAATATCGCTCAATCCTGCGGCGGTTTCATTTGTTTGAAGATAAACAATACCCCGCCCCAGGTATGCCTGGGCAAGATCGGGTTGACGTTGAATTGCTTGCGTAAAGTTATCAATTGCGGCGGGATAATTTTTGCCTCGTTCATCTTCTAACGCCCATCGGTAAAACTGGGCGGCAGTTCCAGTAGAGGGGGGTAAGCCAACAGCTCCCTGCAATAAGGTACTTTCTAAGATGGCACCATTAATGGATGCCCCCATTAAGTAGCTCTGGCGCAAGTCGGCCACAGTCAAGTTGGCCCCATCCATCTGAGCCCCAACCAAATTCGCACCATATAGAGAAGCGCCAATTAGATTGGCCCCCCGCAGGTTGGCCCCCTGTAAGTTGGCGCGACTGAGATTGGCCCCACTGAGATTGGCACCACTTAAATCGGCATTGGCAAGATTGGCAAACACCAGACCGGCATTACTTAACTCGCAACGGTTGCACTGGCGTGTTGTCAACAGCTTTTGTAAATGCTCGACATTCTCGGCCCGCACAGATCCGGGTGAGATGAAACTGGTAATGAGCGTTGCGATCCCTGCCGGAATCGCTGTGCGAATGACTCTTCCAAATTTCATATAACGCCTCAGCGGGGTATTTCTGCCCCATTTAAGCTTAACTTTGCGAGAAACGCACGCTAATTTAAGGTTCCCTTCCTGGTGGAGATTGGAATCTTTTGGGATAGATGCAATGCCATCGGCAAAGCCCCATTTCGCTGCCGTTGTTCTGGTAATCCTGTAGCGACAAACAAAATGGGAGAATTTGACGGTAGGCTAGATTACGTTCACGTAACGATATTTTAAGCAATTCGATGAATTTCTTTCCTGCACTGCCAGCACTGGTGACAACACTGGCTCTAATCCTCTACTTCCTGATCACGATCAATGTGGGGCGGGCCAGGGCTAAATATCAGGTGAAACCGCCGCAAATGACAGGTGACCCAAACTTTGAGCGGGTATTACGGGTGCAGCAAAATACGTTAGAACAGTTGGTGTTATTTTTGCCAGCGCTATGGTTATTTAGCCGCTTTGTTAGCCCCCTTTTTGGCGCTATTTTGGGTGGCATCTGGTTGATTGGTCGCATTGCGTTTGCCGTGGGCTATTACCAGGCACCAGAAAAGCGGTTTATTGGTTTTGGGATCGCCTCTTTGGCTACAATGCTCCTGCTGGCTGGTTGCCTGATTGGGGTGGGACTGGATTTGTGGAAGAGTTTCGCCCTGTAGTAACCATTGAATGAGTGAACACTTTAGCAGTTAGAGGGCAGGAGGCAGCGGGTAAGATTGCTTCCTGCCTTGCTTGGGGGGCTTAGTGAAAAAATAGCTAGCCACTGACAGTGAACAGTTAGAATGGGAAGATCACTTACCGTAGCCAAAAAACCCCTTGGGCGACGGCCTCTTAACAAGAGTCAGAAAGGAAAACGGCAGGGACACCATTGCTATAATTTCCGACAGTAAGAAATTTTTAGCCATATTATTCAGTCATATTAGATTGCGTAATAACCGGGGGTTGCGATGTCTGAGTAGCTTTCCATGGTCGGTTTTGCTTGTTTAACCACCTGCCCCTCCTCAACTAAATTTTGAGTGGTCACTTGAGGTTTTTTGTGTCAGCCATCCAAGTTTTTCAACCGAGT
>CAZGDE010000051.1:8171-20793 GCA_964524315.1 uncultured bacterium
TCGCATTTTAAGCTCCAGCACTACTGGGGATTTGCTGGAGGGGATCAATCAAAGCATTGAAGCCGGTACCACTAACGTCTTAGTTAATTTGCAAAATGTCATGTTTATGGACAGTAGTGGTTTAGCAGCGCTGGTGATTGCCTTAAAGCGTGTTCGAGCTGTGCATGGCCGGTTCGCTCTCTGTAGCTTGAATGGCCAAGCGAAAATGTTGCTTGAACAGAGTGGTATGGAAAAGGTGTTTGATATTTATGATGATCCAGACACCTTTAGGCAGGCGATCACCCCCCCAGTGGATTAAGTACCATGTCGCGCAAACAAAAATTTCCGCACCTGGTTGGTTCGAAATGGACGGCACAACAGACGATTGATGGCTGGCGACACTTTCAAGTAGTTAATCGCAAAAATGAGGGACGCTGGGTGTTTGCTGAAATGGTGGCGGCCTGTGACCCATCGGTACGGTTTTGGATGAATGCCACCCTGTTAAAGGAGCGATCGCTCTGGCAGGCCGGATGGCG
Source organism: uncultured bacterium (assembly GCA_964524315.1). GTDB lineage: Bacteria > Cyanobacteriota > Cyanobacteriia > Leptolyngbyales > Leptolyngbyaceae > CAZGDE01. The sequence continues at coordinate 8,687 of CAZGDE010000051.1, forward strand.
ATCACTGCAGGCAGAGTCCCGCAATAGGGAGTAAGGAGACAGTCGCTCCGATAGAATGGATTTAAATTTGTCTTATATAAAAATCGGTTTTTGACATGAGTGACGGGTTAAAGTGGACACCTGAAGCAAAGGCGAAGTTTAAGAATATTCCCTTTTTTGTGCGGTCTCAGGCACGGCAACGAATTGAACATCTTGCCCGTGAGGCCGATCTTGACGTTGTTACAGTGGAGCTGGTTGAGCAGGCCCGTCTGGAGTTTGGGCAGTAGGGTCACGCTGCAGCATCACAATACTCATATCAATCCAGGGTAGCCAGCGTAAGAGATTGCCCAGGATGATTTCTCGTTTGAGCGCGTGAGCATCATGCCAGAGCGATCGCGCCACTTGCACCTGCCAACCATAGGCTCCGAAAAAAGTAGGCGGATGGCCAGGGGCAAATCGCAGTTGTACATCATGGGCAACGGGCTCTTGCTGGAGCCGTAACTGTGAGAGTTTGACGACCAGTGGGGACAGTACATCACTCAGCCAGGTAGCAAAGGTTGGTTGGGCGAACAGATCAATTGCCAGCGCACTTACCTGTTCTTTTAACAAATAAACCAACAACCCTTCTGTAATGACTAATACCTTGCTGGCGCTGGCATTAACCTGGGTGAACAAGTGGCGGCGTTGTTGCCCATCGCGCAAATCGGCGGGGATCTGCTCGAACTGACAGACTGGTCGTGCAGGGAGTTGGTTGTGTTGTTGAAGTGTTGCCTGTTTGTAAAGCAGCATTGCTGGTAGGTCAACCTCAATCCAGCGCAGTTGGGCGGGTAAGGCCAGACGGTAGGGTCGTGTGTCTAATCCGGCTGCCAGATTCAGGACGGTATCGATGCCCGCTTGCTGGACGGCCTGTAAAATTAATCGATCCAAAACGACAGTGCGGGTGGAAATTAGCCAACCCAGGGAGCGATCGCCCTGCATCTGTTCATAAATGTGCTGGCCCTTTACACCAGCCAGCGAACGGGCAAAGATATCCTGAAACAGGGCATCGGGGCGTTCCGTTTCCAATGCCCGTCCGTAGGCAACTGCCAGTGCCGTATCCGAAACAGATTCAATCAGTAAGTCCGTACTCATATCCGTTTAGCCCTACCGGATGAAAGGTTCTGGTACGCAAGGTACAGGGTATATAGAGTACAGGATAGAGTCGGGACTGTCCCCAGTAACCTATTGCACCAGGCGATAAATAGTACTGGGGCCACCATAGTAGCCATCAAAATCGGTATCAGATTTCCACTGAAATCTGGCTCTGGAGGATGAGTTAGAGAGAACAGTTTGGCAGCCATCATCTAAGCCAACGCCAATATGTGCCTCCCCATTGGCAACGACTAGATCACCCGGTTTGGCCTGGTCCCGAGATACTTCCTGACCCCGTCCATGCCGCAGAGCCTCTACGAGGGAGGGTACATAGTTAGGATTTTCCCCCAGAGGGGGAATGCCTGCTTTGACAAACACCCGGTTGAGTGACCAGGCACAGGCATGATTGCCACCATCGGGGCCATCACTCGTGCAAAGGCCGAGCAGACTTTCGGCGGCAGCAACGATCGCCGTATTGAGATCGTTGCTACTGACATTACCGACTCCGTCCTTGCGAAACGGCATGTCGCTAAAGAGTGTGTCGAAATACACTCCGGCGGTTTGTCGCCCAATCACTCCCGTATATTGCCCGGTGTTATTTAACCGATGGTTTGCTTTAAAGGAATTAACTCCGGCGACGGATAGGGCAAAACCCTGTTCTTGGCAGTAGGCGAGAAACGCCCTCAGCGTATCAGGGCCAATCACACCTGGTTTACCTAACTTGAGTCGTTGTTTGATCTGATCGACCTGCTCAACGGACAAATTGGTCAGAATTGCAAACGCATATTTTTCCTCGATTGAAAGCTGATTTGCGTCAATATTTTCAATTGCAGCAGTAGCCATAATTCACCTCAAAACGGCTGGAATTGCCCTGGAACAACAGGGCACCAGGATTCATGCATTGCTGGTGGGATGAATATTGGGACGCTATTTCCGTTAGACAAGCTTGGGGGGCAGACCAACCTGGGGGGCAGGCTTGTCAACGCTATGTCTCTAACACTATGTCTCTATAGAAGGGATACAGAATTTATACCATTGTTCGGCTTTACCCGGAGTTGTCGCAGGAATCTACTAATGGTGGCCAATACAAACGGTCAATTATTCCTGGCGACCGTTTTAAATCATGTGACGTCCACCTTGCTTTTTGTAAATGATTGCCAGTAAAGCCGATTGCAATGTAACGGTTAGTAGGACAAAAACTGGATAGCTGGCAAGTTTTATTTACAACTATTCATTGATTATAATGAAACCCCTTTCCGGGCAAAGAGCCTTCTAAGATGAAAGTGTGTCTCAGCCCTGATTGCAACAGTGGTTAATTTCTACTGGCTCGATCGCATTCAAGCAGAACATCGGTTATTAGTCGGCAATAAGGCGTTTTATTTGAGCCGTTTATTGCAGAAGGGTTATCCGGTGGTACCAGGTTTTGTCATTCCAGCGCCGCTGCTGTTAGACTTTTTGGAAAGTATTGATTGGTCTGCCTCGCTGTTTGCCGATCTACCCCACTCCTCCCTGCATCTGGATATTGATAATCCTGAGCAATTGCGGGTTATTGCGCAACAAATTCGGTCAGAGATCGCGGCGCAGGCGTTGCCAAATGATTGGACAATCGCACTGGCCGCAGCGATCGCCCAACTGCAAGCCCCAGTTGTAACCCTGCGGGCATCCCTGGCAATTGCGTCGGAACAACGGCTACCATTGCTTCGCGAGCGAAACCCGGTAGCGAATGGTCACAGTTCGGCACTGTTCAACCTGCAAATTAGTCGGCCTACAATCGCTGATATCAGTGGAGGGCTCAAACGCTTGTGGGGAGAGTTATTCAGTGCCAAAAGTTTATTCTACTGGCAACGATTAGGGATTCCCTTACATCAGGTGCGGTTGGCAGTCCTGGTGCAACCTGTCTGGCCCGCAATGGCGGCTGGAACCCTGCACATTGACCAGACTACCCTCACGGTACAGGCTGCACCCGGTTTAGGGATGGCGATCGCCTGGGGTGAGATCGTCGCTGATCTCTATAAACTGGATCGGCAAAGTGGGTTTATTCATACACGTAAATTGGGCAAAAAAACACTTGCCTATTACGTCAATGATGGCGCGGACAATGGCAGTGCCAGCCCTGCCACCGATGGGCCAGATGCATTGCAACCATCAACGTCATTCCACCAAGAACCGCACTCGGCACCTCCTGCCGGTGATGCGGCGGCAACCATTACTGTGCCAGTGCCACTGTCGGCGGTGTTCCCTCCCACCCGTGACTTCCCGATTCAGCCTCGCCTGCTGCCGGAGCGGTTACAGACCGACTATGCTCTGGCAGAGAACCGTCTGGCTGAATTGATCCAATTAGGGCAACGTTTAGCAACTGATCTGATTGTGCCCTTCGGTGTGGAGTGGCTCCTGTATGGGCCAGTGGGTGTAGTACCGCAACTTTACCTGACGCAGGTGTTACCTGGTCTACGCCTACAGGCAGACCCAGTCGCCAATGTAGCCGCGCCAGCTGCCTCAGTGCCAGCGGCAGCGAACCAGGTTGTTGAACACGTTTCTGGGCAGGTGTTAGTGACGGGATTGGGGACATCGAAAGGTAACGCCATCGCCCATGTCACGGTAGTTCCCCAGGGCATCACTGCCCCAGATGACATTCCCCCTGGTACGGTGTTGGTGGCAAAGACCGTTCCGCCCCACTGGTTACGGCTCATCAAACAGGCCGCTGCGATTGTCACGGAAGATGGGGGCATGACCAGCCACAGTGCGATTGTCGCTAGGGAGATGGGTATTCCAGCGGTGATGGCGGCTCCTAATGTGACCCACCTCATGCATACAGGTGACCTGGTTATGGTTGATGGAGTTCAGGGTAAGGTCTACCGGGTGAGTGACACCAGGGCCGCCACTCCTGCCGTGACCCCTGCGGTGCCTGATGCGGCATTACTACCTGCCTGGTTGCAGACCCCGCTGCCAGTTCCCTTGTCTACGGGCACGAGCGCTGATGGGGCCGGTCGGATTCAGTTGATGGTTAATCTGAGCCAGGTAGAGTCTTTACCCCGCCTTGCGAATTTGCCAATTGATGGCATTGGCTTACTGCGGTCAGAGCTACTGGCAATGGACTTATTGGAGCAGCAACATCCCAATTGGTGGATCAGTCAGGGGCGGCGTGGGGAGTTGATTGATCGGTTAGCTGGGGCGATCGCCCAATTTGCAGTGGCAGTGGCACCTCGTCCCGTGTTCTACCGTTCCCTTGACCTGCGTACCCATGAATTTGGCCAGCTTCCTGGTAGTGACCCACTTCCACCAGCGATTAATCCCATGTTGGGGTTACGGGGAACGTATAGTTACATGGCGAATTCTACCCTGTTTGATCTGGAACTGACCGCCCTGGCTCAGGTACAAAACAGTGGTTGTCACAATGTCAATCTCTTGTTGCCGTTTGTAAGAACGGTGGAAGAATTTCGCTTCAGTCGTGAACGGGTGGAGGCGGCCGGCTTAACTCATAATCGACAATTTCAACTGTGGATTATGGCAGAAGTACCATCCGTGCTGTTCCTCATTCCGGACTATGTGAAAGCGGGGGTACAGGGCATTTCCATTGGGACGAATGATTTAACGCAACTATTGCTGGGCGTTGACCGGGATGATGGTTCGATCGCGGCGGCATTTGATGAACACCATCCGGCGGTACAGGCGGCGATCGCCCATCTCATTCAACAGGCAACCCAGGCAGGTATCCCCTGTTCAATTTGTGGTCAGGCTCCGGTTCATTACCCCGAATTAATTCCTGACCTGATGCGGTGGGGGATTAGTGCCATTTCAGTCGAACTGGATGCGATTCCCGCAACCTATGAGGCCATTGTTCGTGCCGAGCAACAGTTTTTGCAGGGGCCATCATCCCGTCCGCCAACTACTACCAGTGAGGCCTGAAGCGTTTCGGCATAGGGCGTTGCCTCCAAGCCAGACGGTACAAATTTATAGTAAAAATCTATAGTAAAAAGATGTCTGCCAGTACCAGATCGGGCGCAATGTGCCGTTGGGGATGGGGTGAATCGTAGACGACTAAAAGGGCATTCTCTTGTTCCATATAGGGAAATGAAGTAAACCCTTCAGCATGATCGCTTCCAATGGTAAAGGGTAAATCGGCCAGCTTTTCTAACCCGTCGCTTGTTTGATAGGAAAGAGAATCATCTGATTGGTGCAGCGCGTTTTTCCAGCGAAATAACCGCATGGCACCTTCCAGCTTCATCGTTGGGCCAGCCAGAATAATCAGATCTTTACCGGCAAAACAAAGCTCACGAATCCCCAGACCATCTAAATCGAGGAAATGTTTTTTGTAGGGGCATTTTTTAGCGGCGATCGCCTTTAATGACAGGGTTCCTGGCTCAGCCTCTGCTACCGTAATTTCCAAAATCATGGCAAATCCCCGGAGGACGGGGCCTCGTAACCCCAGAAAAATTGTATTTTTGTGAACGGCTAACCCTTCAATATCAAACCCGTTTTCCTTACTGGGCAGTGACATGGCAACGTAGGTACCCAGATGGTCGTCATCTTTCAATGCGTCCATCAGCAAATTACCTTTCTGAGTCAGTTGCAGACAGGCAGCCGTTAAGGTCTGGTCGGCATGTTTAGGGTGAGGACAGGACTGAAATAATTCCCCGTTCACCACCGGGATGCGGGCAATTAAGTAGCGATTGCGTTCGATTTCCACTTCTGCCAATCGGTTTACATCCTTTTCTGGATTTTTGCCTTTTGGTTTTCCCCGTTTGGGGCTATGGGAGCCAGTTAGCCAGAGATAGTGGTTAGCATAGTCCATGCCTTCAATGTCAATTTCATTGGCTGGGTTGGGCAGGGGAATGTAATCGTTGATTGCAAACGAGCGATGCTTCCCAAACATATGCGGTTGCAGGGGTGACAACCGTTCAATTGTCTTTAATTCATCGGAACCCAACCAGAGGCTACCGTCCGGTGTGGTCGTTACCGCAGACAAATTACTCAACAAATCGGATAGTTCACTGTCAAACCGCAATAGAATTCGACTGAGCAGAAATGGATTTGTCATATAATTATCCTCTCATTCAGTTTCTAACATTGGCGTCAGGCTATTTCTGAAAATGTCCTTAAAGCGTCCCTGCTGGAATTCAGCACACTAACAAATTCCAGCCAATCAGAGGTCGTTGCGGTAATCACTGAGCTGCGATGGGGAATCCTGAAGAGAATACCTTAGAGCATGGGCAGATGGAACCGACTCACCAAGCAGACCATTTATCTCTGGCGGGACTATGGGCAAAGAAATATGTCAAGTCTTTATTAAGTGTTGCCTGGGAAAATTCCTCATCACAGGAGGTTGGACGAGACCAGACGGCAGAAAAACTTTTAGAGAATTTGCGCTTTGCTAGCTCCCAGGCGTGGGCGAAAACGGAAACGTTGCTAGCTGACCAGATGAAGCGTAACCGCATCAGCTCTAAGTTAATTGATCCCTGGCAGATTGCTGGAGATTCACGGCTGCTGTTTGAAAAGGCGACCGAGTGTTACACGGCCCAACTTAGCCCAGACCAGTTTTCAGTAGTGATCGCGCCTGCCTGTGGTCGAATTCGCCATCATTATACGGCAACGGATCCACGCATTCTGGGATTTATGAGTATGCAGTTTCATTACTCAGGGCAACTACTGTTAGAGCAACTGTCTCAGGTAGAAAAAGCTGAAATCCAGTCCTATTTTAAAGTGATCGATGATCATCTCTACATGCCATTGCAGCGCTCATACGAAGCCGCAGCAAAGCACGACTATAACTCTCCGGCGCTGGTCGCAGTACGGCAACTGTTGCCCATAACAACTAAAGTTGCCGAAAGTATTTGTGCAGATGTCTCGCAACAAAATTCCCAGTATCAGTGCTACAGCGGTTCTTTGAGTAATTTAGACGTGCGTATTTCCAGCATTCGCGATGTGGAAATGTTCCAGGTCTACCTCTGTTTAAGCCTGCTGGAAGGAAATATGACAGCGGTGCAGCAGGAGCTGTTTCCCCTGTGTGTCATGCTCTATCCGCCCTTGAAAGTGAGTTGGCAACTGGTGAGGCAGATGTTGACCCTAATGGAGCAGGAAACCCAAAACCGGATGCCGCCCGAATACTATCAGGCGTTGAGTGAACCGATCAAACTGGTGCAAGACATGTTTGCTCCAGATGTGTTGTCAGACGATGATCCGGTGTGGAGTTCTCACCCAGATAGTGTGCGGTTTCTGGATACAGCACGGAGTCTGTTGAAGGATCTGGCGGATCAGTAGGATCAATACGAACAGGTGTAGGGGCGTTCGGCGGAACGCCCAGGTCATTGGATGGGCTGAGCATAGGCTTATTCATGACCTACGCCCAAAGGCTTACGGCTAAATTCCCAAACGCTGATAGATCTGATCCAGGTTTTTCAGGTGATGTTGGGGATCGAAACAGTCTGCCAGTTCTGCTTCTGATAGGTGAGCAGTCACACGGGGATCCTGGCTGAGTAAGTGGCGGAAATTACCATCCTGTTTGTTCCAGGCTTCGTGGGCATTGGACTGAACGATCGCATAGGCTTCTTCCCGCTTCATGCCTTTGTCAATCAGTGCCAGTAACACCTTTTGGCTGAACACGACCCCACCGTAGACGTTCATGTTCCGCGCCATGTTTTCGGGGTAGACGAGCAGATGCTTCACCAGATCGGTGATTTCTACCACCATGAAGTGGGTGAGGGTGCAGGCATCGGGGAAGGCAACCCGTTCGACGGAACTATGGGAAATGTCCCGTTCGTGCCACAGGGCCACGTTTTCCATGCCTGCCATCGCATAGCTGCGAATCAGCCGTGCCAGACCTGTTAACCGTTCGGAACGAATGGGGTTCCGTTTGTGGGGCATGGCAGAGGAACCTTTTTGTCCCTTTGAGAAAAATTCTTCGACTTCCAGAACGTCGGTACGTTGCAGGTTCCGGATTTCGACGGCGAATCGCTCGATGGATGCGGCCAGCAGTGCCAGATCATTCAAGAACGAAGCATGGCGATCGCGCGAGACGACCTGGGTAGAAGCCGCATCGGGCTCCAGCCCCAGAATTTGGCAGGTCAATGCTTCAATCTGTGGATCAATGTTGGCGTAGGTACCGACGGCTCCAGAAATTTTGCCCACGGCAATGTTATGTTTCTGAGCGCAGAGGCGATCGCGATGACGGAGAACTTCGGCTAACCACCCGGCTAATTTAAAGCCAAAGGTGATGGGTTCGGCGTGGATACCGTGCGATCGGCCGATCATGACCGTGTTGCGGTGTTGTTGTGCCTGGTAACGGATTGCCTGAATCAAGGCTTCTAGCTGGGTCATTAATACGTCCAGGCTGGCAACTAATTGCAGTGCCAGGGCTGTATCCAGCATGTCGGAACTGGTCATACCGAGGTGAATGTATCGTCCGGCATCACCAACGTATTCGTTCACATTGGTCAGGAAGGCAATGACATCGTGCTTGACTTCTTTTTCGATTTCTAGCACGCGTTTTGGGTCAAAGTTGGCTTTGGCTTTAATTTCTGCGACTGCCTCAGCCGGAATATAGCCTAGTTGTGCCTGTGCCTCGCAAACTGCGATTTCTACCTGCAACCAGGTTTTTAGCTTATAGGTTTCAGTCCAAATTTCGCCCATTTCGGGCAGAGTGTAACGCTCTATCAAGGGGATCGCCGCGCTGAATACAACTGTAATATTTTACTGAAGATCCAGGGCCTCTTTTGCAGGGTATTACCTGGTCCGTGTTGCTCGGTTGTGAAGTGCTGCGAAATTGCTCTGAAAATGGACAATGACCTGTTGCCAGTGACTAATGACCAATGACTAATGACCAGTGACTATCTGACTTCTATCTAAAGATAGATATTAAGTTTCGTGGGGTTGGTAACAGGCTTTTAATCAGTCCGGGAAGACTGATGGGAGTTTGACGATTCTGCGACATACGATGAATATTGCGACTGGGGCGATCGCCCGTTTACGCCACTCCTTAGCCTGCACTACTGGTCTGTTTACTCTAGTAGCGATCCTGACAGCGACACCCCTTCTCCCAACTTCTCAAACTCATACTTCTGCGACCGCCAGTACCCAACTGGCTCGTACCACTACGGCACAGGGTATTCGTTTAGAGGTGAAACTGGGCGATCGCCAGGTACGGTTATACCGGGGTAACACCTTACTGAAACACTACCCGATTGGGATTGGTCGTCCTGGTTGGGAAACCCCAACGGGTAACTTTCTCGTCGGACAGAAAAAACGCAATCCTGCCTGGATCAGTCCCTTTACAAATGAAGAAATCCCTGCTAACGATCCCAGAAACCCGCTTGGAGGTTACTGGATTGGCTTCTGGACGGATGGAACGAACTGGATTGGTTTTCATGGCACACCCGATCTCCGCACGATTGGTCGGGCTGCTTCCCACGGATGCTTGCACATGCGCCAGAATGATTTGCGCGATCTCTTTGCCCAGGTACAAATGGGAACACCTGTAAAGGTTGTGAATTAAAGTTGCAAATACCGATCAAATAATCTGTAGGGGCGCGACATGCGGTCAAAGTGCCTGACACATTTGCAGTGATACCTGCCCGCATGCCACGTCCCAAACCAGAGAACCTAAGATTGTCTCAAACTCTGGTTAGCCTTTAGTTTGGCGGATATGCTCCATGATCTGTTGTTTGCGATCGCCGGAGAGATTGGAAGTAGAGCGTTTGTTAAAGTCGCCAGTACTACGAGCCAGATGCTCCATAATGCGACGTTTGCGTTCGTCTTCTGCTGCCATAGATTTGAACCACGATAGAGTGAAGGATTTGCTCTACCTATTGTTACAAATCTTTTTGATAGTTTACCTAAAACATTGAACAAGTTAGGAGAGGCTAACTTTTAGCTTGTAGAAGGGAAATTGGGTCAAGGTCAGAAACCACTTCATAGACGAACACTTCCGGTGCCTTAACGAACAGGGGAGCCATTTTTTTCAAAATTGTCTGGTAAGCTTCACTTTCGCTGGCAGCCATGTCTTCCACGCTTTCCCAGATGATGACTGAGATCCCGCGATCGCTGCCGGGGTCACGCAATAAATAGGCTTTACGGAAACCGTGGGTGTAGGTAGAAACGGCTTGTTCGTAAAGGTTTTGTGCTTCCGCAAATTTGCCCGGTTTGAATTCACCGATCGCTACGTGGGCAAATTGACGGGTTAAAAAATCATGGAATTCACCCATAAGATTCTCCTGGTTGTGAGTGATGCCCTTCACTATATCGCTAGCCAGGAGCCACTTATGGCGTTGGAGTATTAAGGATTTCCGTAACTTGCTGGTTGATCCAGGTGGCGATGTCAGTGATGACCACGGCATCAACATGTCCGGCGGTTTGATAGTCTTTGGGGGTACTTTTCTCGGTTCCGGCCACAAATAGGTGATTCAGGTTGGGATAACTTTTGATGGCGGTGTTGGGGCGCTTGTCCAATGCCTTTTGCCAACCGCGCAGGTCATCCATGGTCACCTGATAGTCCCGTTCGCCCTGCAAAATCAGCAGGGGTTGTTTCAATTCTTTGGCGACCTCCTGCTGTTTATAAGTGCGGAGATCTAACCAGTAGGCGGGGGGCGCACCCAGTAAGAGTTCGTTGGCGGGTTGCTTCGCCAGATCCCGATCTTTGATGCGATCGACCTGTTGTTTGAACAGGTTAATGGTTTCCTTTTCCCGTTTGGTCACGTTCCCATCCAGGTTTGCCAGGTAGGTGGACTGTGCCACAAACAAATCCTCAAATGGACGGGTGTTACCTGCCAGAATGATGATTCCGGCTACACCTGTTTCCTGCTGGGCAATGCGGGGAGCCAGCATACCACCCAGGCTATGACCAAGGACAAACACTTTCGTGGGATTGATGGCTGGCGTTTGGCGGAGGAGATTCACAGCAGCGATCGCATCATCGGTCGTTTCTTCCTTCACCGTGAAGCTACCTGTAAACTGGGCCGGATGAACTTTGGTGCGTTTGTCGTAGCGAAGGACGGCAATCCCCTGACTGGCTAAGCCCCAGGCCAGGTCGCGAAAGGGTTTGTTGGGCCCAATGGTTTCATCGCGATCTTGGGGGCCTGACCCATGTACCAGGACTACCGCCGGGAAGGGCCCGTCCCCTTTAGGAAGGGTGAGGGTACCGGGAAGGGCGGTTTGCCCGGTGCCGATAGTGACAGACTGTTCAGTAAACTTTTCCCGATTGACATCGGCGGGAGGTTGATAGGTGTCTGCTGCTGCCTGCTTGGGTGGCACGATGAATAGTCCGGCAATCTTTTTGTCACCATCAAAGACCACACGAATATCTAGTTTGGCTTTGGCAAATTCGCAGGTGACCAGCACGATATTGTACTGGTCAATCTTTTCCAGACGTGCCCCGGCCTGGCGCTTAAATTCACCTACTTCTGCTACGGTAGACTGCCACGCATCCCGCAGTTTCTCCGGGGAAAAAGCCTTTTGCATGTCGCGATCAAAGGTTTTGTGCGCATCGGCAAATTTTCCCTGTGCCAACAGATCGACTAGCTTGGTTGCGCGGCTTTTCAGGTCGTTGGTCAGTTTGTCTTGTCTGGCATCGGCTTGCATCTGGCGCAATTGCTCCTGGACAGCGCGACGACTGGCAGTGGCTCCATCTGCTACGCCCATAGCTGCCAACAGGGTGATCAGGAAAACCGAGGATGCCAGATGCGATCGCTTCATAGGTAACGAGGGTGAAATACAAACCAAGGATAGCTTAAGCAATTTCCAGACTTTAGACCTCGGAGGTTTTGCAAGACCTCCGAGGTCTGTATTCAGTCTAGCGAGTTATTCCTCCTCTTCCGATTCCTCTTCGTCGTACTCTTCGTCTTCTTCTTCCTCGTCGTATTCCTCTTCTTCTTCCTCGTCGTACTCTTCCTCTTCCGACGCTTCTTCGTCGTATTCCTCTTCGTCGTATTCCTCTTCGTCCGATTCTTCTTCGTCCGATTCCTCTTCGTCGTACTCTTCGTCTTCTTCTTCCTCGTCGTATTCCTCTT
>CAZGDE010000051.1:20893-23959 GCA_964524315.1 uncultured bacterium
CTTCTTCGTCGTACTCTTCGTCTTCTTCTTCCTCGTCGTATTCCTCTTCTTCCTCTTCCTCGTCGTACTCTTCGTCCGATTCCTCTTCTTCTTCTGACGTTTCGTCGGAGTATTCGGATTGGATGTCCTGGGAAATTTGCTCGTAGAACGAGGCAAGATTACCGACCTGATCAACCGGAACGAAACCCGATTCCTCGACGTAAATCAGTTGTTCTTCGTACTCAATCTGGTAATCGTCTTCAAACTGGTCAATTTCTGTTGTGTGGGGATGTTGAATGGATTGGGCGATCGCCGCTGTTGCCAGATCAAACAGTGACGAAACGTTCCCTTCAATGCCTTCACTCAGATCCACATCGCTTTCTGTGACCCGTCGAATTGTCCACAGGTCATCATTGAGATTAGGATTCGTCATGTAATCGTAGGGGATATAGCAGTAACCGCGATCGCCCCAGTCGTCGCCCCAGGAATTTCGTACAATGAAGACGCGATCAGTATCGGAATAGCCGACACACAGCATGGCATGGCCACCGTCATGTTGTTCCTTTTCGGGATTGGGCATGGGAACTAACCCACGGGAACCTGCCTTTTGGAACGAGGAAAATAGTTCCAACCCAAACGCAAAGGGGTATCCTTCGGCTAAACAGCTCCGCATGGCATCCAGATCGACCTCGATCCGACTGGCATCTTCAATTAAAAAATTGGCAGCTTCCTCGTATGCTCCGTCGTGGGGCGTGTCAAAAATCCGGCCTTCATCAAACTCCCAGGTTGTTTCCCGACACGCACCATACTCGCGTAATACCCTAATGCAACTCCGCAGGTAGGTACCCTCATCAATGGATGTGTCACCATCCAGGTCACGGGCGTTGTAATAGATGAACAACCGACTAACATCGTTGGCGTTACCGCGTAACCGATTTGCCAGATATTCATAGGCCCCTGCCATCGCGTTGGCAGTACAACTATTCGTGTTTGCCTGGTTTTCTACAGGTGTCATGTAAGGACGAAGATCAACACTGGGAGGCAAGTTAGACGCAGCAAATCGACTGGCTCCGTAGCGTTTATCACTCGCCTTGTTTTCATCATGGCGGTAGCCACCGACTTTAATTCGTTGACCACTTGGCTGTTTAACAACGGTGGAGCGGCGAACGTGCTGAAAATCCTTATTTGACATAAAAACCTCTGTAGAGCCAGAAGGGGTATCACTTACTACTACAGATTGCCCCATACGTAACCAGGACTAACTGGGTGAAACACTTCAAACACGGGTTTTTCGGCTAAAAAAGATTTTTAGCTTCGTTTTTACCTTTATTTAAGATTTTTTCCCGGTAAGACAGCGAGATCGCGCGTAAACATGGGGAACACTGAATTGTTATCTTCGAGAGGTAAAACTAATGGCTGACATTCGACCCGTTAATGGCGATCCCAGTGCCACGTGGGACGAGTTAAGTTGGACGGATATGAACAGCGCCGAACAGGCTCTATGGGGCAAGCTGGGTTGGGATGAAGACAGTTGGGAAGAAGAAACAGACGAGCCTGAATCCAGTGAGAAATACTGGGAAGATCTGACCAGCGAGGAGCGTGCCGCTGCCCAGAAACTGGGCTATACCCAGGAGACCTGGGACGAAGAGTAATGCCGATTCGACAAAATTAGGCTACAGATAATAGGCTGTAAGGGCGTTAGCGGAGCCATGCCGTCAGGCTTTGCCGCAGGCTAACGCTCCGTCCGGACGATACAACGCGACCCTACAGACAGATTTCGAATAATACGAAATCTGTTTCGTAGAAAAGCACAATGGCTGTGTACGGGCGTAGCATTCGGGCAGAAGCCTTTGTAGCATGCCCAGAACTGCTGCCGAATGCTACGCCCCTACCAAATCCTGAACTTATTTAATCTCATCCCTAACCTACTGCATGCGGTCAATTGTGCGGTACTGGATGGCTTCCGCGACATGATGGGTTTGCAGGTTCTCGTCACCCGCCAGGTCAGCGATGGTACGGGCAACTTTAAGGATGCGATCGCTCGCCCGTACCGACAACCCCAACTTGCGAATCGCACCTTCCAACAGGTTACGACTCGCATCATCTAACTTGCACCACTGACGCAGATGTTGGCTGTTCAGTGCGGCATTACAGCGGAGTGGCGTGTTCTGGAAGCGATCGCATGCTCGTTGTCGTGCGACCTGTACCCGTTCCCTGACTGCCACCGATTCTTCTCCAGTTGCACCCTGGGTAATTTCTTCTGGTTTCAGTCGATTGACACCAACCTGTAAATCAATTCGATCCATCAATGGTCCTGATAATCTGGCCCAGTATTGCTCTCTCGCTCTGGGTGAACAGGTGCAGGGTTGCGCCGTATCCCCAAAGTAACCACAGGGACAGGGATTGGTACTGGCGACCAGGGTAAACTGCGCCGGAAACTGTACTGACTGGCGGGTGCGGGAAATGGTGACATTGCCATCTTCCAAGGGTTGCCGCAGGAATTCGAGGACATCCCGCTTGAATTCGGTGAGTTCGTCCAAAAACAAGATGCCTCGATGTGCCAGGGAGATCTCCCCAGGACGGGGAAAGCTACCTCCCCCCACCAGTGATGGCCCCGATGCGGAATGGTGCGGTGCCCGAAACGGACGGGTTGTCACCAGGGAACCTTTGTCCTTCAGCAGGCCGGCGACGGAGTGAATCTGCGTCACTTCCAGCGATTCAGCAAATGATAGTGCTGGCAAAATACCGGGTAAACGTCGTGCCAGCATGGTTTTGCCGCTGCCTGGAGGCCCGACAAACACAAGGTTGTGCCCACCCGCCGCCGCAATTTCTAAAGCCCGACGGGCGTGTGCCTGTCCCTTCACATCGCGCAAATCGGGCCCAGAGAACTTCAGTCGTTCCAGTTCTTCCATGCCATCAATCTGTGTGGGTGTGTAATTTTGGGAGGCTGAGAGAAACTCACCCACCTCGGAGAGATGCTTGAAGCCGAAGACCTGCAAGCCTTTGACGACAGCTGCTTCACGGGCATTGTCTGCCGGGACAACGATGCCCGTAATCCCCATTCGTTTCGCAGCAGCAGCGATCGCC
>CAZGDE010000051.1:23969-24253 GCA_964524315.1 uncultured bacterium
ACGCAAACTTCCATCCAGTGATAACTCCCCCAAAAACAGGTAGTCATCCAGCAAATCGGTTGACACCTGTTCCGCAGCTGCCAGAATGCCAACGCTGATGGGTAAATCAAAACTGGGGCCTTCTTTCCGCAAATCTGCCGGAGTTAGGTTGATCACGATCTTCCGCATAGGAAAGGCGTACCCAGCATTTTTGACCGCTGTTCTGACCCGTTCCTTCGATTCCTGTACCTCCTGCGATGGCAGTCCGACCACTACAATCCCTGGCAGTCCCCCCGCTATATCCA
>CAZGDE010000052.1:0-8637 GCA_964524315.1 uncultured bacterium
CACCTATTCGTCCGAAAGACCGCTTTTTAGTATTTGGTTCCCCCGCCATTGAAGATGCTGAAATCCAGGAAGTAGTTGCCTGTATGACCGGCGGTTGGTTGGGGACGGGGCCTAAAGTTGCCCGCTTTGAGAGTGATTTCGCTGCTTACAAGGGTGCCCCCTACGCTACTGCAGTCAATTCCTGCACGGCTGCTCTCCACCTGAGTATTTTGGCTGCGGGGGTCACACCGGGTGATGAAGTCATCACCACACCGTTGACTTTCTGTGCCACTGTCAACGCGATCATCCCTGCAGGCCGTACGCCGGTTTTGGCAGATCTTGATCCAACATCCATGAATATTGCCCCAAGCCAGCTTGCCGCCCGCATTACACCCAAAACACGGGCAATTTTGCCGGTACATTTTGCTGGACGGGCCTGTGATATGGATGCTATCACCACGATCGCCGCAGACCGTAAGGTGTCGTTGATCGAAGATTGCGCCCACGCGATTGAAACAGAATATAAGGGGCGGAAAGCGGGTACGTTTGGTGACTTTGGCTGTTTCAGCTTTTATGTCACCAAAAACATCGTTACCGGTGAAGGGGGCATGGTGCTTTCGCGGGCGGAGGATAAGGCGGCTCGAATTAAGGTACTGGCCCTACACGGGATGAGTAAGGATGCCTGGAAGCGGTTTGGTGATGAGGGCTATAAACATTACCAGGTTGTGGAATGTGGCTTTAAGTACAACATGATGGATATTCAGGGGGCGATTGGTATCCATCAGTTGCAACGGGTGGAACCTTACTGGGTGCGCCGCCAGGAGATCTGGAACCGTTACAACGAGGCATTCGCCAATCTACCCATTACAACCCCGGCACCACCGGAACCAAATACCCGCCATGCTTACCATCTCTATACCATTCTGGTTGATGAGGAAAAAGCTGGTATTAGCCGCGATCGCTTCCTGGATGCCATGACGGCTCATAATATTGGGGTGGGTGTCCATTACCTCAGTCTGGCCGAACACCCCTACTACCAGAAGACATTTGGCTGGAAGCCCGAAGACTATCCCAATGCCATGCGCATTGGGCGGCAAACAGTGAGCCTACCCATTTCCGCCAAATTGACTGATGAGGATGTCGATGACGTGATTTTGGCAGTCAAATCTATTCTGAAAGCCTAATACCGTCTCAGATACCGCAGGGGCGTAGCATTTGGCCACACAATGATTGAATACAAATCATGATCATTGTCCGCAGGCGACGCCCTTAGGTGATTTGCCAGAAAAAATGTACCCTTGCGTAGGGGCAGGTTTTGTCGCAGTCTTTGGCGTTAGTCGCTACTGCTGTTGCTAAACCTGCCCTTACAGGTATTTTCTTTCCTGAAAATCTCTTTAAAGGTTTCAAATTTGTTTCAAGAAATGTCTATATCGCCTTTTAGGGGCTCGTCTGGTATTGGTGGCGGGTGGCGATCGCCAGTCCTAACACGGAAAACGTCAGAATACCTGCCAGGTAAAGGGGATAACTATAGGTGACGGGGTTAGTCTGGTGAATGAGTAACCCGGCAATGACCGGGCCAACCGCATTGGAAACACTCAAGTAAGAAGCATTCAACCCCAGTGCCATACCCTGTTCTTCTGGACGCGCATTGAGTGAAATCAGCGCATTAATCATGGGCTGAACCACAGCATTAAACAAAGACAGCAGAATACTGATTGCAACGAAGTACCACACATTGGCCCAAATTGGCATCAAGACAAAAGAGGTACTACGAATAAATAACCCGATAAATAGAATGTGAACCAGATTAAATTTACGGCTCAACAGCGATACGCCCCAGGTTTGCATCACCACACCTAGTACCCCAAACGTCAGAAACATGAGGGTGAGTGATTCATTATTTTGGTGTAAAACCTGAATGAAATAGGGCTGAAATGCATAGGTGAAAATGGTGAAAGTACCACCAACAAAAAAGTTAATTATTAGTAAAATCCCAATTTTGGGAAAGGTTAATCCCCGAATTAAGTTGCCTAAGCCTAAATCAAAAATATCCTGTGATGTTGGCGCTTTATTTACTAGCGTTTCTGGTAGGAAGATGATCGTCAGTAATAGGGCCACCAGGGCGATCGCGCCTGATACCAAAAATGCCGCACCTAAGGAAATTTGCTGCGCCAGTAAACTGATCGCTGGCCCCAGGACAAAGCCTAAACCAAAGGCAGCCCCATTAATACCAAACGCCCGTGCCCGATTTTCGGGTGTCGTTACATCAGACATAACCGCCTGGGCAACGGATGCATTCCCACCCGTAATGCCATCGAGAAAGCGGGCAAAGAAGAGAACCCAGGCAACGGCGGCTGTACCCGCGATTAAATTGGCAATGACAGTGCCTGTCAGGCTGATGATGAGCAGGGGTTTGCGGCCAAAGCGATCGGACAACTTGCCAATAACCGGAGTTGCAAAAAACTGCGCAAACGAATAGGTAGCAAATAATAAACTGGTCTGGAATTCATTGAGCCCAAACTGCCTGCCATAGAGATAAATGACCGGAATTAAGATTGTGAGGCTGAGGGAGTTAATTAATGAGATCAGAGCAATAATCCAAAAGTTGCGATTCATCTGACAGGAAACACAAGAGCTTCGCGATTATCGCATTTCCGGGTGCATCGCCTGTGACATTTCTCGCCGAATCTCCAGATAGCGATGCAGGTATTCGGTAATAATTCCATGCAGTAGTAAGTTACGGGCTGCCGCAAAGGGGCTTTCTGGCGCTAGAGGGTGGCGATTGGTGATGACATGATTCCAGTTGTAATCACCCGTAATTTGGCTGAAGTAACAACCAAAATTTTCGTCAAATTCTAATGACAATACGGCTCGTTCAAACTCGTCACTGGTCAGGCACAGGGAGTAAATCACCTTAAATAGTTCGATCGCCGATTCCAGATCCAACACCTTCAACCAGTGCCGTCGGGATACATCTATATCAACAGTCACAGGTTGAATACTGGCAAAGTTTAAATCCCGTTTTGGTAGCTGTTTTAGCCAATCTGGGTTTGCTGATTGCGCCTCATTGTAGTCCAGCACGAAGTTGTACAGAATTAAATCATGTTCCAGGAAAGCATTCTCGGCCAAATCCTGAACGGTACGGGGATAAAGCTGGGATTTTTCAATGGTGGGATCGGGGCCATTGTCAATCAGGAAGTTGACGATATTAGATCCTAAACAAATGTGCCGGACAATCAGGAAACAGGCTTCAGGAGTAACAAATGTTTCCAGGAACCAGGCTGCCATGCGGTGCATTAACCCGTAATTACTGAATTGAAACGGTAATAAGCGTTTAATCGTCATAATCAATGCCAGCGACACATTCGCCAGGATCTTGATCGGAATTAACAGGTAAATCCGTGTCCAGTGGCGTAAATCCTCGATCATGTATGCCTTGGCAATTGGATCAACCGGAATCGCGCGATCTAGATATAAGGCATCCCAGGCATCGGGATTACGGCGATCGCGTGGTTGCAGATGATAGGGTGCTTTCGTTACCGGGGAAACGGTTGGAGCAATGTCAATCTGGTTCATAGAACGGGTTGGCTGTAAGGGGTGGCACGGGCAAACAGGGGCAATTGTAAGGGCGGGTTTTGACCAAATTACTGCGGTGTGTTCAAGTTGGTCTACTAAACCCGCCCCTACGGTATTGATTGATTATTGAATTTCTTCCAGTTGCAATCGGTATAGGCGGGCAGTGACACGGGCGGTTTTGAGGATGCGATCGGCGATCTCCTGTGTCATCCAGTCCGCACTAACCAGTGCATGTAGTTTGCCCAAATGGGAGGCATCATTCGCCGCATGGTAGGCCAGAAAGGATACCTGATCATCCCGCAGTTGCAATGTTGCCTTAATTTGCTCTGCCCATTTGCCTGCCAGGTTGTTGCCCAATCCTTCGATGATGAACATACTACCAATCAGATCAACGGGATTTTCCCGCGATGCCTGATGGAAAATGTATGCCGACAATGCCTCACTGCCAAGATTCTTCTCGGCGTTGGCAATTTCCTCTAACGCACCACCCACCGCCACGTAATTCTTCTCCAACATCTGGAAGTCGCGATGTTCGTCCTGGGCATGGCCAATAAAGGTCGATCGCAGCCGAAAATCCACCATATTCGAGGCGGCTCGTGCAATCCAGCGTGCCCCTTCGACCACCTGGGGACGCAAGTTACGCAGCAATGCCTTGTAATCTTCCAGGCTAAATTCGCCTCGATGCAACTTTCGCACGATGGGCACCGATCGCAACTCCCGCTCAAACTCCAACCAGACCAGAGCTAACTGGCGCAGAAGATAGGCAGAGACGGGTTCTGGCAGGGGAGAAGTTGGGGAAGACGGAGAGGATGGTAAAGCGAGAGGCTCGTTGTCTTGTCTGTCTAATTCACTTTCTAATTCATTTTTCTGGGTTTGCATGTTCTCTCCTACTACTGTCAGCATCATGTAGGCGGTTGTAAATCTGCCACTTTCGGGAACGAAACAAAAGACTTTTTGACCGGGTTGCAGTTTGCCAGAGTGGAACAGTTCTTCCAGCATCAGGTAAATGGAAGCACAACCCGTATTGCCGCGAGTGTAGAGGTTGGTGAACCACTTTTCTTCGGGAATCATGCAGCCTGCTTTTTCCAGCAATTCCACAATTTGCCCCCGGAAGAAATGGGAGGAGTAGTGACAGAGTAACCAATCAATTTGATCGGGGTGAACTCGCCCCAGATCAATCAGCTTCAACCAGCCTTCTACCCCCAGTTTGACGACATTATCCAGCAAACGAATGTTCTGACGCAGGTTAATCGCGCCACTGGTAGCGGCCGCCGTATAGGAAGGGTAATCCATCCAACTGGTTTGGGCGGTTTCGTTGGCAGTCCCGGCGTACATACACACCGGATAGGCATTGGCATGGGAAACCAGCTCAATCCATTCAATTTTGAGACTGATTCCGGTGGGATTGGGATGATCCTGAATCAGGAACGCACCCGCACCATCGGAGAGCATCCAGCGGAGAAATTCCGTATCAAAACTGAGGGCTTTTCCAGCTTGGATGCTGACTTCTGCTTCAAAGTGGGTGTTGGTAAACAGGCGGGATGGTTGTTCCGAGGCAACGGCGATCGCTGCCCGTTTTTCACCCAATTTGACCTGGGACGCAGCATATTTCAACGCTGCCACTCCCGCACAACACACCCCCATATGAGTTGTTGTTTCCAGGGGCGACAGTTCCGGTAACTCTCCATGTACCATGCTGGCGAATCCGGGTACTAATAGATCTGCCCAGGTGGTTCCGGCACATAACAGGTCGATCGCCCCTGCTTCCAGATCTACCTGCTTTAATGCATCGCGCACAGCGTTAGCAGCCATTTGACTGTTCAGATGGGTTGTTTTTTGCTGCTGATCCAGGGCGTAATAGCGTTGCTGAATACCGTTACTTTTGAGAATGCGATTTCTCACCTTTGATGGTTGACCATTAATCTTGCCCAGATAGTCTTCCATCTGGTCGTTATTAATGGGATGACCGGGTAAAAACTTGCCGATGCTGTTAATGAAAACGCTATGCATGGGGTTCCTTGCAGTGAACTTTTATCAGGGGAGTTTAGGTAATTTCTAAGAAAAAGATTTACCTGGTGTAGGAGCAGGTTTTGCCAAAAGCTCTGAACATTAGCCAGCCATTTTGTTGCTAAACCTGCCCTTACAGGTATTTGGTTTTCCAGAAATCTCATTAGCAAAATTACCTGGCACGTATTGGATCGTATTCTGCTAATAGTTTTTCCAGTTTTGCTTCGTCGATGCGGTTAATGAATTTATTCGATTCGTGAATATCTCGCACTGTCTTTGACAAACTCGCTGTGGAACCAACAGAAAAGATGAATCCCATCCCTAAATAACCTTTGACCCAGTTATCAACGGGTAGGTAAAGAATGCCAATAGTCATTGCAATGGTTGAGAGCGCAAACGATGTCCAGACTTGAAAGACCCAGGCAGAACTGTGATTATTTTGGTTGGAGTTATATTTGATTGGTGCCATAGGACGCTCCTGTAATAGGTAGCTATCAGATTTAGTTGCCTATTTAGAGCATGGCAAATAGAGGCATCAGGTTTGGCTAATTTTTTGGCTAGATTATCGGCTAAGTTTTTAGCTAGCCAATGTTTTTCTCAATTAATCAGAAACAGTTCCTCTGAAAACAGACCTGTGCCACTTTTGGGAAGTGGTCATTAAAGGTCGATCTATCTACAAATCTAAGATAACGATTGAAATAGATAAAATAACGTTTGTCATCTCAAAATATTTGAAATGGTATTGGCTGAAACAGACTTTACGACATATCAACTCTTTGAGGGCGCATCACCATGCGCCCCTACATAAATTCGACAATTGGCATTGAAAAATTGACATTGAAGAGTTGAGATTGAAAAATTGACAGGTCAAGTTGGTATGACTACTTTTGATCGGACTAGTTCCAGCGATGCGATCGCCCCTCTTCCTGAAACCCCTCCCTCGCTTACCCTGCGTGATGGACTGGAACGCTACTACGAGGCAAACGCCAGCTTTACCCGCAACCAGGATCTGTGGGTGGGCTGGATTCGGATTCCCTGGTGCGATTTGCAACGACACGACATTATGCATGTGGTCACGGGCTACAGTACCGACCTGGATCAGGAATTACAACTGATCGGTTTTTTGCTCACAGCCCTGACCTGGAAGCGTCCCTGGTATTACTATGCCCAAAGTTTTCTGGTGTTCTTAGAACTTTTGGGGCAATCCCTGCGGGGGCGCGCCTGGGGTGGAATTTACCAGAATCCCATTCAGGTTTGCCGTCTGTACTGGAAAGGTGTGCGGCAGGGTTTGACGGTGACAAAGAAGATTGATGCTTATATTGACCCGGAAACCGTCATGGCGCGAGAATTGGCCTCCCTGCGGGCGGAGTATGGCATTTAGGCATCGGAGGTTTAGGAAACCTTTGAGGTCTTGCTAAAACGTTTTTCCAGCCAACCAATACCGTAGTCAGCCAGGAGAGCGATCGCCGCTGCTGGAACTGCTCCCGCCAGAATCAACTGGTTATTGACGACGGCAATCCCGCGAAAGATAAATACCCCTAAACCACCCGCACCGATCGCCGCTGCAATCGTCGCAATCCCAATGGCAATCACCGTTGCCACCCGTACCCCTGCCAGAATGACACCCATTGCCAGGGGCAGTTCTACCTGGGTGAGTAACTGCCAGTCTGTCATGCCCATGCCACGGGCGGCTTCCCGAATTGCCGGATCAATGCCACTAATGCCCGTGTAGGTGTTGCGGATGATGGGCAAAAACGAGTAGAGCGTCAGGGCAATGATGGCGGGAACGGCACCAATGCCCACCAGTGGAATGAGCAAACCGAATAACGCCAGACTGGGAATGGTTTGCAACACATTGGCGATCACCAGAATGGGCTGACGTAATCGTCGGTTACGGGTAATCAACACTCCGAGGGGAATGCTGACACAGGTGGCAACCGTGATCGCAATGACCACCAGAATCAAGTGCTCGCCTGTCCGTTGCACGATCTCCGACCCATAACGAAACAGAAATAGATCACGCATGTATTACCCCCGGAGAGTCTGGAGAAAGGTATGGGCTTCGGGATGGGGCGATCGCCGAAACTCTGCAGGTGTACCCAGAAAAACCAGCTCGCCAGCCTGCATTAAACCGATCCGTGATGCCAGAAAGAAGGCTTCTTGAATGTCATGGGTGACAAAGACAACCGTTTTGCCTAACTCCTGTTGCAAGCGTTGAAACTCCTGTTGCAGTTCCAGACGGGTAATTGGGTCAAGGGCCCCAAAGGGTTCATCCATTAACAGAATGGGTGGATTGGCAGCAAGGGCACGGGCAACCCCCACCCGTTGCCGTTGTCCACCCGAAAGTTGATGGGGGTAGCGATCGCCATACTGTGCCGGATCCAGCCCGACCAGATGCAACAAATCATGGACACGGGCTTTAATTTGCAACGGTTTCCAGCCCTGGAGTGCGGGTACTAAACCCACGTTACGGGCGATTGTAAAATGGGGAAACAGGCCTGTTTCCTGGATCACGTAGCCAATCTGCCGTCGCAGTTGGATGGTATCCCAATCCGTTGTTGCCGTTCCCTGTACCCGCACCGTTCCTGCACTGGGACGGATCAGAGCATTGATCAACTTCATGGTTGTTGTTTTGCCGGAACCACTCCGTCCTAACAGCACGAGACATTCGCCGGGAGCGATCGCAAAGTTTAGTGCCGAAAGTATCGTTCGACCTTGCACCGAAACTGCCACATCCGAAAATTCCACCAGCCAGGGATTTGCAGCTTCCCTGAAATCGGCTCCACGGTTTGTCATGACTTCCTGTTGTATGACGTTCTTTCTCCGACTGAATCATCCCCGATCTAAAACTGTCCCTACGAGGCAGGCTCCGGCAAAATTTGCCCCATCCATACTGGCATTGTCCAGATCGGCACAGAGCAAATTTGCCCCGGCCAAGTTCGCTCCCGCCAGATTTGCCCCTTGCAAGTTTGCCTCTTCTAGATTCGCTTCTGTCAATAAAGCCCCCTGCAAATCTGCCTGGGTCAAATTAGCTCCATGTAAGTTTGCCCCGCTCAAGTTAGCTCCCCGCAAATC
>CAZGDE010000052.1:8647-24181 GCA_964524315.1 uncultured bacterium
GATCCACTCCCTGCAAATTGACGCTCATCAGATTTGCCCCACTGAGAAAAGCCCCGGCAAAGCTAGCTTTATTCAATCGTGCCCGCATCAAATTGGCCCCGCGCAGGTTGGCTCCGCGCAGGTCAGCTTCGGTCAAATCGGCCTGCATCAGGTTGGCCCCTAAAAGGCTAGCCCGTAAATCGGTACCGACTAAGCGACAGCCAATTAGCGTTGCACCTTCAAGGGAGACGCCGTTGAGTATGGCCTGACTGAGATCTGCCCCGGTCAGGCGGGCACCCGCCAGGTTAATGCCCTGGAGGTTTTGTCCGGTAAAATCCTCGTCTTCCAGATCAATTTTGGGAAGTTTCCGCAATTCCTCAACGCGGCTTGTGTTAACGTTCATCGCTTACCCTTCCGAATCACTAACCATTAATCTACCCTGGGTATTGCTCATTTTGGGGATAGGAAAATGGCGATCGCGAATGATTATCTCTTCAATGTCGTTTTGCCTCCATCCCAGGGATAGATTTCTTCCGCATTACTTAATGTGTCTCCAGGAATTTCCCTGTTAGATTGACTCCAAGACTGGGAATGTTGGGGGTGTTTGGCAGCTATTAACAGGGTTTAGAGCTTCACCACTGATTAACTGCCAATTAACTACCAAAAACTGAAGTACCAATGTCTTTGTGTCGGGGCTGGCTTGTTTAATAAGGCACTTTTTCATGCATTGCTATTCGTGCATTTCTAATTGGTGCATTTCTAATTGGTTTATTGCGGATTCGTGTATTTCGGATTAGTTCATTTCTAATTGGTTCATTTTTGATTGGCAGAGGAACTTATGGAAGAACATCACCATGACCATGCCCATTGTTCGTCGTCCGACCATGATCATGAACAGCCGGTAACCGATCACCCCCCTCAATCCCATACCGATGATGATGATGCGCTCGAACAGCATCCGCAATTTCTTTCTCGGCAATCCCGGCGGGCATTTATGGCATCGTCCGCAGCAATGGCAGCACTGACAGCGGCCAGTTGTTCTAGCCGAGGGTTTGAGCGCGATCGGGAAGAAGCCAAACAGGAAACGGCTGCCGTTGGCGAAGCGATTCGCAGTGCGGGTAATTTCCATACCCTCAAGGCAACCTCAAAGACCTGCTTCTGGGGATTCTTTGACAAAACGTTACCGCCCATTCTGACCATTGAGTCAGGTGATATTGTCTACGTCGAAGCCCTGACCCACCATGCCGGTGATGCCCCCGATTTGTTGATGGATGACGGGGTCAAAGAAGTCTATGACAAATTAACCGATCGCGGGCCCGGTGTTCACATCATGACTGGCCCCATCGCTGTTAAGGGGGCTGAACCCGGCGATACATTAATGGTGCGAATTCTCAACACCCAACCGCGCCTTCCCTATGGCAGTAATGCCGCCGCCCATTGGGGCTATCTGTATAACTCCTTTAAAAAAGAACGTATCACCATCTACAAGCTCGATGCCCTGGCAGGTTTAGCCCAACCCATCTTTGGCTACGACTTTAAAGGCTTACCTCTCTACAACAAACCCGGCTTTGTCACTCAACCAGACAAAGGCGCACGACAGGATTTCAAAGCCAGGGTTGCCATTCCCATGCGGCCCCATTTTGGGGTGATGGGGGTCGCTCCGGCGGAAAGTGGCCGGATCAACAGCATTCCCCCCGGCCCCTTTGGCGGCAACATTGACAACTGGCGGATTGGGGCGGGTGCCACCATGTACTACCCGGTGTTCAACAAAGGTGCAAATTTCTACGTCGGTGATCCCCACATGGCACAGGGCGATGCGGAACTGGCAGGAACGGCGATCGAAGCCTCGATGAATTCCTATTTGCAAATCTTTGTGCTGAAGGATTTCCCCATTACCAATCCCATCCTGGAAACCGATGCTCACTGGATTACCCATGGTTTTAACGAAGATTTGAACAAGGCGATGCGCCAGTGTGCCGAACAGATGTTAGATTTTCTTCAAACTAAGAAGAAAATCAGTGCCGACGAGGCTTACAGCATCATTTCTACTGGAGTCGATTTTGGTGTGACTCAGGTAGTGGACATTCGTCAGGGTTGCCATGCTGCATTACCCAAGAATATTTTTATTCCCGCAGCGTACTCGGGGTAAAACCGGAATTCTCTGATGGGATATTACCGAACCTTCCTTGAAACTGCGGAGGTGAGGAGCGTTAGCACAGGCTAGATTCGGGGAAGTCTAATGACAGCCCTGAAACTTATAACTGCATTAATTTAGTGGGATGAAGCTCAGGGTTGGCAAGTTTTGTCGTAGCTGGGTTAGTCGTAACTGGGTTAACAGTAATGGGCAGAATGACAGGGGGAATCAGATACCTGCTTCTAGCACTTCTTACCTTGGGAATTGCCAGTTGTCACGGTGTCGAGACGCAACAAGAACGGCAAGTTGCAAGTAACTTTAAGGTTGCCGCAATTTTTCCCCATAAAACTAATAATGATGAGGCCCACAGCCAGGATGGTTTAGCCGGACTGGAGCTGATTGAAAAACAGTTGATCGCAAAGACGGCCTACACCAGTGAGGTGAACAACCTGCCCGCCGATCAGGTCAAGAACATTTTTAGCCAGTATGCCGAGCAGGGGTTTGACTTTGTGGTTGGTAATGGCGATTTTGTGACGACCGTTGCCGCGATCGCCAAAACCTTTCCCCGCACCAAGTTTGCTGTCACCGATGTCTACTCCGGCAACAATGGCAACCTGGGTAGCCTATCCTTTCGCAATGGCGAACTGGGTTATCTCTGCGGGGTCGTTGCTGCCATCAAGTCCAACACGAATCGGATCAGTTTTATTGGTAGTACCGATTCGGCCAGTAACCAGGAAATTGCCACTCTATTCGAACGGGGTGCCCGCGCGATCAAACCCAACATCACGGTCAGTGTGAATTGGATTGGTAATGATACGAACGCCACCCGAGCCGAGGCGATCGCGGTTGCCCAAATCAGTGCTGGGAGTGATGTGTTACTGGTTAATGCTGGACAGGCAGGGTTGCCAGTACACACACTAGCGAATACAAAGCAGATCTACACCATTGGCTGGGGAACCGACCATGCCAACCAGGCACCGGGTACTGTTCTTACCAGTGGCATTCAACGACTACCCGAACTGCTATTACAGGGGGCGCGCTTAGTGCGGTTGGGCCGCTGGGAAGGCAAACAATACCGCTTTGGGCTACGGGAAGGTGTGCAGGATTTGGCTCCCTTCCGGGGCACCCTGACACCTGCGGAAGAGGCGATCGTGCAGCAAACGAAAGATGACATTCTCACGGGCAAGGTGGATGTTTCGTTATGAGAAGCGGGTATATACGGCAGCAGGCTGAACCAGCCAACCAACCCCTGACACAGCGGTTGCGTCACCGCTGGAAATCTTCGATCGCCAATCAACTATGTGTTGGCTTAGTGTGCCTGGTGGCATCCAGTTTGCTGGTGACAGGCGGTATGTTGATTTACTCCAGCTATGAGGTGCAGGAGAAACAGTCCAAGCTCCTGCAACAGGAGCGATCGCGCGCCGCCGCAGAGGCGATCAATGCCTACATGGACGATCTGCAACGCAAACTGAACTACCTGGCGCGAATTCGGGGGTTGACCGACCTTTCACCAGAACTGCAACGACCGTTACTGGAGGCACTCACCCGCAATAACGATGCCTACGAAATGGTGGCGATTGTGGATAAGCAAGGAACCCCCGTTTCTGTCATCACACCCTATGCCCAGTTACGCATTGGTAGCTTTGCCGGGACACCCCTGTTTCGCCGGACATTTAAAGACCAGGAAGATTTTATTGATCAGGTAACCTTTGGTGCCGATGGTAACCTGTCGACGCTGCTGGCAGTGCCCATCCGTAACAAAGCCGACCAGGTAGACGGTGTTTTGGTTGCAAAGGTTAACCTGCGGTTTTTAGATTTTGTCGTTGCCAAAACGGAAGTGGGCAACACAGGCTATGCCTATGTGATTGACAACCATAATGTGGTCATTGCCCGCCCCCGTCTGAATGAAAGCGATCGCTTTGAACTGGAAAGTATTGCCGATCGCCCCTTTATCAAAAATATTTCCCTGGCCGCTGCCACCCCACCCAGCATTTATCAGGGATTAGACGGGCGCGAGGTGTTGGGAGCAGCGGC
Source organism: uncultured bacterium (assembly GCA_964524315.1). GTDB lineage: Bacteria > Cyanobacteriota > Cyanobacteriia > Leptolyngbyales > Leptolyngbyaceae > CAZGDE01. The sequence goes on from CAZGDE010000052.1 coordinate 12,795, forward strand.
AGTTGTGCGTAGTACCTACTGGCGCGTCGTGGTGGAGTTGCCAACAGCAGAAGCCTATGCAGTCGTGCGCAATTCTATCTGGGCAACGTCGGGGGTATTGGGGATTGCTACTCTGACCGCCGCTGGACTGGGCTTTTTCCTGTCATGGCGGATTATTTCTCCCTTACGCAAACTGACCGCCGCTGCCGCTGACATCAGTGATGGCAATTTAAATATTCAGGTTGAAACCAGTTCGCAGAATGAGTTGGGTGTCCTGGCGAAATCATTTAACCAGATGACGCAGCAGTTGCAGGAGTCATTTACGGCCCTGGCAAAGACCAACGAAGACTTAGAACGACGGGTAGAACAGCGCACGGTTGAACTCAAAGAAGCGAAGGAAGCCGCCGATGCTGCCAGCAGTGCTAAGAGCGAGTTTCTGGCAAACATGAGCCACGAATTACGGACACCGCTTAATGGCATTCTCGGTTATGCCCAGATTTTGGAGCGATCGCCCACGATGAGCGACAAAGACCAGCGGGGCATCGACATCATTCGCCAGTGCAGTAACCATCTGCTGACACTTATTAATGATGTTCTCGATCTGTCCAAAATCGAAGCTCGCAAACTGGAACTTTGCCCCACTGAATTTCATTTCCCCTCGTTCCTGCAAGGCATTGCCGAACTAACCCAGGTGCGATCAGAACAAAAGGGGATTGCCTTTACCTACCAGTCACCGCCCGATTTACCCATTGGTATCCATGCCGATGAAAAACGGTTGCGCCAGGTACTCATTAACCTGTTGGGAAACGCTGTGAAGTTTACGGAGTCGGGTGGGGTGACATTGCGGGTTGAGGTTCTCAGCCGAACGGAGCCCACCGCAGAAAGCCAGCCTTCCTTCCAGACAGCCAGTAGCCATCCTAAAGAACTGGGAAGCATCTACAAAATTCGCTTTCAGGTGGAAGATACGGGCGTTGGCATGAACCCGGAGGATGTGGAAAAGATCTTCCTGCCATTCGAGCAGGTGGGCGATCGCACCCAGCAATCCCAGGGCACAGGTCTGGGTCTGGCTATCAGTCAGAAGATTGTGGAGTTGATGGGTTCGACTTTGTATGTCAAAAGCTATCCCGGCGAAGGAAGTATCTTCTGGTTGGATGTGGACTTGCCAGAGGCGCGGGAATGGGTACAGGCATCTGGCAAACTGGCCGGGGAGCGAATCACGGGTTACGTCGGTGCAAAACGCCAGATTTTGGTCGTCGATGATAAGTGGGAAAACCGCTCCGTTGTCGTGAATTTGCTGGAACCACTGGGGTTTGATCTACTGGAAGCAAACACTGCCCCAGACGCATTGCAGAAGGCGTTAGCGCACCGTCCGGCGGTCGTGATTACAGAACCCGCTGTGCAGGGTATGGCAGAGTTTGAACTGGTGCAGCAACTGCGGCAGGCAGAGGTGTTAACCGGGTTAGTCATCATCCTGTCGTCTGCCAATGTGTTTGAAGCAGACCAGCGGGAATGCCTTGAGGCCGGCGGTGATGCGTTCCTCCCCAAACCGGTGCAGGCTGAGGATTTGTTGAGCATTCTGAAGCAACATTTGCAGCTGGAATGGTGCTACGAGCGATCGCCCCAGGCAACAGCACCGTCCCAATTGCCAATACCTGTTGCCCCCAGTGACACGATCACACCTCCCGCCGTGCCAGAACTTGCCCAATTACTTGACCTGGCCATGAAAGGACGGGTGAAAAGCTTGATTGAACAGTTAGAACACCTGGAGCAGGGTAATCGACAGTTGACCCCCTTTACCAGCCATCTGCGCCAACTGGCAAAGGGCTTTCAGGTACAGAAGATGCGGGACTTCATCAGGTCGCATATGCCAGACCAGTAAGGCTAAACCAACAGTTTTTACTCAATAGTAGGGGAGGGTTATAGCAATGGTCATGACCGCACCAACACCAAATCATAGACAGGAACTAGCCATGTCGTTAGATCATGAATTAGATCACGAATCAGGGGTTGTTCTGGTTGTGGATGACAATCCCACGAATCTAGAAGTTTTGTCCAATGCTCTTGCCAATTTTGGCTATGAAACGGCAGTTGCTACGGACGGGGAAAGTGCGATCGAGCAAATTAGCTACGATCCGCCGGATCTGATCCTGTTGGATGTAATGATGCCGGGAATTGATGGCTTTGAAACCTGTCAGCGGTTGAAACAAAACCCACTCACCAAAGACATTCCTGTCATTTTTATGACGGCATTATCTGACACCGGCGATAAAGTGAGGGGATTAAACCTGGGTGCGGTTGATTACATTACCAAGCCATTTCAACAGGAAGAAGTATTGGCGCGAGTCAAAATGCATCTCAAATTGCGCCATTTGACGACGGCCCTGGCACAGCAAAATCACTTGCTTCGGCGCGAAGTCGAAGAACGCAAAACGGCAGAAGCCGCACTGCACAAACTGACCCAGGAATTGGAACAACGGGTGAGCGATCGCACCCAGGAACTCTCCCATACCTTGCACGAACTCCAACAAACCCAGATTCAACTGATTCAAAGTGAAAAGCTGTCCAGTCTGGGGCAACTGGTGGCGGGTATCGCGCATGAAATCAATAATCCCGTGAACTTCATTTATGGCAACCTGAGCCATGTGGATGAATACACTAAAAATCTGATGGAATTTATCCATCACTTTGAGGCGCACTACCCCCAACCTGCCCCCCCCATTCGCGAATTTCTGGATGACATTGATCTGGAGTTTCTTAAGGAAGATTTGCCCAAGATCCTGGCGTCAATGCAACTGGGAGTTGAACGAATTCGGCAAATCGTACTGTCACTCCGGAACTTCTCGCGGCTGGATGAAGCCGATTTCAAAGCGGTGGATATCCATGAAGGCATTGATAGCACCTTACTGATTTTGCACAATCGGCTGAAGGCTAAAGCCGAACATCCCGAAATTGAGATTGTCAAAGAGTACGGTGAGTTGCCATTGGTAGAGTGTTACGCCGGACAGTTGAACCAGGTGTTCATGAATATCATTAGCAATGCGATCGACTCCATTGAACATTACAACAGTGAGCGATCGCGGGAAGAAGTCTGGCAACACCCCAATCGTATTGTCATTCATTCAGAACAGCAAAATGACGCCATCGTGGTCAAAATTACCGACAATGGCCCAGGAATACCCGAAGCAGTGAAAACCCGTCTGTTTGATCCATTCTTTACCACTAAACCCGTTGGCAAAGGTACGGGTCTGGGTCTATCAATTAGCCATCAGATTATTACTGAAAAACATAGAGGCGAAATTGGCTGTCAATCCAACCCTGGCCAGGGTGCAGAATTCTGGATTAAACTACCCATCCAACAGGCGCAATGTGTTCCTGCGTAGACCCCTGCGCCAGATCTCAGAGGGTGTGCCAGACCTCGGAGTTCTTTTGCTCAATCCTGGCGTTACAGCGTTTCTGAAGCCAGTGAGGTACAAGGATTGTCATTAAGCTCTTGGTCTCAACGATAAGGCTGTACCTCACCCAGAAAGGAAACGCTGTATACAAATATCAACAGCAGAACTCCGAGGTCTAGACCGTTAACCAGTGATGAAATTGAGATCGAAGATGTCGTCGATCCGAAGGCCACGCAGGAATGCTAGTTCTTCTCCAGTTGCCGCAATTTTAATCATCGTGCCACCTGCCGTTCGACTAACTGTGAGATCGGCGATGCGAAGGTTGCCTTCCAGTTTCAGGAACGTGCGATCGGTATCAACGTTATAGATCGTATCTACACCATTGCCCTGCCCCAGAACCACCGTATTAGTACCGTTACCTAACCAGATGGAGTCGTTGCCCGTACCGCCATTGATCCAGTTGGTACCAGACCCCATACGAATAAAATCATCCCCACTGCCGCCAAAGATGGTATTGTTCCCTGCGCCCGCAAAGATGCGATCGCTACCAGTGCCACCGTACAGGACATCATCGCCCGTCCCTGCTCTCAACTCGTCGTTACCCGCACCACCATAGAGCAGGTTGTTACCATTTCCGGCGTGTAGCACATCGTTCCCGTCACCACCATTGAGCAGGTCGTTGCCGTTACCACTCCACAGATCATCGTTACCCGCACCACCGTAGAGGTTATTGTTGCCGCCACGGGCATTGATATCATCGTTACCAGCCAACCCATAGAAGGTTTCACCGTTGTTATTGCCACACAGGTGATCGTTGCCAGATGTACCTCTAATCACTGGTTGATTTCCCTGCCCATTGGGAACAGTAATGCCATAAAACGTGGTTGTTTTGCTAACTTCATTCGTCACAATCAACATGGGTTGGCCTGTTGGACTTAGTGACGCAGCGACGAAGGTTAGTCCTTCGGGGGCCATATCTCCGGGGGTGTTGATGTATTGCACAAAGCCAGGGTTAGTGGGCGTTGAGACATCATAGACCATGACGCCACCCGTTCGCTCTAGCCCAATAAAGGCATAGGTGCGTCCGGCAATCACACCAACCGCAACCCCTTCTGGTTCTGGGCCCTTATTATCACTGCGGGTATCGAAACTGGTTGACGTGCCATCCGAGTTAAACGAAGCAGGTACCAAAGTCGCGGTCAACTGCTCCAGTTGGTTACCACTGTCGTAGACGAGGTTACCCTCGGATGTCCAGATCGAGAAGGAACGGGCCCCAAACGCATAGAGCGCATCGTAGTCACTATCACCATCCACGTTACCGAGGGTACTGGTGACATTTAACCGTCCCAATGCGGCATTGTTTTTCAGCGCGGTGGCATTGGGAAAGGCCGTCGGATCTAAGGTTAAACTACCAACGCGCCGTTCTTCGCTAAAGCCAGTGTAGTCGCGGGCATCACCTTCGTTGGCTGTGATCAAGTAGGTTTGACCAGCAATGGTGAAGGAGGCGATCGCATCCGGTTGATACAGTCCGTAGATGGGCCAGTTTTGAATGTTGATGCCACCATCGCGATCGCTGGTATCTAATCCATTACCTACCAAATTGTGGTTCTTTACACCGAGGGAACGGATACTGGTAATTTCACCACTGGCAATGTCCAGGGTGGCGATCGCATTATTCTCCTGTAATGTAATCCAGGCCGTTAGCGAATCGCTGGAAATCGTGATGTACTCTGGCTCTAAATCTTGAGCGACAGTGGCATTCGGCCCAAAAATACGGACACCCTGAGCAATCAAAGCTGCTTTTTGGTCATTAAAAGCGCGAAAATCAACCGTTGTGACATGCTCTGCCTGGGACAGACCCAATACACCGTCAGACAGGTCAATGATACTGATTGATCCTTCTGGATCGACGGAATTAAGTTGGCTGTAGCTGTTGGGCTCTCCCTCGTTGGCAGTCAGGACTTTCGTGCCATCGGGTGTAAAGGTCACCATATCGGGCAAGGCCCCGACGGTCACAGCATTTAGGAAGTTGCCGTCCACATCGTAAAAGGCGACTGTCCCTGGAGCCTGTTTATTAGCATTTTCCAGTGCCACAGCAACGATGCCATTTTTAACTGCCACACTGTTAGCAGTACCGAGGGCACTCGTATCCAGCGATCGAAATAAATTAGGTGCTGCTGGGTTGCTGGTGTCTAAAATCTCTAGAATTTGCGTACCAGACACGACAAAGGTGCGCTGGGTTAACGGATCGAATGCCGAGATTTCCGATCCGGCCCCAGTATAAGTCCCCAATGACGCAAGCGTAATCACCATCAATTTCTCCAGGTAAAAAAATAACGGTAATTGTTCACAGCAAAATTAGCCGAGTACAGATCTCCCGGACTCACGCTGGCTAAGGTTTTCAGCCACCAACTATTAAGCAAGTGAAAATACCGATATCTTTTATACCTGAGCCCAACCTGGAACAGATGAACTTCACAGGATCTTGACAATTTTCCTTAACCGTGGAATAATCGCCGCTTAAATTCCTTTTAAGCTCAAGCGCCTTGGCTGACTTCAACTGTTTCGCTACCTTCCCCATCCTTCGTTTCGGGTTTGTTGTAGGAGCATTTCACCGTAATTTTCAAGTTACTCTGGGCCTTACCACTGGCAATGTAGGGAATACCCGCATCGGCACTGATGTTAATCCCAAACTCCAGAGTGACTTCATCCACGTTGGCCGCACTGAAGTTTTTGAAGGCATTCAGGCAATAGGCGGTATAGGTACGAATCGTACCCTGCACCATTTGCATGGATTGAGCCGGGTTGATGCGGGTTGCAGTACCAATGCCAATCCCTTTGGCCCCACTCCGCTGCACCTCACCAGTCTCATGGCCTGCGGGAGAAGGGGAGATGGGCGTTGCGGCATCGTCCTGTGCTTCGATATAAAGGACATTACCATCTTCCAGTTGAACGGGCACAATGCGAGTCACGGTGTTTCCTGCCTGTTAAAGATAGATGCGTTTTGATTGTGCCCACAAAACAGCTTTCACCTTTCAGGGGTCTTACCCCCCAGAGGGAATGCCTTCGTTCAATCAGCCCAGGTGCAATGTCTGACGACTGTTTGTTGGGGCAAGAGGTGCCCATCCGTCCAGGGGTGAATTTACAGGTTTGTTATGCTGAGGGGCGATCGCCCGCTCTAGTGTTTTTGCATGGTGGCTTGGGAAATCGCTTTAACTGGCGATCGCAGTACACCTTTGCCCGTGACCAGGGTTGGGAAACGTTAGTGTACGATTTGGCGGGGCATGGGCAATCTTCCCCCTATCCCCATTATTCGATTGGGCGGCACAGTCGCGATCTAACCCGGTTGCTCCATCTCTTTCGCATTCACCAGCCTATCCTGTGCTGTCACAGTTATGGTGTGCCCCTGGGTCTGGAATGGGCACAGCGCCATCCCACCCGTGGTCTGATCCTGATTGCTGGTGGCACCCACAACCTGACACCGTGGTGGGAATTTGTGTTGATTAAGTCCTTAGCATGGGGAGGTGGACATCTTTACCGATCACAGAGTGTGCAGCGAATGACGAATGCGCTCCTCAGTCCTTACCATGAGAGGTTAGGGCAGTTTTTCGCAGAATGCCCAACCCCCACGGCACCCCATCCTTATCAAACCCTGGAAGCCTTTTGGGGATACAATTTTTTTGCCCATCGTAAAACCAATTATTACCGGGACGTTCCGACCTTAGTGATTAGTGGGGGCTGTGATCCAGTGTTCACCGAGGCAATGGGGGCAGAGCTAGCCAGCCATTTTCAGTGTCACCATCACCTCCACCTGCCCACTGCCGGACATCTGGTCATGGCAGAGTTCCCGAACGAGGTGAATCGGGCGATCGCAGACTGGATCAACACTCTACCAATCTGACCGTTGCCATGAAGAAGAAGTACAGACAACTGGGGATTTTAGCGGCGATCGCCCTGGCTGGTTTGTTGGGTGGGAGTTACTGGTATGTTTTTGTCGCCGGGGTGCCCCAGTTAGATCCACCTGTTGCAGAGGCAAATACGGGGTTAACCTTCCAGGTAGAATCCTTTAACAGTCAGGCAATGGGAGCGGAACGGCGTTATGGAGTCGTATTACCCCCTGGTTATGCAAAACACCCTGATCGCCGCTATCCGGTCATCATCCTGTTACATGGCGGTCACGGGAGCGAACGAGATTTTGAGGATAAGGCAAAACTCACCTCCGTTTTACATAACCTGTACCAAAGTCATCGTCTTCCCCCGGCGATTGTGATCACCCCTGATGGTAGCGACAACCGGGGCAGTAGTCCTTTTTTCGATCCGGATTACTTTGATGGCCCCAATGGTAACCTGGCAACGTTGATTGGTGTGGAACTGGTACAGGTGATAAAGGCCCGTTATCGGACGCTGGATCAACCCCAATTTTGGGCGATCGGGGGGCTATCCTCCGGTGCCTGGGGTGCGTTTAACATCGGCTTACGGCAACTCAATCAGTTTCATACATTCTTCAGCCACACAGGCTATTTTGTGGATGGGAGTGGTGATCAGAACAGTCCCCAGGTCTTTGTGGCGCAAATCCCACTCGCGCAACGTAAATTGTTACGGGTTTACCTGGATGCAGGCGATGCGGATCATAAGTATCTGCAAGCGACCCAATCCTTCCATAACACCCTGACCCAACTGGGAATCAAAAATCAATTCAATATCTTTCCCGGTGGCCATGGCATTGTGGGACAGGATGTGGGTTGGAATTACTGGCACAAACATCTAACCGATTCCCTCAGGTTCGTCGGTGCCCAGTTCCAGGCTGCTGTGCCCCGGTCATCCCGTCCGTCTGTCCCCAAACATCCTTCACAGTCTAAACATCCTTTCCATCCCAAACAGCAATGATGGCAAAATAATCATCCTGGCAACCATCACCCTGCAAACCACTATGATCCCTCGACAAACTGTGTGGCCATGGCGCAACCACCTGAGTTTATGGGTCGTCACACTGCTGACGGCGGTTATGGGAGTTGTAAATTTGTTGTCTGCGGTGACTCCCAGTCTGCCGCAACGACGGGATTGGCTAGAGGTCTTTTTTCCCTTCTACGTGCGATCGGGAGGGCGGTTATTTGCGGCGATCGCTGGCTTTGTGTTGCTGGTACTGGCAACCAATTTGTTTCGCCGGAAACGGGTTGCCTGGAGTTTGACGATCGCCCTGTTGATTCTTTCCATCATTAGCCATCTCATCAAAGGGTTGGACTATGAAGAATGCGTCCTGGCAGGTGTGATTATCGGGCAGTTGATCTGGATGCGCGGTTTATTTACCGCCCGTTCTGACCCTCCCTCCATTGCCCAGGGTGTACGGGTCTTAGTTGCCAGTATCCTGTTTACCCTGGCCTATGGGACAGCGGGATTTTACATCTTGGATGGTCATTTTCAAATTGATGGTCAACCAACCAACTTTAGCTGGCTGGAGGCGGTTTCCCAAACCCTGGCGATGTTTTTTACAGAAGATAACGCCGGATTACAGCCCCAGGGGCACTTTGCCGAATTTTTCGCCGATTCGATCTATATCGTTGGTGCTGCGACATCTGCGTTTGCCCTGATCATGCTGCTACGGCCAGTCTTGTTACGGGGTGATCCAGCATCTAAGGCTGAGCGGCAACGTGCCAGAGACATTATTGATCAGTATGGGCAATCGTCATTAGCGCGACTGGCACTTCTACCGGACAAAGCTTATTACTTTAGTCCCTCTGGCCAAACAGTGGTGGCCTATGTCGCCAAAGGGCGGGCTGCGATCGCCCTCGGTGACCCCATTGGTCCACTGGATGACCGATTGGAGGCAGTGGTTGGCTTTAGCCAGTTTTGCGATCGCAATGACTGGTTTCCTGTGTTCTACGAAGCTGTACCCGATCAACTGTCCCTGTACGATTCCTTAGGTTTTCAACAGATCCAGATTGGTGAAGAGGCGATCGTCGATCTCAAAACCTTTAACCTCAAAGGTAAGACCAACCAAAATCTCCGGACAGCGGTCAATCGGTTAAGCAAAACGGGGCACACCTTCCACCTTTACGAACCACCTCTTAGTGAGGCCCTGCTCCAGCAACTAAAAGTTGTGAGTGATGAATGGTTGCACAGTAAACAGGGGTCAGAGAAACGCTTTTCGATTGGCTGGTTCGATCGCGACTATCTGCGCCAATGTCAGATTGGGGTTGTACAGAACGCGGCAGGCAAGATCATTGCCTTTACCAACCTGCTCACTGGCTATAACCGGCAGGAAGTCACCATTGACCTGATGCGCTATTGCCAGACTGTGGAAAAGGGCACAATGGATTTTCTGTTTATTTCCCTGATCCAACATTTCCAGGCAGCCGGGTACGATGGGTTCAACTTCAGCCTGTCTCCCCTGGCGGGTGTTGGGTCTGATCCGGCAGCCCAACGGGTCGAAAAAGGGTTGCACTATTTCTTTGAAAACCTGAACCAGTTCTATAACTTTAAGGGGTTGCACAGTTTCAAAGAAAAATTTCAGCCCCGCTGGGAACCTCGTTACCTGGTCTATCCCAGTTTGACAACCTTACCGGATGTGGCTGTTGGGCTGGTGCGGGCCGACTCGGGCGATCGCCTGCTTGACTACCTCAAATCTGGCACGTAACCATTTCCCTCACCACCGTATGTTTTCTTTTGCCACAGCCCTCAAAGCCCTCTTCGATAGCCGTTTCTGGGCACTTGTCCGTAAGGAAGTTAACCAGATTCTCCGGAGTAAGCAACTGTTAGTGTTGTTGATCATTCCCCCCACGGTGCAATTGCTGGTGTATGGGTTTGCCCTCAATCCAGATGTGCATTACCTGCCACTGGGCGTGGTGGACTATGCTAACGTACCCGCCAGCCGCGAGTTGGTAGCTGTTCTGACAGAGAACAAAATCTTTATTGCTGAAACCTATCCTGCAACGGAACGAGAACTCGGGCAATTAGTCGAAGCCGGTCAGTTAACCGCAGGAATTGTGATTCCACCGGATTTTCAACGAGATTTGACCGTGGGTCGAACCGCTGAAATCCAGGTATTCATTGACGGTGTGGATGCGAACACAGCGGGTATTGCCAGTGGCTATATCAGCCAAATTGTGCGTCAATATAACCGCCAACTTGCCGCCAACTCAACGACCCCACCTGTGACCACGCAGGTTGTCTTTCTCTACAATCCCGGTTTGACGAGTAGCTGGTTTTTCGTCCCTGGGGTCATGGGGGTCGTCCTTACCCTGATCGCGTCGCTGGTTTCGGCGGTAACCGTTGTGCGCGAGAAAGACACGGGTACCCTGGAACAGTTACTCATGACTCCGGCGGCAGCATGGGAGATCTTACTGGCAAAGATTGTGCCGTTGTTTGTGCTGTTGAATGGGGACGTTTTGCTGGCCCTGACCCTGGGACGGGGAGTATTTGGAGTGCCATTTCGGGGAAGTTTCTTACTGTTTATGGCACTGTCAGGCTTGTATTTGTTTGTGGGAATTAGTGTGGGCATCATGCTGGCAACGATTTCCAAATCGCAGCAACAGGTAGTACTGACAGCTTTTTTCATCAACCTGCCGATGATTCAAACGTCTGGCGCGATCGCCCCCATTGAAACCATGCCCCTCTTTTTCCGGGTGGTGTCGCTGATTAATCCACTCCGTCACTACATTGCGATTGTTCGCGGCATTTTGCTGAAGGGGGTGGGTCTGGAAGTGTTGTGGATGCACGCCCTGGCACTGGCGGCGATCGCGATTCTACTTATGGGCATCAGTGTGAACAAATTCCGCAGCCAGTTGAGTTGAGCCAGGTATGCGGTTTGTCAATCACTGATTTTTCGCAAATCTTGACAGCGAACGGAACTTTCACCACTAAAATGATTCAAAGTTTATAGATAAACCTTTGATGTGCTAACCTCGTTCCGTGCTAGACACCGCTATGATAAACTTTTCTACCCGTTTTATGCGCGTATCCATCCGCCCCAAATTCTCTCAGATTGCCGTTGCTAGCGCCCTCTCCGCGATCGGTCTG
>CAZGDE010000053.1:0-3050 GCA_964524315.1 uncultured bacterium
GTGTCTGGGCTTTCTTGTATAGGGGGCGACCTGACCCGATCTGCTGCGCCTGGGCAATTCCCTCCTCCAGGGCTGTGGTAGTGTTCTGCCAGACGTGGGATTGGGCGCGAGCCAGGATTGTAAAGTCGCTGGCCACGGCAGCTAGATTCGCTTTTTCCGGGATTTTGTCAATAATAGACAGGGCCTCGCTTAAATCCCGTCGATCCAGGGCGGCCTGAGCCAGATCCATCATTTTCTGCCCAAACCTGGGGATTGCTTTTTGGGCCGCTTCGTATAAGTAACTATCCGGGCGAATGGACTCGACCAGTTTGATGGCTTCCAGCAGGCGCTTCAAACTACCCATATCGGCCAGTCGCATGGCCTGCCCTAACTTGTTACCGTCGTTCCGGGCAACTGTAATCCGGTTGGTCAATTCATCGTATTTAACTGTCTGCCAGTAGGTGTTCTCCACATCCAGCAACCGGACTGCCTGGGCGAATGCCTGCCGGAAATCCTGTTGCCGCAGTTCACCCTCGGCTTTCTTATAGATTTCTTCTGCCTTCTTCCAGATGGACTGCCAGCGTTGGATGCGCTCGTCCACTACTTTATGGGCCGAGACATTGGGTGGAATGCGCCGGGCAGCGGCGATCGCCTCACCCAGTTTGCCCAGGTTGAAGTCCTGCTCGGCCAATTTCAGCACATCCTGGGACCATTGTTCAACGAGACGATTGGCCTCCTGCCGCATGGGGTGGTCAGCCGGGAGTGAGTCCAGGAGTGCGATCGCCTCTAATAAATCTTTGGCAGTCTGTTTATTGGCCGCTAAACGGGCGCATTCAAAGCGGAGTGATGCCGAGGCGAGGGGCCAAAAAATGGCTGGACAATTGGGCATCCCCGGAATTTGTAGCAACATGACCAGCGCTAAGGCCCCTGACCCGCCACACACCAAAATCATGGCGACAACCCAGAGCTGCCAGCGAGTGAGCCAGCCAAAGCGGCGGCGGCGCTGGCGTGGTCGTTCTGTAGGGACTGCAACACCTGTCGTTATAGGTGGTTGGGGCGGGGGAGGTGCTACCCGCTGCGTTCTTGCTGGTGGTTTCGGGGCTGGTCGTCTGGTGGCCGGACGTTGTTGTCTGGGGCGATGACTGACACCCTCGGATGGATCTTCGACGGATCGTGGGGTCGGTGGTGGTGGAGGTGGAATTGGCGTTCTGGTGACGGGGTGTACAGGTCGCGGTAAGGGCGATCGCGGCAAACTGTCCCTCCCACGGGGGGGCGGTAGCTTGTTTGAAGATTGACGATCTGGAATTCCCTGATCCCGTGTCATACGCAACATGCAAACGGCAATGCCGTATTACTCCTGAACCACACTCTCAAAACGACTTCGTCTATCAATCTGGCAAACGAAGGCAGAGAGCCAAACAAAGGCAGAGAACCGCCGGTAGGGGTGAATATGCCTCCACACCTTATCGCCATCCTCCTTTTCTGTAAAGCAACTGGGGACGGATGGGAACATGAAACATCACCATGCTGCAACCCAGCGCCAAAACGAACCATCATCGGTTTTTAATGGTACCGCTCCTGGCCAATCGGATCGCAATAGTCTGGATCGCCTGGGCAGGAAAGTCACGCTATTGTAGCCTGCTATTTTACGTTTGCCATGTTCTTTATCACTTATACGGCGATCGCGACTTCTTCCAGGGGTAGTAAAATCTCAAACGTTGTACCCGCCCCGGCAGCGGACTGTACAGTTAGGCGGCCACCGTGCTTTTCGGTCACAATTTGGTGACTGATCGCCAGTCCCAGCCCAGTCCCTTTACCAGCAGGTTTGGTCGTAAAAAACATGTTAAAGATCTGGTCTTGCAGGGAGATCGGGATACCGGGGCCATTATCGGTGATTGCCACAGTGACCCATCGTTGTGTCCTGGTTGGGGTGTTCTCTGCATAAACCCTGGTTGTAATTTCAATCTGCGCAGCCTGAGGGGGGTGGTCGGCAGTCAGTGCCTGCTCGGTAAGCGCATCGATCGCATTACTGATCACATTCATAAACACCTGGCTCAATTGGCCAGAATAGCAATTGATCGGCGGCAGTTCACCATAGTTGCGAATAACGGTGATGGAATGTTTAAGGCGGTTATTGAGGATGAGGAGAGTGTTCTCTAAACACTCATGTAAGTCGATGGGGCGTTTATTGACTTCATCCATGTGGGAAAAATTACGCAAGGCCCCAATGATTTTTTGCAGCCGTTCTGCACCCATTTTGATACTCGAAATAACCCGTTCTAAATCAGCAGCAATAAAGTCAAACTCTACGTCTGTTTTCAACGTTTTAATTTCCTGGGGAGGGTGTGGCAGCGCTGCTTCGTAGGCAGAAATAACCTGAATCAGGTCATGGCTGTAATGGGATAGATAATCAATATTGCCCCAGATAAAATTTACCGGGTTAAGAATTTCGTGGGCTACTCCTGCGATCATTTGCCCCAGGCTCGCCATTTTTTCAGTTTGAATAAACTTTGCTTCGGTTTGCTGGTTGAGTAATGTTGTGGTCAATTCATGAATATGGGAATTGGCAACCAGCAATTGATGGAAATCGAGTAAATAGTGCCGGTCATGCAGTTGCACCACAATGGGTTCGTAGAGAAAGTCGGCGTTACGCTGGAGAGCCTGTTGTGTGGCGGTCACAATGGAGGTGCATCCTGACAGAATTAGCAGGTCTGCCTGGGTGAATGGGTAGAGTCGGGAAATGGCGCGTTTGGTAAATAAATCGAGGGCGTAGGGTCGACTCATCAGTTCCAGGAAGCGTCGCCGTGACACCATACCAATGAATTTTCCGGCATCCACTAATATGACCCCTGGTAATAGTGGATTGTGGTTGAAGATTTTGGTTAGTTCGCTACCAGTAAAGCCGACATCAATTTCCTGGGTATGGAGAGGAAGATCGTGCAATACCGACTCCAGGGATAATTTTGGTGGGGCTACGATCGTGGTAGATCGGCGATCGAACAGTGTCGGTGTTGAAAGCATAGGTAATGAAGGTGTAACGGTAAAAATAGCATCAGGGAACCCTTCCATTC
>CAZGDE010000053.1:3060-23953 GCA_964524315.1 uncultured bacterium
GTAAGAGTAACACTGATTACCTGATACCAGTTATCTATGCAAATAAATGCCAGAGATGACAACTCTAAATCGCTAATCTTTCCTTAACGGTTGATTAACCTGAACGCGATCGCGGCACTGAGAGAAGCCAGTAAAAATTGAAAAATTCAACTACTTTGAATAGATAAAAAACAATTTAGATTGGTAAAAAATACCAGTTATCTTCATCCTGATAAATTTGATCTATGGGAACCCTGAATAATTTGTGAATATTCCTCTGTCACTGGTTATTGCCTCTGCCCGTTGCCACTGGTAGAGGGTGAGAATGTTGCTGACTTCCTGCCGGGTAGGCCGTGATCGGAGGCATGGCAGCAAAGGCGCACATCACGTCATTCGCCATTGGTTTCTTAGAAAGTTGTCCTTTCTGGCCGCAGGATCGCTCCAATGGACAACGCCCTTGCCAGCATTGGCATGATACTTTAAGGAATTGGGATGAGCCAATTTCGATCGTTCTAACCCAGTGTTTTCATGGCTGGTTTATCGTCTTCCCCTACTAGTTCCTTACCGCCAGCGGGGACGGTGTTAGTGTGTCAAAACCGCACCTGTTTGAAGCAGGGGGCACACGACGTGTTGTTGGCGTTTCAGGAACATCCAGTGCCAGGTTACACCGTCAAAGGTACAGGTTGCCTGGGGCAGTGTGGCAACGGCCCGATGGTACGAGTGTTACCAGATGACATCTGGTATTCTGGGGTGCTGGCGGCAGAAGTACCAACCGTGGTTGAGTGTCATTTGCTAGGGCGTAAACCCGTTCGGGCAATGCTCTACATTAAATTTCATGGGGGCGTCTGAGCGGCGTCTGGCAAGGGCACGCTCCGTAATGTTCATGCTCAGGTAGTGCCCTAGAGAGTGGGGTGGCGAGAGGGTAAGAGGGCTGGAGATCCCACCATCGCACTCTCTTACCCTCACTCCATCATTCTTTATCCTTTCCTAAATAGGATTACCCATGCTCATAAATGAGAAAAAGACCGCTCACTGGTGATGATTCCAGTCGGGGCAGGCACCCTCGCTTTGCCATCCGTAGGGGTGGAATCCACAAATCAGAGTAGTGCGTGTGTCACGGGTGTAACCATAGGCGAGGCCGTGATAGTGGGTACAACCAATGCAGGGTTTGGGGCGACTGGGCGTAATGTCACCAAAGCCGTGTTGCGATCGCAAAATATGCCGTTTACTTTCCTGGCGATGCCAGCGGGCGTAATCTGCTTTGCGGAAAAAGTAGTGGATCTTCCCGAACGGGTATTGGGCAGTATCCATGTGTTTAGGTAGTGAGGAGGTTATCCTCTAGCCTACCGAGAATTCTGGCGAACGTCCTCCATCTAAAGGCGATGTATATAAAAGTCTACTTAGGCGGTTTCCCAGCAAAACGGTACCTGGCGTCGGGGCGAGTTTGCCAAAGTCCTGCGCCGCAGCCAGCCTTGTGCCCCTTACATTAACTGCCAGAGTTTGACCGTATTGTCGGAACTGCCGCTGATTAAGTACTGGCCATCAGTGCTGATGGCGATCGCGTTAACAGCGGTGGAATGTTCACTTAGGGTTCCCCGTAAATCACCGGTGTCTAAGTGCCAGAGGCGAATCGTGGAGTCGCTACTGCTGCTAACCAGGAGTTTGCCATTGGGAGCCAGGGCGATCGCATTCACCGCATCGGTATGACCGACAATACTGCGGATTAATTCGCCGGTTGTCAGATTCCAGACTTTGATGGATTTATCTTTACTGCCACTAATCAGGGTTTTACCGTCCGGGGTAATGGCGATCGCATTAATGGAATTGAAATGGTTTTTGGGTAAGGTTCGGATCTGCTCACCTGTTGTAACACTCCAGAGTTTGATCTGGTTGTCTAACCCACCACTGGCGACCGTTTGACCGTCGGGGCTAATTGCAACGGCCCGTACCATCCCTGCCGGACTGGAGAAGGTGCGAAAGACGTCACCCGTGTTTAACCGCCAGAGTAGTACGGTGCGGTCTTCACTGCCACTGGCGATCCATTGGCCATCGCCACTGATGGCAACCGCATTCACATCCCTGGTATGGCCTCTCAGAACTGTGAGTAATTTGCCATCTGGCAGGTTCCAGAGGCGGACGGTATGGTCATCGCCACAACTGCCCAGAGTTTGCCCATTCGGGCTAATGGCTAAGCCATTGACCGCATTGGTATGGTCTGTCAGTGTGTGGAGGCACTCCCCGGTGGTCAAATTCCAGACCCGGATGGTGTTATCCAGGCCACCGCTGGCGGCAATTTGCCCATTCGGGCTCAGGGCGACGGATGTTACCCCACGGGAGTGGCCGGTCAGGGTCAGGAGCGATCGCCGCCCCTGGGCCGAACCAGAAATGGGTGGCTTCGATAAACCCGGACGGGATAAGCCCGGTTGCCCCGATACGGTTGGACGAGAAACAGGTGGCTTGCCCGATGGGGGATTTCCAGAAACCTGCCCCACTCCGGGCAGGGGAGAGGGGGATGGACTGGCAGGCTGTTGGCGGGATAGGGGCTGGCGGGAACTAAAACTTGATCGAGGCACACTACCCCCTGCCCCAGCGGTGGCAGCCGTGGGACGGGATAACGCTGCTCGTAGATCTTTCAGCACTGCATCAGCAGACTGGTATCGTTCGCTGACCAGGTCTTTCAACAGCTTGTCGAGAATGTAGGCGATCGCATCACTCACATCCCGCCCTTTTTTGCGTAAGGCTTCGCGCCAGATCCAGCGACCTTCCAGGGGATCGTAGAGGTCATCAGGGCGGGTCTGGGTCAGGAGATAGATGCAGGTCGCGCCCAGACTGTACAAATCGCTGGCAGGGTACGCTTTGCCGCTGCGTAACTGCTCAATAGGGGCGTATCCTTCTGTGCCGATCTTGGTGCCAGGTTGGGCCGCTGTCTCCGCTGATAGCAGTTTGGAAACACCAAAATCGATCAACACCAGCTTGTTGTCTGATCGGCGGCGAATGATATTGGATGGGGTAATGTCGCGGTGGATGACCTGCTTATCGTGAATAAATTTCAGAACTAGCAGAAGACCCGTGAGGACTTCCCGAATCTTTTGTTCGCTAAATGCTCCCTGCTGGGCCATTTCTTGCACCAGCGTTTGTCCTTCGATGAACTGTTGTACTAGATAGAGGCGCTGATCATGTTCGAAGTAAGCGAGCAGGGTTGGTATTTGGGGATGTTCACCCAGCTCATGCAATCGAATTGCTTCCTGCCCAAAAAGTTGAATGGCTTTTTCGAGAGATTTAGTGCCCTGTACCTGGGGGGAAAACTGCTTAACGACGCAACGCGCCTTGAGCCGATCTTCGTCCTCTGCCAGGAATGTTCTACCAAAACCGCCCTGCCCAATCAGTCGTGTGACGTGGTAACGCCCCCGCAGAAAAGTGGTGAGTTTAGCACCACAACTGAGGCAAAATTCAGCATCATCAGGGTTTTGAGGGTGTTGGCAGTCCGGGTTCAGGCAGAAGGTCATAGGATGGCACCCGAGTGACGAGTAGGTGGTTGGACGGGTTCCAGTTATATCAGTTTATATTAGAGCCGTCGTGAAAAGCGGATGCGGTTCAGGTTCGCATTGAATCCGGTTATGGACGTATAGGTTTTTGGTGAGAGCGTACCATAGACAGCATATAACCGGCGATAAAACCGAGGATGAGCCCGGAAATATGACCTACCATGCTGGTTTCGGGGTTCAACAGGTCAAACATCACTTGCAGCGCAATGATTGTGAAAATAAATTGCAATTGTCTCCCGGCCATCCGGGCATGATGCTGTTGCCATCCCCGCAATAAGATGGCACACACTACACCCAGTAAGCCCATGATGGCCCCCGATGCACCAACCACCACTAACGGTTGGGCGTGGGTGGCGATCGCCACCAGTGCTACCGTCAGCATGGCCCCAATGCCACTGATCGCATAGACCAGCAGGAACCGGCTGGTTCCCCAGGTTGTTTCGACCCATTGCCCTAAAAACCATAGCCCTGCCATGTTCATCAACAGGTGAAACAGATTGATATGGAGAAAGTTAGCAGTGATCACGCGCCACCACTGTCCCGTTACAGTTAAGCCGGGGATCATTGCCAGTTGCATCAGGGCCAGATCGGCACCCATGTCACCAAAGCGTAACCAGATGAGCGACTGCACGCCAAAGATCAGCACATTGAGCAATAGCAGCACCTTCGTCGCCGTTGTTGTTGACTGCGGCAATTTGCTAAACAGACTATATTGGTTCTCCTGCTGTGTTTCAGTGCGTAGCCGGATGATGATTTGGCGAGAAGCGGTGGTCAGGATGTGGTCAAGGTCAATAGCTGGCTGGGCTAACCGCCAGTCGATCGCCCGTCGTTGGTTAATGTCTGCCACCTGACGCAACTCTAACAAACGTTGCCGGGCAAGCACATCATGGCCGGCAGCCATCTCGGCCGTTGCGACCCAAAACTGCCGGATCTGGTTAGGGTAGGTTGCCAGGGAGCCGCTTTGGCAGGCATCCTGTACCGGATGCACCTGACCACAAAATGCCAACGCATACAGCCTGATCAGGCGTAGTGTGGTTGTGTCACCCGGATCGAGTTTTTGTTCAAACCGTTCTAACTCTTCCAGGAGCTCGTTGAGACGACCCATTTCCCCTAGTGATCGCAGGTAAATCACTCCAACTTCGGTCGACCGAAACCGTTCCATGCCCGTTAGATTTGCATGCACCCAATCGATGATTGCTGGCCAGCGGGCACCCATGCGGTACAGCATGATAGTGACGGTGCGGACTGTTGCTTGATTTAAGGTTTGCTGCTGGGTGAGCCAGGCGATCGCAGCATCAATATCGCCCTGTTGGCCTAACTCTAAACTCCGTAATACGTCCGGGTACTCCAGCCACCCATCCAGTGGATGGAACCAACGTAGCCAGGTAACCAGGTGGCGAGCAGCTCGATACCGTTCCTGCGTTACCAGACGATTGACCCGCGCAAAACCGTATAACGGTACCAGAATCAACCCGAACCAGAGGCTAACACTGACCCAGGCCGCCTGAGCCGGGGCCCACCACACCAGACCGCCCACAACCAGGAGCAGCGAACCCGCCACGATCACCCATCCCCGTTGTAACGTCCGTGCCCGTAACAACAACACTGCACAGGAAAAACAAACAAGTTGAATCAAAATGCTTTCAATGTTCATGGGTGCAGGCAACGGTCGCGATCGCCCGTGATGATGTCTGGTGCTAGCTTACCCAGTCCCCTTTGACATTGACCAGTTCATTAGGGAAGAGGGGTGTTGGCCTGCTCTAATGGGCAGATGGCAGAAGCGAATATAGCAATGAGCCGATGGCAGCAGGCAAAAGGCTCAAGGCTGCAGGGAAAGCCTATGCTGATGAATGGATTGTGATGAATGGCAGTAGCCCCAATCATGCGGGTACGCTTGCTGCCGTTTGTTGCCACTCAGCCCCTATCGACCACTCCTCTCGTCACCCCAACTTCAAATGAAACTTAGCCTTTGCATGATCGTGCGCGATGAAGCAACCAACTTGCCCGCCTGTTTGGCAAGCGTAAAGCCGATCGTTGATGAAATCGTGGTAGTTGATACGGGTTCAACGGATCAGACCGTTGCCATTGCCCAACAATTGGGTGCCATTGTCAAACCGTTTGTCTGGTGTAATGACTTTGCTGCTGCCCGTAATGAATCCCTGCGGCAGGCGACGGGTGACTGGGTGCTGGTAATGGATGCGGATGAAACGCTGGTGCCAGAAATGGGTCAGCAGTTGCGGCAGATCATGCAGGCTGATGATGTGCTGGCGGTGACCCTGTGGCGGGAAGAGGTGGGGACTCATTTACCCAACTCGTTGGTATCGCGCCTGTTTCGGAACCGTGCCGACATTCGGTTTTACCGCCCCTATCATGAGTTGGTGGATGATAGTGTGCAGGCTATTTTGCGGCAGGAACCGCACTGGCGCATTGTGGAGTTGGCCGGGGTCGCCATCCGGCACACGGGTTATCAGGTGGATGTCATTAAACAGCGTGATAAGGGCGATCGCGCCCGTATCATCATGCAGTCCTATCTGGCAGCCCATCCCGCTGATGCGTATATTGCCAACAAATTAGGGACGCTCTACATCGAAGAGGGGGACATCGACCAGGGCTTGACCTTACTGGAGCAGGCTTTGCACCAGCCCGACCTGGAACTGCCCTTACGCTATGAGATCCATTACCATCTCGGCATTACCTACAGCCAGTTGCAGCAGCTTGATACGGCTGTACGCCACTATCAGAAAGCCATTGAGTTGCCCCTATCACCGACCTTAAAGTTGGGTGCCTACGTGAACTGGGGGAGTCTGCTCCAGATGCAAGGCGACCTGGCGCGGGCAAAGATGCTATACACCAAATTGGTTGCAATCCATCCCCAATTTGCCGCTGGTTACCTGAACCTGGGAGTCGTTTTAAAGGGATTGGGGGATTTGCCCGGTGCGATCGCCGCCTACCAGGCCGCGATTCAATTACAGCCTAACTACGCCGAAGCCCACCAGAATTTGGGCGTGGTCTGGTTAAAATTGGGCCAAGTGAGTGACGGTGTCGCGGCATTCGGGCGCGCGATCACCCTGTATGAGGCTCAGGGATCACCGGAAGCAACCCGCCTCCGGGAGGGACTCCGAGAAATGGGATTTTAAGCTCCCCGCTGACCTCCGGTGGCCAAGAAGTTGCTCAAATTCTCGATCATGTGGTTACTTTCCTGTAATGCCCGAACGGCTTCTTCCCGGAAACTGGCCCGGGCCGCTTCAAATTCGGCAATCAGGGCATCCCGATCGCTCACAGCTAAAAGGTTGGCCAGCCGATCACAGGTTTGCACCAGCCGGGCGATCGCCTGACAGCGATCGGGCGATGCCAGCATGATGTCCATATACAGGGATGCATCCTGGGCAAACAGCCGACTGATCATGTTAATTTCCATCCGGTAAATTGGGCTGGCGAACTCCAGGCTGCGGCTAATATCAATGCCTTCCTGGGCCAGGAAGACTCCTAAACTAAAGGTCGAGAAATGGCGAATTGCTTGCACTGCCACCATCATCTGGTCATGTTCTTGGGGGGTGCAGGTAATTAACTTGCCGCCATCGGCCTCAATCAGTTCTAGCAGCCAGGTAAATGCTTCCGGTTGCCGTCCGGGGCAAACTACAACTTTTTGCGACAGAAACGATTGTACTCCCGGCCCAAACATGGGGTGTAACCCTAACACGGGCCCTTGATGTTGGGCCAGCATGGCCTGGACGATGGGCGTTTTAATACTGGCGATATCGGCGATCGCGGTCGTTTCTGTCAAAAATGGTGCCAGCTTGCCGATTACGGTTTCGGTGTGATGGAGGGGGACAGAGATCAGCACTAGATCGACATCGGTCAGGAGTTGGGCGGCCTCTGCCCAGCCATCATGTTCCAAAATTCTGACATGGTGACCTGCGGTGGTCAGGCGATCGCAGAGAAACCGCCCCATCATGCCCCGCCCACCAACTACCGTTACCGTTCGTGGTTGTTCTTGGCACGCTGTGGGGATGGGACGCGCAACTGCCGCCATGCAACCGGTGATCATCTTCTGCCAGAGACTAACTGGTACGCCTGCCTCGGCCAATAACGGCTGGGAGCTGGCCAGTTGTTCTGACATATCCGGTGGATCGGTTGTGGCCAACAACGATAACCGCTGACTCAATAGTTGAATTAATGACTGATCGATTTGCTGAAGCTGCTCGGTTACAGACATAATGCCAGTTTGCGATGAGGTCTTTAGATAGTAGAACCAGTGGCATTGGGGGGTAATTCCAGAGCGATCGCTCCTAATGCCCCTTTCCGAAAATCATTCAACAATTGGCGGGCAGTACGTTCTACATCACCCTGATAGCGGTGTGCTGCCAATGTATGAAGGTAGCTTTCCCCTGTTAAGCCGGTTGTATCCAGTTCATAGCGGGCCTGCAATGTTTTGTCTGCTTGTAGCTGTTTTAATAGGTCAATGAGGGCGGCAGTCACGCGTTGATTATCGTATGCAGCTTCCCCGATATCATCACAGATCGCCAGTTTGAGCGCTGCTTCCTGGTCATTCAAACGGGATGGTAGGACACCGGGAGCATCGAGCAATTCGATTTGTTCCGAAATTCTGACCCAACGTAATTGGCGCGTTACACCTGCCCGGCGGGCACTATCAACGACGCGCCGGTTCAATAGGCGATTAATCAAGGCTGACTTACCGACGTTGGGAAAGCCAATGACAACGGCCCGAACGGGACGGGGTAACATGCCGCGATCGCGGCGACGTTGGTTCATTTGCATCCCCGCTGCCTGGGCTGCCTGCGTAACCGCTTCAATGCCCTTGCCATGTTGGGCATCGGTGAAAAAAGGTACTGTCCCCACTGTTGTAAACCAGTCCGTCCATGCTGCCCGTACTGCGGTTGGGATCATGTCAACCCGATTTAGTACCAGGACACATTCTTTGCTATTAATCCACTGCTGCACCTGGGGATGGGCTGTTGACAGTGGAATGCGGGCATCCCGCACTTCTAGCACGACATCAACTAGCTTGAGTTGTTCGCGCAGTGCTTTCTCAGCTTTGGCAATGTGACCGGGATACCACTGGATGGGAGGAGTTGTCATGCTTCCAGTATTACTGAAAAGCTGGATGATTGGTCATCAAGTTCCCCATCATCTAGCCCCTGAGATCGTTGAGAATTTGTAACATCATCACCATCATGGCGGGAGGATGTGTGAGCGTACCCACTCTCCTATCCTCCCATTATTCAGCTCTTTATGACACTACCTGGAATTAGGCAGGGAAATTGCTGACATCAAAGAAGTTGTAATCAATATATTGACCTAGCAAGCGCCCAGCGTTGAGATTGTTCTCCTTACCACCCTGGCTTTCAGAGATGGAGGAGAGTGGGTCGATCCACATGAGGATGTAATACCGTCCATTGCCTTGCCAACCATTCCAGTTGGCGCGGGTGGGGAGGGCCAGAGGGGTGGTAAACGTATTACTGTCAAAGGTGATGGAACTCTTCGCGCCAATGGAACCGAAGGACGTAAAGCCCAGCAGATAATCACGCCCAACGTCGAGAAAATCGTCAGTAGAGAGATAGAACAGGACATCGGATGTGGTACCAGTTGCCAGGTTACCAATATTTCGAATACTTCCTGTGACGCGAATGGAGCGGTCATCTGGTTCGTTATCTGCATCTGGGCCGTCAGCTAAGCTCTTGAGCGCAGGCAAGATCGTTAAGCCACCACCCACCACGTCAGGGGTAACGGTGTCCTTAATAGCAATGGCGACCGAGGGCGCGTTATTGCTTTCGTTGATTTCCGCAATCTGGTTATCGGCATCAATGATCATACCGATGTAGTAGGTCTGGTCACCCCCCCACCACCGATCCGATGCAGATGGTAAGGTTATATCCCTGGAACCGGAACTAATGGTGTTCGGTGCCAGGTTGGTGATCACCACATCCGCGTCGCTAATTCCTGTGGAACCATTAATGTTGCCCAGATAAAAGTCGGTGGAGCTAATGACTGGATCCCGCGAGAGGTAAAACTTCACCCGAAACTCGGCGGCAGTGACGTTGGCTGAAGAGGAGTTTTGTACCTGGTAGAAAACGCGCACGGTCGGTACGTAATCGGTGCTACTGGTCAACAAGCTGACTGTGGTCGGTAGGGCGGCACCACTGGTGCGAGTCAACCGTAAGGGGGCAGGCGACGGTGCCGGTGTGGTCAATCGTAGATCAATTTGTTGGGCGGGAATGGCCCCAATTTGAAGGGAGTAGTCGGTTGCCTGCGCCAGCATCGTTGGCGAGTAGATCCGGACGAAGTAAGTGCCAGCAGTCAGGGATAAATTACTGATCGTCTCATCCGCGTTACCTGAGTTTGTACTGGAAGCTCTCAGTTCATTCTGACCATCAACCACACCGTTGTTGTTCAAATCTTGAATTAACCAGACATTGACATCACCGCTCAGGCCAGAGAGCGACAGATTGAAGACACTACTGCCCGTTAGCGTAAATTTGTAATAATCATTACGGTCAATCGAGTTACCTACCTGGTCAGCGTTGTAAATCCCAGTGGTCGTCAGGTTACCGATGTCAAAAGCATTGTTAATCGAGTTGCCTGCCAGGTCAACCACGGGTGGAGCGTTGAGTGCGCCTGCAATGACCCAAGAGGTATCGCCCTGGCCGGCCAGGTTGACTCCGGTAACAACGGTGGTGCCGTTCATGCGCCAGATTGCGTTTTGCCCGTTGCCATAGTTGCGCCAGAGCAGATCTGGCCTGCCATCGCCGGTAAAGTCACCTGTGCCGGCAATTTTCCAGTTCACATCACCTTGAATTGGTAACGGTGCGTTGGCACTAAAGGTAGTGCCATTCATCAGCCAAATCGTGTTTTCACCTGTCGTGGTGTGGCGCCAGAGGAAATCAGCTTTGCCATCCTGGTTAAAGTCATTGACGCCGCTCAGTTCCCATCTGACATCATTGGCCCCACTAAATATTTGATAGGGATTGATCGATGTGTTGAGGGATGTCCCGTTCATATACCAAATGGCAAGGCGACCCAAACTACCGTCTTGCGCACTGTTGTTGGGGTTATAGTCCCGCCAAACGAGGTCGGTTTGACCGTCATTGTTCATGTCCCAGGCACCTTCAATCCGCCAGAACGGGTCGAGTACTACCTGGGGCATGACTGCGTAAGTACGGTAAACGTTACCGTCCATAATCCAGAAGCTAATTTGCCCGGTGGAGTAGTTGCGCCAGACATAGTCAGGGCTGCGATCGCCATCAAAATCACCAACTGTTTCAAGCCGCCAGTTTGTATCGCTTGCAGTTGGCACAGTGGCGGCAGTAACGGGAGTGATACCGTCCATGAGCCAGACTACATTTTGCCCGGTGGAGTAGTTGCGCCACAGGATGTTGGTCTGGTCGGTACCGACAGTATTGACGTTGAGGGTATAGTTTGTGCTGACAGTATTATCCGAAGTAAAGACGCGAATATAGTAGTCGCCAGCGGCAAGAGGCTGCGAAACGATGGCCTCTGCCAGAGCTCCGGGATTTTGGGAATCGATAAACGAGTTGCCAGAACCATCGAGCAGTTCGATGTTGGCATTGCCACTCAGATCTGTGAGGCTCAGGATAACACTACTACTGCGGGTTAATCGCAGGCGAAAGTAGTCCTGGGTATCGGTACCGTCTAATGAGTAGCTGGTATCAGTTCCAGCATTTTTGAACGTTTGGGGGGCAAAGCCAGAGGTAATGGTTCTCTGGGATGAAAGATTAGCGATGCCGTTATCAAAAATGTTCAGGGTATCAGCCATTTCCTATACCTCCACGATCTCAAAATTATCTTTCCCTGTGTCAATGCCTTTATTGCATCACCATAAGAACTTCACGGGAACTTCGCGTCCAAGGTAGTTCTACGGAATCACTGTATTAGGTGATAACAGTACTTCTAGCAATAGTGAAAACTTAGTCACCACTTTCACCTGTACAATTTAATTCTCCCGAAAAATAGATTTGCCCAGCAAGCCCACCTTCTCAGAATGAACAGCTTGCTATGGCAATGATTGGCGGTTTTTTCGGAATCCACTTAAGGATAATTAGGTGAAACTGCTGACGTATCCAGGTGAATGAAGAGGCTTTGCGCTCAGTAGAGCAGACTTGATAGATAGTAAGGGGTGGCCCCCCAGACAGGGTGTGATCCAAATCACATTGGGATGGTGCGATCGCAAAAGCTGTGTCAATTAGCCAGGTGGCACAGTCCAACTTGCGCTGCTCACAAAGCCCCTCATTCTCACAAATGATTTAGTACTGCTACAGATGGGTTTGAATTAAATGAGATTTAATTAAGCATTCCATGTATTTTTTATACTATTTATATCCTGGTTCAATCTTCATCTGAATTCAATACATTTATCCATCTTTTTATGGCTGACAGCAATCAGTGGACTAGCTCCTGTCATACGATTTTCCCAACGGCATTATTTGTTTTTAGTCTCAAGGAATATGAAGCTTTAAATCAGCAACTTTTAGATGTTATTTATCGCCTCAAACAAACAGATCCAGGCTATTCAGCATCTAATGTTTTGGGATGGCATAGTAAGAGTAATTTATTTGAACTACCTGTGATGCAGCCGTTCAAGTCATTGGTAGATGCGGCGATCGCCGAAGCCGCAAAAACGATTGGCTATGAAGGTGTAAGAATTACGGCTGCGAATTGCTGGGCCAACGTCAATTCTAAATATGCCAGTAACAAAGTTCATGATCATGCCAATTGCTTATTTAGTGGTGTTTATTATGTGAAAACACCCCCTAATTGCGGCAATATTATGTTCTACGATCCGCGACATGAACGGACATTCTATAAGCCATCAGTTTCCCAATTCACGGCCTATACAGCAGATGCGATCGCCCACGTGGCAGAGGCAGGGGTATTAATTATTTTTCCGAGTTGGCTTAAACACAGCGTGGAACCGAATCTCAGCGATGAGGATCGGATCAGTATTAGCTTCAATTACATTTTTACATAATGCCAGTCAGGTACAGCAGTAATAGAAATTCGTTGGTAGTAGAGTGTTTTCTAGAGGGAAAAACAGCCATATATCCTGCAACAATAACCTGCGGCATCGCTAACGATCAGGCTCCGCTAGCACCCTTATAAATAGCGGAAAATTACATTTAGCCTCAACTTCAAGTCCTAAAAATTGCCACAAAAAAAGCCAGTAGAGAGTAAGTTATCGGTTCTCTACTGGCCGTGATCCGTTATGAGAGAGGGAGATTAACTGCCCGTATAGTCAAACAGGATGTTGAAGAATTCCGTCCCCGTAGAGGTCAGCGATTCATCTTCAACCGTGAACTGGAAGCTTTCGCTGAAACCACCTGTGAAGTAGCGGAAGGTCACTCTACCTGCATTTACATCTGCCTGGGTAAAGCGTCCACCAACTCCCAACTCGACACCGTTAAGTTGCAATACACCCACACTGCGGTTAGGTACTGCATTTAGAGTGTAGATCAGGTTCTGATCCAGAGTATCTGGATCGGTTGCCCGTAGGAGTCCTGGCCCGATTGGCGTCACGGTGTTTTGGGTCGTACCATCAACCGTCAAACCAACATTGGATACCAGTACTGGTGTGTCATTGATTGGCGTGATGTTCACACTGATGAAGGTGCGGGTGGAGCTTGTAAAGCCATTGTCAGACACGGCGACATTGATGACATCCTGGAATACTTCACCGTCGTTATGTCGGTAAGTAATCAGACCCAGGTCAATGTCCTGCTGTGTGAATGTATCATTCGCATTGAGCAATACACCATTGCGCCGCAGTTCGCCGGTAATTGGCGTATCAGTTAACCGATAGGTTAACGGTTGTGGGCCATCTGGGTCGATTGTCCGCAAGATCGTGTTGTTGATTGTGACCTCGGCACCCTCGCTCAGGGTCAGTGGGCCACGCGAGACAATAACCGGTTGGTCATTGACCGATGTGACCTGAATGGTGAATCGTTGCGAACCCGTCGAACCACCGGACGTATCCCGGACAACAAAGTTGAAGCTGTCACTGGTGGACTCGCTACCGCTGTGCTGATAGGAGAGGCCGCCGAGGTTGATGTCGGCTTGACTGAAGGACTGGTTCACCGAAAGAGTACTACCGTTTAGCAACAGTACACCATTGCTAGCAACACTGGTGAGGGTGTACCGCAGTTGACCCGCAGTATTGTCTGGATCAGTTGTGCGGAGGATGGTGTTGGAGATGATGCGGGTTTCACCCTCACTCAGGTTCAACGGTTGATTGGTGGCAACAACAGGGATGTCATTACGTGGGTTGACCGTGATGTTGAAGGTGTAGGTGGACGTTGCATCGGGGATTGAGATATCACCATCGGACACCCGGAAGGTAAAGCTATCGGTCGGGTTTTCACTGCCGCTATGGGCGTAACGGAGTCGTCCGGCGTTAATATCGGCCTGGCTGAAGGTGCTACCGTTGGCCAGAGTTGTGGTGGCACCGCTCACCAGCAACAGCCTGCCGTTGACCGTATTGGGAGCGTTGACCAGGGTGTAAATCAACTGATCCGGAGTGTCGGTGGCGGGTGTGTCACCGGCATCGGCATCGGTTGTATTCAGCAAGCTATTGAGAATTTGCAGGCTGTCACCTTCGTTGAGGGTCAGGCCCCGGTTGCTGATGAGGACAGGTGTGTCGTTCACAGCGGCTACGTTAATGGTGAGCGATCGCGCCACACTGGGTGCTGGAATAGTACCGCTACCAGTATTGCCCTGGTCGTTGACCGTCACCGTCAGCACATCCGTGCCGTTAAAGTTGGCATTACTGCGGTAGTTCAGATTATCTAACGCCGCAATCACATCGGCGATCCTGCCAGTGAAGGTGAATGTATTGGTGCCATTCGCTCCACTGACGGGGGTCAGGCCATTGGTGGTCGTGAGGTTTAGAGTGCCGCGATTCACTGACAGCGAGACGCGTACAGGGTTAGTACCAGAATCAACATCGGTGAGGAGAATCTCACTGGCTGTGCCGCGAGTGAAGACAAGACCGGTTGGGTCATCCTCATTCAGTGTTAGTGGTCCGGTAGGCAGTGTTAATGTTGGCAGGTCATTCACCGCTGTGACATTGACCGAGAACGACCGGGCATCGCTAAGTTCACCGCCAGAGCCGGTATTGTTGCGATCGTTGAGGGTCACCGTAACGGTATCAGGGCCGTTATAGTTCTGGCTGCCACGGTATCTGATATTGCCAGTGGTTGTCAGTAACGGTCTGATGGCTGCTAAGGTACCATCCAGCGTCACCGCACTTGAGCCATTACCCGTGGCCGTTACGCCAGTTGTATTGGTGAAGTTGAGTGTGCCGTTCAGGGCCGAAATGGTGAACTGAACGGTGCCACCAGCCGCATCTGGGTCAGTGACGTTAATACCGGCCAGCACCAGATCAGTATCTTCCTGGATGGTGAGAACTGTCGTGGGGACAGTAACCGTTGGGGCATCGTTGACGGCGTTGACCGTGATATCAATGGTATCCGTGTCAGTCAAGGTACCGCCTGAGCCGAAGTTGCCCTGGTCAGAAACGTTAATTGTCAGGGTATCGGTTCCCTGGAAGTTGAGGTTACCACGATAGGTAAAGCTAGCCAGTGCGGCGGTCAGCGAACTCAAGCTACCCGTTAAGGTCACAGTGCTTGTATTGTTGCTGCTGACGGTGGCATCCGTTGGCCCAATGCCAATCACCCCATTGGTGGCTGACAAGCGTACCTGTAATGGTCTGGTGCCCGCATCAATATCCGTGAAGTTAACACCCGTGATGGTGAGAACCTCATCCTCATTCGTGGTTTGTGGCCCCGGTACGTCGGTCAGGATGGGGGCATCGTTCACTGGATTAACCGTAATGGTGAACGTCCGCAAGGATGACACATCCACACCGTTATTATCTATACCACCGCTATCCCGGAGCTTGACCGTTACCGTTGCCGAACCGTAAGCATTGGGGGCTGCCTGGTAGGTGAGTACACCCGTTGGACTGATCGCGGGTGCGATCGTGAACAGGGATGGATTAGTGGTTGTATCTACCTCAAAGGTCAGGGTTTGCAGACTCTCATTGGCATTAGCGGTTGTCGGCCCACTGGAGATTGCTGTTGCCCAGTTGACGGTTTGCAGTCCGGCATCTTCATTAATGGTTTGGTTGGGGCCAGCCGTGAAGGATGGGGCATCGTTGACAGGGGTGATCGTAATCTCGAAAGTGACCGGGGTCGAGGCATTGGTGCCACCACCGTTATCCCGCAGTTCTACCGTCACCAGAGCCGTGCCATTGGCATTGGCGGCAGGTGTAAAGGTGAGCGTACCATTGCTGGATATGGTGGGCGCTACCGAGAACAGTGTCGGAGCGGTGTTATTGGTCACGACAAAGTTCACAGTTTGCGAGGATTCATTCGCTGGCCCAGGCAGGATATTGGTTGCCCAACCGGTAATTGTCCGTGCCCCCGAATCTTCCAGCACCGCAACACTTTGACTAGCAGTGAAGGTGGGTTGATCATTCACTGCGGTCACGCTGATGGGAATGGTGCGGGTAACGTTTCTGGCACCACCTGTACCTGTGCCGCCCTGGTCATCGATCAGAATGGTCAGGGTATCTGTGCCGAAGTAGTTGGGGTTGCCCTGATAATTCAGTGAGGTCAGTGCCGTCTGAATCGAGGCGATCGCCCCCGCCAGGGTCAGCGTTCCGGCACCATTTTCGGTACCCTCAAACGTGATGCCACTGGTGTCAGTTACGGTTAATCCGCCATTGGTAACACTAACGACGGCCCGTACCGGACTGGTATCAGAGTCAACATCAGTCACCGTGATACCTGTGCCAATGAGGACAGCGGTATCTTCATTAATAGATACTGTGCCAGGAGGTACCGTCAGCGTGGGGGCATCGTTGACCGGAATAACTGTGACATCAACCGTGCGGGTATCAGTCAGAGCCCCGTCATTCGCAATAATCTCGATCGCAGCGGGCCCATTGAAGTCAGGTAGACCCCGGAACGTCAGGCTGGCCAGAGCCGAGTTGAGAGCCGTCAACGCCCCACCAATTACCAGGTTGTTGGTGCCCTGACCCGTGACGGTCAGGCTACCGGGGTTAATGCTGAGCCGTCCGGCGGTGGCAGCGGTATTGAGGGTCACACTGAGAGACGTGTTATCCACATCCCTGACCTGAATGACATTCGCACCTGTAAATGCCAGGACGGCATCCTCATTGACGGAGAGGGCTCCGGGTACGGTCAGAATTGGGGCGTCGTTGGCAGGGGTGACCCCAATCGAGAAGACCGTGTTGCCAATGGTTCCCGTTGACCCATCGGACGCGGTGAAGGTAAAGGTATCACTGGTGGTTTCGCTGCCGTTATGCAGGTAGCTCAGCAGGCTGTTATCAATGTCATCCTGAGTAAAGGTTTGACCAGCGGTGAGCGGTGTGGTTGCCGCCAGGAGCAGGGTTCCCCGGGTGGGGGCGGTAGTGATGGTGTACGTGAGTGGCCCAGGGCCATCGTTATCCGTAATTTGTAAGTTGGTATTGGTAATCGTGACCGCTGGGCCACCTTCGGTGACAGGCAGGAGGAGGTTTGCGCTGGTGCTGAGGCCCGGTGCATCGTTAACCGGCGTAACCGCAATATTGAACACCTGCGATGACAAGGTTTGCGTACCATCCGTCACATCAAAGGTGAAGCTATCGCTGACTGTCTCGGTGCCCCGATGGCGGTAAGAGATTAGCCCACTGTTAATGTCAGCCTGGGTGAAGCTACTGACCTGGGTGCCAGCCCGCAGTAAGGTGCCATTGGTTGGCCCGCCTCCAACCACGTTGTAACGCAGGTTGCTGGCGAGGGGCGTTTCCGCGTCGGTGGCAGCCAGCAAAGCGTTGGTAATCACACTCAGACCACCTTCGCTGAGCGTGAGACCACTGTTACTCAGCAGGACGGGTATGTCGTTTACGGCGGCGATCGCAATGGAGAAGGTGGTTAGCCCCAGGGTTCCCGTAGAACTGTCGGATGCGGTAAAGGTGAAGCGATCGCTGGTAGTTTCGCTACCGTTGTTGGCATAGACCAGCAGGTTGTTGTCAATCTCGGCCTGACTGAAAGTTTGGCCGGCGGACAGTGACACGCCACCCAGTAACAGGGTGCCACTGGTGGTTGTATTCACCACCGTGTACAGCAGCGGGCCAGGACCATCGTTATCTGTCAACTGCAAGGACGACGAACCAATGGTGATCGGTGGGTCACCTTCCGCAATGCTCAAGCCGTTACTGACTGCCAGCACCGGATTGTCATTTACCGGGGTAACAGCAATGTTGAACGTTTGACCGCTCAGGGTTTGTGTTCCATCTGTGACATCAAAGGTAAAGCTATCAGCAATGGTTTCCGAACCATTATGGCGATAGCGTAACTGACCGCTGTTGATATCGGCCTGGGTAAAGGTGGTGACTGCAACACCTGCCAGCAGAATGGTGCCGTTGTTTGGTTGACTGACGGTATAGCGGATGTTATTCGCCAGGGTGGTTTCGGCATCGGTGGTCAGCAATAGGGCATTGCTGAATGTGGTAATGCCACCTTCGGTCAGGGATAGGCCCGTATTGCTCACTAAAACAGGGACATCATTGACAGGCGTAATACCAATCGTAAAGGTGGTGAGTGCCAGACTACCCGTGCTGCTGTCGGACGCCGTGAAGGTGAAGCGATCGCTCGTTGTTTCACTGCCATTGTTCTCGTAGCGCAGCAGGTTGTTGTCGATTTGATCCTGCGTGAAGAACTGACCCACAGACAGGGCGGTTGTACCCAGTAACAGGGTGCCACTGTTGGGCGTACTTGCCAGGGTGTACACAATGGGGCCAGGCCCATCATTGTCGGTCAC
This sequence comes from uncultured bacterium, assembly GCA_964524315.1. Taxonomy (GTDB): domain Bacteria; phylum Cyanobacteriota; class Cyanobacteriia; order Leptolyngbyales; family Leptolyngbyaceae; genus CAZGDE01. The sequence goes on from CAZGDE010000053.1 coordinate 21,441, forward strand.
CTGCAAGCGTGTGTTGTCAATGATGACCGGCGGGGCTCCTTCGGCAAGGGTCAAACCAGTATTGGCGGCGATGCCGGGATTGTCATTGACGGGGGCGATCGCAATATTTACCACCTGGGCTGTGAGGGCCTGGGTTCCATCCGACACATCAAAGGTGAAGCTGTCGTTGACTGTTTCCGTACCTCGATGGCGATATTGCACCAAGCCATTGTTAATGTCGGCCTGACTGAAGGTTGATGTCTGGATTCCAGATAACAGCAGGGTGCCATTGGTGGGGACGCTGGTGACCGTATAGCGAATATTGGCGGGTACCGTCGTTTCGGCATCGGTGGTCAGCAACAACGTATTGTTAATCTGGACGGTGCCACCTTCGCTTAGGGACAGGCCAGGATTGGTCAGAAGTACGGGGATATCATTGACGGGCGTAACGGCGATGGTGAAGGTCGTGAGGGGTAATACACCTGTTGAGCCATCGGAACCAGAGAAGACAAAACTATCGCTGGTAGTTTCGCTACCGTTGTGGGTGTACGTGAGGTTACTCAGATCGGCTGGTGTAAAGAGTTGACCAGCGGTGAGCGTGGTGTTACCCCGGAGCAATTGTCCCCGTGTGGGTGCCTGAGCCAAGGTCAGCGTGACGGTGTTCGCCCCATCATCATCGGTCACTAACAGGCGGGTGGTCAGGGTTGTGTTAACGGCTGCAGTGGCTCCCTCATTCAGCGTCAATGGGGTGTTGGTGGCAACCAGGGGCGGGTCGTTGACTGGTAATACGGATATGTTGAAGGTTCGCAGCCCCAGCGAGGTGCTGCCATCTGACACATTGAAGGTGAAACTATCTGCTGTTGACTCGCTACCGTTGTGGACGTAGCGCAACAAACCGTTGTTGATGTCGCTCTGAGTAAAGGTCAGGGGCGCTGTATTACCGGCCAGGAGCAGCGTACCGCTAGCGGGGGCACTGGCGATCGAGTAGGTAATTTGGGAGAGTGAGTTATCGACATCTGTTGCCTGCAGCAGAGGCTCACCAATGGTGAGTGCCGCTCCTTCCGAGATCGTTAACCCGGCATTGGTGGCAAGACCCGGAGCATCATTGACAGGCAAGACGTTGATACTAAAGGTTTGGGTCGAAATGCTATTGCCCGCACCATCCGATACTGTGAAGGTGAAGCGATCGCTGGTTGATTCACTGCCGTTGTGCAGGTAGCTCAGGCGGCTGTTGTCAATATCCGACTGACTAAATGTTTGCCCAATCGTGATCAGGGCATTGTCCCGGCGCAGTTGCCCATTCGTTGGCACACTGGTCAGGGTATATAACAGGGATGGGGGAGGGGTATCCCGGTCGGTTGTTTGTAACAACGTTTGCCCGATCGTTGCGGCCACGCCTTCCGAGAGAACCAAGGGATTGTTCGTCGTGAGGGCAGGTGCAAAATTCGTCGCAATCACCGTCATGTTAAAGGTGAAGGGCCCCGCAGGGGTTGTACCATCGGTGACGGTAAAGGTAAAGCGATCGCTATTCGTCGGGGAACCGTTATGGTCGTAGAGAACGCGACCATTATTCAAGTCTCCCTGCGTAAAGGTGTTGGTTTGCGTACCGTTGACGAACAGCGTGCCATTGTTGGGAAGGGCCGTCACTGTGTACACCAACAGATCTTCAGTAGCGGCTGTATTGAATTCTGGATCCGTGACCCGCAAGACCGTATTGGTGATGGCGATGGACTGATCCTGGTTCAGCGTTAATCCGGCATTGGTGACTAGGGTCGGTGGATCATTCGATGACGTGACCGCAATGCTAAATGTATTGGGTGTGGGGAGAACAGTGCCCCCGGCAATATCAAGGGCGGTAAAGGTAAAGCTATCGCTGGTTGATTCACTGCCATTGTGTAGATAGGACAGGCGATTACCAGCTAAAACATCTGCCTGGGTAAAGGTTAGACCAGCAGTTAGTGTTCTACCAGATAGGAGCAGGACTCCATTCGTGGGCGAACTGTTCAAACTGTAAACTAGCTCTGATGCCAGGTGGTCAACATCCGTCATCAGGAGTTGGGTCGTGCTAAATGTGACGGCTGCACCTTCAGACACCGCCAGCGGATTGTTACTGATGAGGAGCGGTAGATCATTGACCGGCGTCACATTGATTGTGAACGTCTGGTTGGTCAGAGTACCCAGCGTCGTGCCATCGGATACTGAGAACGTAAAGGTATCGGCCAGGGTTTCGCTGCCGTTTTGCCCATAGGTCAGACGGCCAGCATTGATATCGGCCTGGGTGAACAAGTTACCAGTACCGAGTGCGGCCCCATTCAAACTCAACGTGCCATTGTCGGGGGGATCGGTCAGGGTAAAGACCAGTTGGTCGGGGGTATTGTTGGCATCCGTGACGCTTAACAGTGTGCTACTGATCGTTCCGGCTGTGCCCTCGCTGACCGCCAGATTACTCTTCGTTGCCAAAACTGGCAGGTTATTGGCTTGTAAATTCAGTCGGTAAACACTGCTTTCACCCGGTTTCGCAAAGACGCGAATAA
>CAZGDE010000054.1:0-3030 GCA_964524315.1 uncultured bacterium
CTGCATAACAGGTGTGCGTTAATTCAAACACCGATTCGAACCGCTCACCTAACACCTGCCTGGCTAAGGTTACACTTTCTCCTTTGGTCAATCTCATCAAGGGCGTATGAATGGTGAAGGCTGCGGGATCACCCCAAATTCCTTCTCCCAAAGCGGTTGCCATCGCGTTGATAAAGACCTGGCGGCAATCATAGTAGCCGGCAAAGTCTGCCTCACATACCCCAATGAACAGATCGCGGCTATCGAGTATGGCTGCCCGGTTAGCTGCCAGTGTCAGGAATAGAAGATTTCGTGCCGGGATAAAGGTTGACTCTACGCCCTCCGGTATGTCCTCTACAGAGTTGTACTCGCCTAAGGGGGTATCGGCAACAAGGGGAGATGTTCCTTTGAGAATTGGCCCCAATGCGATAATTTCGTGACTTTTGAGGTGAAGTGAACGGGCAACGGCGATCGCACTGTCTAACTCGATCGCATGACGTTGGCCGTAGTCAAATGTGATGGCATGGACTTCATCAAACTGCTGACAGGCGATCGCAGCACAGGTAGTGGAGTCTTGCCCTCCACTCAAAACACACAAAGCTTTTGATGCTGCCATAACAACTCCCATGAACCCAAAAACCGCCAGATGTATTTGGTAATGGATTAGACAATGTGGGTTGCGCCACGCTCAACCGGCGATTTACCGTGTGCTGAACCTAGCTGCAACACCCATCTAAAACACCACCGTGTATTTACACACACGCAAGCAATAATCTGTGTACTGACGCTACCAGCATCCTACAGGTTAATCCAAGAAGAAAGGGTTTGTTCACAGCCCTTAACTTATGGATTCGTTAACAATTAAGCCTTGTTGGAGTGCAATAAGGGCAGCCTGGGTGCGATCCCGAACTTCTAGTTTCTGCAAAATGGCATGAATATGGACTCGTACTGTTCCAGGTGTGATGAAGAAAGCCGTCGCAATTTCCTGGGTTGTTTTGCCAGCGGTAATTAGTTTCAGAATTTCCTGTTCGCGGGGGGTGAGGCGAGATGTGGGTTCTGGAGTAGTTTTTGTGTGGGCGAGGGTGTAAATTTCTGCGGTTGCCGTTTGATCCCACCAGGATGCCCCGCCTGCGACTGAGCGCAATGCCAGTAGCAGCATTTCCACCCCCACCCCCTTTAAGCAGTATCCCTGCACACCAATTTCCAGTAATTGATTAATCAGTAGCTTATCTGAGCGGGATGTCAACACCAAAATTGATAAATTCGGACGTTTCTGCTTGATCTGACGACAGGCTTCGATACCACCAATGCGAGGTAACCCAATATCTAGCAGAACTACATCCAGTTCGTATTGAGTGGCTAATTTGACCGCTGTTTCGCCATCGCCTGCTTCCGCAACAACTTGAATGCTGCCTTCCTGCTGCAGTTTCATTTGCAACCCCAGGCGAAATAATTCATCATCCTCGACAAGCAAGATCCGGAGTGGCAAAGAGTTCATATTAAAAACAAAAAAGGGGAATTTTGAAAGTTTTCTATATTCAAAGAATTTTTCTCGAAATTTGCACAGGATGAATTTTTTCAAATTTACCAGGGTTGCCTGAAAGTTATTTAAGAAAACTTGAAAAACTTCAGCTTTTCTTAGTAAAAGTACATTTTTGCAAGGTTTCATAGATCGCAGGTGGGAAAACGAATTCCAAATAAGGCTCCCCGCCCAGCGCGATTTTCTGCCCAGATAGTGCCACCATGAGCCTCAACAATTTGCCGCGATAAATACAGACCCAGTCCGGCCCCCTTGGCTTGGCGATCGCTGCGTCCCTGGTAAAATCGCTCGAACAGTTGGGGCAGTTCTGTGGTGTGGATGCCGGGGCCTTCGTCCAGCACCCGGATCGTGGGTTGCATGGTCGTCGCGTGGTGCTGCACGTCCAATGAAATTTCTACAGTGCCACCAATTGGCGAATGATTGATCGCATTGATTAACAGATTCGATAGTACCCGTTGGAGTTGGAGTGCATCTCCATTAATCCAGCAGTCTTGCGTTGTTGACTGTTGCCGGTGCAACTGCATCGAAACCTGATAACTGGCGGCCAGGGTACTTAAACTATCGACGACCTGTTCGACTAACCCGTTTAAATCCACTGGTTGTTGCTCTAACCGAACACCTTCAACGTCATTTCGGTATATGTCTAACACGGTTTCTACCAGGTGCAAACTCGCCTGGTGGCTCCGAATCATGGTTGCGATAACTTTTTGCTGGGTATCGGTGATAGGGCCAAATTGATGCAGTTGAAAGGCTCGCAAGGTCTCAATTGCACCCAGTAGCGGCGTTTTTAGGTCATGGGTGAGGGTAGACACAAAGTCCTCTCGCAGGTTGGCGAGCTGTTCCTGGAACTGTAGTCTTGCTGTTTGTTGGGCGATCGCCTCTTCGTAACAACGGTTGCGGTAGGCCAATGTTGCTGTCACAGTCAGGGCAAAAACAGCAATGAAACGGTTGGCAATCGTAAATGTGGTAACGATGTGGCTGCCAGGTATCCACAGGTTAACGAGTGTCATTAACGCGGCGGCAACCGTTAAACGGACGGCAAACTGGCGATCGCAGCGCAAATTAGCTAGCAGAATGGGGCCGACATAGAGATAACTAAAGACATATTCAGCCGAAGTAAACAATTCCAAGAGAAAAACCGTGCCGAACAAACTAAAAATCAGCCAGCGAATAGAATCTATGTTCGGGCGAGTGACACTGAACCTGGAGAATAACGAATGAATCATGATCATTCATTTTTGGCTGTTTTAGGCACTACAGATTTACGCATAAAAAAATGGTGGAAGTTATGTTCCACCATTTTTCTGTACATCAATTCTCAATTATCCAGGATGGGTGATACCAAGTGTTGCTGAACCCAGGAGTTAAACAAGTTTGGATGTTGGAAAAACTTGTTTCAATACATCCACTTTTTTAGCCACCGCTTTAAGACTGTAGATTTAATAAATCCGCAAACTGCAAGGGCGGTTTTAGCCGATCAATCTGTATCTAGACATAGATTGGACTGCAAA
>CAZGDE010000054.1:3040-23824 GCA_964524315.1 uncultured bacterium
AGTCAACTCCTACCTTGATTGGGCTACTGACACTGGATGGTTCATGAATGCCCTGCTCACCGTAGCCAACCTCAAAGTGTTCGGTTGGGTCAAGTCCTTGAATTTCAATTTCCGGTGATACCCGTAAGCTCATCACCATGCTCAAAATCTTGAGGATGACGAACGTGCCAACACCAGCAATGATCCAGGCGATCGCGACAGCACCCAATTGTTTCAATACCTGAGCGGGATTGCCTGCCAGTAAACCGTTTGCCCCCGCCGCATTAACCTGGGTTGTGGCAAAGATGCCAGTCAGAATGGCCCCAATTGTGCCACCAACCCCGTGTACTGGGAAGGTATCCAGGGCATCATCTACACGCAGTTTGTTCTTAATGCGAATGGCATAGAAGCAGCAGAAAGCCGTAATACCACCAATTAGCAAACCTGCGATTGGAGTGACAAAACCCGCCGCTGGAGTGATCCCCACTAACCCTGCTACGGCACCGGTTGCCAGTCCAACAGCGGTTGGCTTGCCCATCAAGACCCATTCCATCAAAACCCAAACCAGTGCCGCCGCCGCCGCACCACAATTCGTGGCGACAAACGCACTCGTTGCCAATGCTCCCGATGCCAGCGCACTACCTGCGTTAAAGCCAAACCAGCCAAACCAGAGTAAGGCGGCACCAATCATGATGAAAGGGACGTTATGAGGGGCCGTCAGGCGATCGGGATAGTTGTGCCGATTTTTCAGCACCAGAGCGGCTACCAGTGCCGAAACCCCAGAACTGATATGGACAACCGTGCCCCCGGCAAAGTCAAGCGCGCCAAAACCGCCATATAAGCCCATCAGTCCACCTTTTGCCCAAACCATGTGTGCTAACGGGCAATAGATGACGATTGACCAGATCAGAATGAACCAGAAATAGGCTTTGAATTTCATCCGTTCCACGATCGCCCCAGAAATCAGAGCAGGCGTGATAATGGCAAACATCGCCTGATAGATCATGAATGCCTGGTGGGGGATCGTCGCAGCATAGGAAACTACTGCTTCAGGCTCAGAACCTTTTAAGTAATCAGTTGTTTCTAGCCCGACACCGTTTAAAAACAACCATTGCAGACCACCGATGAAGGGGGTACCTGGTGCAAAAGCCAGACTGTAACCCCAAAGAATCCATGTAACTCCAACAACGACGAGCAGAATAAAACTCATCAATAGAGTGTTGAGAATGTTAGTAGAACGAACAAACCCACCGTAGAAAAAAGCCAGACCTGGTGTCATGACCAGCACCAGAGCTGCACAGATGAGCATGAATGAGGTATCTGCTGATATTTGCGCGTTAGCTGCCAGTGTTGCGGCATCAGGTGTTGAAGTTTGAGCTAGAGCCTCTCCAGGGAACAAACCGACTGATAAGCCCAACCCGGCAATTAAAACAATCAGAGTACGCAATAACACGTTCAGTCTCCGAAATCGAAACAATATCAATTCACATAGCAGTCCGGAATTGTTAAGGAAGGGGAGAGACTTTGGGAACGGGGGTTTCGCAAAATATCCGTTTCACAATTCCGATAGGAACGCTATGTGGCACCTGTTCAAGGTATCTGTCTTAAGACGGACGAAATTGTAGCGAGCTAGTCAATTTTGTGGTGAAATTGGGGTTGTTTATTTGAATTTATACGATTGATATAGCCTCATCTAAACGCTTGTAGATGTCATAACTTTGCGGATGTTGAATTTACTTTCCCACCCACGTTATGTCAATCTATTGAAACTATTCGGACATTCCTTAAGTACAGTGATTCCGCTAGGTGCAAGACTGTAATTGCAGAATGACTGTAGTCATTCAGGAGGGTTCAATCATTGGTTGAATTCTCCTGATTTTTTATCGAAGAATTCATTGAATAATTAATATATAGCCGCCCTAGATTGTTAGTGAACAAAGAGAGTTGTGAAAGGGTTTTCCCTGTCGGGAAAGCCCTTTCACAATCCAAATAGGATCGCTATAGAAACCCTATTTGATTGGTGAAAAAGTTAGGGAAGATGGTCATTGGTCATTGGAGCCAACTAATGACTAGTATTTATTGACTAGAGTTTAGACTAATTCAAAAAATACGCTACTTGTAGGAGGGGCAAACGGCTGTGTAGCTTGACGGCATGGCTGCGCTTTTCTTGTATGCCCGTCATGGCTTTACGCCCTTACCCATAATGGAAAATTACATTTAGTCTAAACTTCAATTGTTGATTGGTATTACTAAAAAACGAGGGGAATTGAAAATGTTTTCAATTCCCCTCGCCGATTTTCTTAAAATTAACTGATCGCCGATCAATTACACGGCCAGGAAGCGTTGGATAACCTCATTGCTTAATTCACTGGTTGGGCCTGCGGCGACGATGCCACCTTTCTGCATGGCGTAGTACCAGTCTGCCTTCCGGACAAAGTGCAAGTGTTGTTCCACCAGAAGAACAGAAATGCCAGTTTCACGCACGATTCGTTGTACAGCCGCTTCAATTTCTAGAATGATCGACGGTTGAATGCCTTCCGTTGGTTCGTCCAGCACCAGGAGGCGAGGACGACCCATCAAAGCACGGGCGATCGCCAATTGCTGTTGTTGTCCACCACTCAGGTCACCACCCATTCGGTGCAGCATCGTTTTCAGGACAGGAAACAGTTCAAAAATATCGTCCGGTATTTCCTGCTTTTTCACTTCTCCCCGTGGACGTGCTTCCAATCCCAGGATCAGGTTTTCCTTCACCGATAGGCGAGGAATAACCTCCCGACCCTGGGGTACGTAGCCAATCCCTAAACGGGCACGCTGGTCTGGTGTTTTGCCAGTGAGCGGCTGTCCACCCAGCTTAATCGTGCCCCGACGGGGGGAAAGTAAACCCATCACCGTTTTCAGGAGGGTTGTTTTACCAACACCATTGCGTCCGATTAAGCACACCATCTTACCCGGTGCGACACCCATGTCAACATCCCGCAAAATGTGGCTTTCACCGTAATAAACATTCAGATTGGATATCTCCAACATCGGCTGCACTGCTGTTGTCGAAGAATCGAGAGTAACTGCGCCGTTCGTTTGACTCATAGGAGGAGCAGGAGTAGGGGAGTAGAGAAATCTTGTAGGGGCAAGTTTTGCCATGATTGGCTAATTAAGTTGCAACGCTTCTGGCTAAACTTGCCCCTACAATAGCGGGACTAACGAAGAATAATCGGCAGAAAAAAGTTGACCAGGATGACATTAAGCAGCAACGTGTTCGTCGTCCTGATGACCCAGGTAAACCTCAATCACGCGTGGGTCATTTTGCACTTCGTCCATGTTGCCTTCGCACAAAACCGACCCTTGATGTAACACCGTTACCTTGCGAGCGATCTGGCGAACAAATTCCATATCATGTTCGATGACCATGATCGAATGACTTTCTGCCAGGGCCAGAAGTAAATCACCGACTTTTTCGGTCTCTTCGTCCGTCAGGCCAGCAACGGGTTCATCAACCAGTAATAAATCAGGTGATTGGGCGACCAACATTCCAATTTCTAACCGTTGCTTTTCGCCGTGGGATAGTAGTTCGGCGGGTAAATCCGCCTTCAGTTCTAAGCCAATGGTTTCTAATAGCCCGCTCACCATCTGCCGTTCGGCACTGGAACCACGACCCCGTAAAGCGGCAAACACGTTCTTGTGCCTTGCACATGAAAGTTCCAGGTTTTCCCGTGGTGTGAGTTTAAGATACACACGAGGTGTCTGAAACTTCCGCCCAATCCCTAACCGGGCAATTTCGTGTTCAGCATAGGGGCGTAAATTTTTCCCTTTGAAGAACACGCGCCCTTCCGTTGGCTTCGTTTTACCTGTGATCACATCCATGAAGGTCGTTTTGCCTGCTCCATTTGGCCCAATCACAACCCGCAACTCGCCTTCATCCATACTGAAATTGAGGTTATTGATTGCCTTAAAGCCATCAAAACTAACCGTCAGGTTTTCAATCTCCAAGATTTTTCCGCTCATAGTTCACTTCCGGATCTGCTTCAAGACTGGGATAGGTATCAACGATTGGAGGACGACTGAAGCGCGATCGCAACCAGTCAAGTCCCTCAGTCCGTAGCCATCCTAAAATGCCACTGGGTAGGACGGTTACCACAATCAGGAATAGTGCCCCCTGGAAAAACAGCCAGAATGCGGGATACTGTTCACTCAACAGGGTACGGGCAAAGTTAACGATTAATGCACCTAAGATTGCTCCTACCAGCGTTGCCCGACCACCAACCGCAACCCAGATTACCATCTCAATGGAAAAGGCTACATCCATCGCCTTTGGGGTAATGATGCCCGATTGGACGGTATAGAGCGAGCCGGCAATCCCGGCGAGGGCAGCAGAGATGGCAAACACAAAAACTTTGTAGCCTGTTGGGTTATACCCAGAGAAGCGTACCCGTGTTTCATCGTCCCGAATTGCTACGAGCATGCGGCCCATCCGACCACTGGTTAGCCAGCGACAGAAGGCATAGGACGCGACCAGAAACAGGATGCTGAGTGCGTAAAACAGGGTCTGGATCTTAGGATCACTGACCAACGTACCGAAAATGTAGGACGTATCTGTTTTCAGCCCATTCGTCCCATTGATGAGTTTTTGTTGGCCGTTAAAGAAGTTGAAGAAGACGATCAACGCGGCCTGGGTCAGAATAGAGAAGTAGACACCCCGAATTCGATTGCGGAATACCAGGTAGCCTAGCGCCCCACCGACCACCATAGGCACAACAATGATTGCCAGTAGTGTCAGGGGAAACGAATAAAACGGTCTCCAGAAGAACGGTAACTCTGTTACCCCGTAGAGGGTAAAAAATTCAGGTAAAACCGTTGGTTGTCCGGGAACTGGCTGCAATTGCAGATACATAGCCAGGGCATACCCACCCAGCGCAAAGAAAATACCATGTCCGAGGCTCAGTAGACCCGTATAGCCCCAGATCAGGTCAATTCCCAGAGCCGCGATCGCCAGTGCCAGAAAGCGACCCAGTTGGTTAACCCGTACTCCTTGCCCGGCGGCGGTCAGGATGGGAGGAATCACAAGTAGCAGTAGAAGTGCGATCGCCACCACAATACCGATCTCAATCAGGAGCGATCGACGGCGTTGGCGCGAACGGCTGACCTGTTCTCCACTTGCCTTCGTTTCTAATGTTTCGACGGTCATGACTTCTCCCTATGCCTCTGCGGTACGTCCTTTCTGCGGGAACAAACCAGCTGGACGGAACTGGAGGAACACAATAATCAACGCGAAAACGACTACCTTTGCCATCGGGCCGGAAGCAAAAAACTCGAACAGAACCTTCAGTTCGGGTCTAAACGACACCAGTGGACCGAGGGCATTGGAGCCAACCACATAGCTGATGGTGCCAATCCCCAGGGCGGCAACGATACTGCCGACCAGCTTGCCCACCCCACCGACGACGACAACCATAAATGCATCGACAATGTAGCTCTGGCCAATATTGGAGCTAACCGAACCCAACAAACTAACTGCAACCCCGGCGACCCCAGCCAGCCCGGAACCGATCGCAAAGGTAAGAGCATCAACCGTTTTGGTTGGAATACCCAGACAGGCGCTCATACTGCGATTTTGGGTGACGGACCGAATCCGTAGACCCCAGGCAGTTTGGTTCAGGAACCAGTAAACACCAGCAACACAGGCGATCGTCAGAATAATGATGAACAGACGGGTGTAAGGCAGTTGGTAATCACCCCCAATGGGTAAACCGCCTCGTAACCACTTGGGCGCAGTTACATCTACCCCCTGAGTCCCAAACCAGGGTTTTGTAAAGGCCAGCTTGTAGGTTTGTCCTAAAACATTGGAGGTAACGATCGCGATCGCAGCTGATAGGGGCAACATCACTGCCAGTATCCAACCCCGTATTCGCTCGAAATCGGCCCGTTTGGACAGTACCCAAAATGCGCCAAAAAAAAGAATGCAGAATAATCCCAAACCAACGCTAAACTGCCAGCTCACACTGCGGACAAATTGTTGCAAGATCAGGCTGACACCCCAGGTTGCCAGTAGGGTTTCTAGCGGCCTGCCGTAGAGATACCGCACCACCCCTCGTTCGAGTAATAATCCCAATGCTGCCGTGACGAGAAAGGCAGCAATCAACGCGAAGAAAATGTAAAACTCAGCCAGGGCCGTTTTCTTCAGGGCATTTTGCACCATGAATGTGGTGTAGGCACCGAGCATCATTAACTCACCGTGAGCCATGTTGATCACGCCCATCAGCCCAAACACAATTGCCAAGCCTAATGCCGCCAGCAGCAATACCGAGCCAATGCTGAGCCCCCCAAACAGTGATTCCAAAAGTTGTGACAACGGACATTCCCCCTAGCGCCTGATCAACCCAAATCCATCTCCCACCCGTCATCCATACCGATAATTCCCTATCTCCAATGCCTTGCAGGTAGGGGTATCATTCGTAGCGGTGAAATTAAAAGATTTTTAAATAACATCTAAAAGATTTTGGATTTTGAACCCAGAAAAATCTGTAGCCCAAAATCCAAAATCTAAATCGCTAGAATCAACTAGGTCGTCTTGAACTTACCACCCTTAGCCGGGTCAGACCAATCGCAGGAGTAACCCTTCGTATCAGCCACGTACTGGTTCCAGGGCACGGGTTTAACCGCTTCTTTCGTTTCAAATGCGATCTCAAACAGTCCGTCATCCCGCACTTTCCCAATCCGCACGAATTTGGAAATGTGGTGGTTCGGGTTCATGGTGATCATGCCTTCCGGGGCATCAAAGGTTTGCCCGTAAGCTGCCATCCGCACCTTTTCTAGATCATCTGCAGTTGTGGCTTTCTCAACCGCCTGCTTCCATAGGTACACCATGATGTAGGCTGCTTCCATCGGGTCATTGACCACGCGATCGTCGCCGTACTTCTTCTTAAATGCTTCAACGAACTTCTTGCTGGCGGGGGTCTCAACAGTCTGGAAGTAGTTCCAGGCAGCAAAGTGACCCTTCAAGTAGTCAACGCCGATCGCCTTCACTTCTTCTTCCGCAATACTGACGGACATAGAGGGATACTTATCGGGCCCCATCCCGGCACCCTGTAACTGCTTGAAGAAGGCTACGTTGCTGTCACCGTTCAGGGTGTTGTAGATGACACCACCATCGGGCATTGCCGATTTAATCTTAGAAATGATGGGGGTGACTTCTGTACCGCCAAGGGGGATGTAGTCTTCACCGACTACCTTGCCACCTTTTGCTTCTAATTGCGCTTTGATGATGGTATTGGCAGTCCGGGGGAACACATAGTCAGAACCCACCAGGAAGAAGGGTTTGCCTTTGTATTGCTCCAGTAACCAGTCTACGGACGGTTCAATTTGCTGGTTGGGGGCAGCACCGGTGTAGAAGATGTTCTTAGAACATTCCTGACCTTCGTACTGTACGGGGTACCACAGCATGTGGTTTTTCGATTCGAACACAGGTAGTACAGACTTACGGCTGGCCGATGTCCAGCAACCAAAGACCGTTGCCACCTTGTCCTGATCGATTAATTTCTTCGCCTTTTCGTTAAATGTGGGCCAGTCAGACGCACCGTCTTCCTTAATTGCTTCAATCTTTTTGCCCAGTACGCCACCTGCGTTGTTAATTTCTTCAATCGCAAGTTCTTCCGCATCTACCACGCTTTTTTCACTGATGGCCATCGTGCCACTGAGCGAGTGGAGAATGCCAACTTTGATGGTGTCACCTGAAACGGCAGAAGCCGCAGGCGATGCTTCCGGTGAGGCTGGAGTTGAAGCTGTAGGCGTAGAACTGCCGCCACATGCCTTAAGTAGAACGCTACCCGCAGCCGCAGAACTGAAAATGATAAAGTCACGCCGACGAATGTTGGTCATGGAGTTAAAAGCTCCCCACTAAACTAAGCCGAGGATACACATAGGACTCGGTAATAACTTTGTGATATTAGGACTATAGTTTGGAGAGAAAATGTATCTTCTTATACAATTCCCCGTTTCTCCTCACCCTACCGGAGGATGTTATAACAACAAGCGACAAAGTACTGAAAGATCCTGCGTTTTTAAGGCAGTCTCTCTACGGCTCCCGATCGCGGCGATTGTCGGGGTTGTCGTCAAACCATTCCTGGCGTAAATCTTCGGCCAGTTGTGGTTCTGGATGTGATTCTGGCTCCAGTTGCAACCAGTCGTTGAGTTCTTCGATGAGCCATTTACGTTCCACCGTGGCGAGGGGATTCGTGGAAAATTGTTTGCCGTAGTGACCTGTTTCGATGGCAACTCCTCTGACTTCGCCCGCGTGTTTGACCTCTGTTTCGCTGATGCGGGTGATGTTAGCGATTTTGCCCAGTGACCTTTTCGTGCAAATTCCAAAGATTTCCCGCCGCACCTCAAACCGATCGCGATCGCGATCAAGCCGGATATAGGTTTGGTCGAAGGCGATCGCGAATAATGTCCCCACTGCTCCTGGTAGCAGGATCACCGCAAACCAGCCCCACCAGAACAACATGCCTAACGTCGACAGAAATATGGTCAGGACGTAGATACCCCGAATGGAGCGCCATCCTCGGCGTGGAATTTTGATTTCCAACTGGTTCGCTGATTTGTGCAGTTGAATTCGACTACCTCTGGGTTTGCGGTTAGTGATGGGTGGGGTAATCGCGTGACGTTGTTCCAGGGCCACTATGGCTTCCTGGGCACTGCTGAGTCGCTCGGACACCTGTGGTTCGGTCAACTTGCCAATCCAATTCACGAATCCCAGATCCACCCCTACCTGATCGGCAAACTGAATTCGGGCATCCCGTTGCGGGAGGTCAGCCGGAGCCGTTCCCGTCAGCAGATGGATCAGGGTTGCGCCCAAGGCGTACAGATCAGACGCTGGCACGGCCCGTCCGCCAAACTGTTCCATCGGGACGTAGCCATAGGTGCCGACGACGGTAAATGTTGCGCCTGCCGCCACTGCCTGATCCTGTACGGCTCCAAAATCGACCAGATAGAGGCGATCGTCCTCTCCCCAGATTAAATTGCTGGGTTTAATATCGCGATGAAGGACGGGTGGCTCCAGCCCATGTAGATAGACCAGAATACTCAAAATCTCGATCGCCACCTTTTCGACCTCTGCTGCGGTGAACCGTCGCCCTTCATCCAGCAACTGTTGCAACGACATACCGGGAATGCAACTTTGCACCAGACAGAACCAGGGAAAGCGCGAGTCTGGCAACGAATCCAGGACAAAATAATCGTGATATTTGGGAATGCGGGGATGATCCAACCGTTGCAGAATTTGTCCTTCCCGTTCAAACAGCTTGCTCTCATCCCATTGCATTTGGGGACTGAGTGCCAGTAGTTTCACGATGACCCGTGGGTGGGACAGACTACCCAGGTCAGTGGCAACCCACGTCTGCCGACTGGCATCCTGGCCCAGTTTGGTCTGGAGTTCGTAGCGATCGTTGAGGCGATAGTGGGGTTGGGGCATAGGGGCGAGGCCGATAAGACGGTAGGCTGGGAGAAGGTTAGGGAGGAGGGGAGAGTGGATGATGAAAGTCTCATCTCAGCACGCATCATTCCCTGATCATGATTCCCTCCTGACCCTGGCATCATTCTGCGGGTAACCGATCACCTTGACCGATACCCAGCCAGCTACGGATTTCATCTACAAGCCAGACACATTCGGTTTCGGTCAGGGGTGGATCGAAGCGCCCTATAGAGTACTCCTGCACGCCTGCTGCCAGGGTCACTTCGCTGGCTTTAGCACCAAAAAGCGCCTTTGTGTCACTACAAAAGACTTTGTCGATATCTGCCACCTTACCCCGCTGTCGTCTGAGATATACCCCCAACCCTTTTGTGATGATTTCAAAGTGTTGGCCGTCAAAGGTAAGGGTTGTTTTACCAAACAACAACAGGAGGAAGCTGGCGATCGCCAGAATCATGAGTGGCACCCCTAATATTTGGAAAAGCTTGAACAACACGATGCCGGCTGTGACTCGTGCCAGAAACACCGCGACGAGGAACGGAATGAGAATCAGTAAGCCTAACCGTTTCGGTGTCAGTAGGTGCAGTGGTTTTAAACCGGGGATGGTAATGGCTAACCGTTCGGGGGATTTGACCAGGTGGATGGAACAATTCTCTGGTCTGGCCAGCCCACTGGTGGAAATGGCCAGTTCGTTTGCCTGTAGTGCGCTGAGGGCGGCGCGGGCCGTTTTGTAGCGATCGCTGAGGTTGGGTTCTGTTAATTTGCTCAACCAGCGAACCAGGCCGGGATTCAATTGGGTCAGGTGGGCAAATTGCAACCGCCCATCCTGCTGGGGTAAATCAGCCGGTGCGATCCCGGTGGCCAGATGAATTAATGTTGCTCCTAACGCATAGAGATCCGAGGCGGGGGTGGCTCGGCCGCCAAATTGTTCCAACGGGGCATAGCCAAATGTGCCCACGACGGTGAAGGTTGCCCCTTCCCTGGCTGCCCGATCCTGCACGGCCCCAAAATCGATTAGATAAATGTAATCATCCTCCCCCCAGATCAGGTTGCTGGGTTTAATGTCCCGGTGCAGGACGGGTGGATTCAAGCTGTGTAAATAAACCAGAATATTGAGAATATTAGCGGCAATAATGCGGAGTTCCGCTTCTGTCAGCACATCCCCCTCGACCATTGCCTGTTTGAGCGATCGCCCCGGGATGTAATCCTGCACCAACCCAAACCACAACAGACGATCGTCGATGCGGAAATAGTCACGGTAACTGGGAATTCGAGGATGGTGGAGGTGTTTGAGGATGTGGGCTTCCCGTTCAAACAGACGCAGATCCTCCCATTGCACCTGGTCACTAAAGGTTAACAGCTTGACGACGACCAACGCCTGCGATTGCTGATCAATGGCTAGCCAGGTCTGCCGGCCGGCATTTTGTCCTAATCGTTGCCGGAGCTGGTAGCGATCGCCAATAACCTGATCTAACTGCAGCATCCAGTCACTCCTGTTGCCTGCCTATTCTCGCTTACGATGTTGCTGATTTGAGGGATGGATTCGGTGTTGGATAAATTGAAACGTTATGTCATTTCATCCGGCTATGCCGCATCACCCTTTTCCTACTATAGGCAAACAGACTGTAAACGTCGTTCCCTGGCCCACCTGACTGGTCACATCAATTTTGCCCTGGTGCAAATCTACAAATTTCTTGACAATGCTTAGCCCCAGTCCGGTACCAGGAATATTGCTGACATTTCGACCCCGGTGAAAGGGTTCAAACAGGTGGGGGAGATCATCAGCCGGAATCCCCATCCCATAGTCACGCACCTGAAAGAGGATGTGCTGGTCGCGCTGGCACAGTTGGAAGCGAATGGGGCGATCGCCCGTTGAATAACGAATCGAATTAGACAGGATATTGACCAGAATTGATCGCAACAACTGCTCGTCGAACGGTGCCTGGAGCGATTTGCTGGGACAGGAAAACTGAATGATGTAGTTGGGGGCGATGGCTTGCATCTCACCCGCAACCGCCCGACAAAAAGGAACTAAATCCAGCAGGTCGGGTTGCAGTTCAACCTTTTTGGCCTCTACTTTGCCAATGACCAGAATGTCGTCAATCATCTGGGTCATCCGCTCCACGTTGGCCTGAATGTCTCCCAGGTGTTGACTCTTTTGGGGGGCAGACAATTGTCCCTCGTAGCGATCGAGGTAGGAAACAGACAACGAGATGTTATTCAACGGGTTCCGAAACTCATGACAAACCGTTGCCACCATCCGTGACTTCAATTCACTCAACGCCTTTAACTGTTCATTGAGCTGCTGTAATTCCGCTGTGCGTTCCTGCACTTTTAATTCCAATTCTTCGTTGGCCTGTTGCAAAACCGTTTCTGCCCATTTGCGCTGGGTAATGTCGCGAAAGGCCACCACGGCACCAACCAGGTTTCCCTGCTCATCATGCATGGGTGTGCTGATGTATTCCACAGGAAAACTTGTACCATCCTTACGCCAGAACACTTCGTTGTTGACCCGATGCACGACTCCATCCTGGAATGCGGCGTAGATGGGACAGGCGGCAACAGGGTAAAACGAGCCATCCGCATGGGAGTGGTGCAGTACCGTATGCATGGACTGCCCAATCAAATCCTCTGGCTGCCAACCGATCATCGCTGCTGCTGCCGGGTTGACAAAGGTGACAATGCCCTTACCATCAACCCCATAAACGCCTTCGCCAACCGCATTCAAAATGAGTTGGTGTTGCCGGCGTAACTTTTCCAGATCGTTATCTAAAGCAGCGCTATCGAAACCAGCCTCATCGAAACCAGCGTCATCGAAACCAGGGCCATTGGAGGCAGGGGACGAGGTTGGCGCAGGGGAGGAAGTGTCCGATAACCAGTAGTACTGCCGCATAGGATGAATCTAGTGACGGGTGACCAATTGATGTTCATTCAACCATCGTTCATTCAACCATACTGACAGCGTTCAAATTAGGACACAATTACTGCCGGGATATGGCTGGGCCCTGCCTCGATCAATTGCGTAATTTAACTTACGTATATATACGGGCAAAACGAAGGTGAAGGTTAATTTGCCGGTTTTCGGGAAAACCCTACATTAAACGTTAAATTTGCCAAACCCGCCCCTATAGCCGGATAGAGACAATCAATCAATCTGGATTAGTAAGAATCAGCCCTGAGATAGATGAAAAATACCTGGCTACTCCCGACGATAGAATTAATTCCGTCCAGAGTGATATTCCTATGACCTTCGATGCGATATACCAATTCTTTGCTCATCCCACCATTAGCTATTTAACCCCAGAACAGGCAGTGTGTTATGTTCTATCCGTTCTTATTAAGCGAGATTCCTACGGGACTGAACTAATTCAGCTAATTGAGCGGAACTATGCAACTTACCGTCTTTCTGACACCATCCTATACCAGGCACTCCAGTTTCTAGAGCGAGAAAAAATGGTTGATGGTTACTGGCAAAAAGTGCAGGGACGTGGTCGCCCCCGACGGATGTATCAAATCTGCCCCGATCGCCAGGAGCAGGCAGCAGACCTGGCAAGACTATGGGAAGATTACATCGCTGTGCGTCCCCAAAAACTGACACCTGAATTGCAGGTTGCAGGTGTTAACTAGCTTCGACTGATTTGAATGCGGTAGGTTTACAGGAATACCAATCATCCATATTCAGTTGCTGGCCCTACAGATTAATTTGCCCCCTTCGCTTCCGGGTGAAGGAATCGGGATGAGGGTATTTCGACACAAAGTTTAATGACAGACAACCAGATTGGGTTATCAGGGTGTAGGAGTACTATGCCCTGATTTATCTGTTTTAGGGGTGGAAAACCACCATAATGTACGATAAAACTACCTGCCTCGCACCTGGGACTGAGACACATGCTGGCGGTTATTTACTCCGACGAGTTTCTGCAACATGAAACGGGCTACTTCCATCCTGAGAAACCAGAGCGGTTGACGGCAATTAAGGAGGCATTGCAGGCTGCCCCCTGGGCTGATCAACTGGCATGGCGGCAGCCAACACAGGTCGAGCAGCGATCGCTCCTACCGCTGCTGCAAACCATCCACTCGGAACGATATATCGAAGGGGTGCGGCGGTTAGCAAACCAGGGTGGCGGCTATATTGATGGCGATACGCCCGTTTCCTATCGTACCTTTGAGGTGGCGCAACTGGCGGTCAGTGCGTGGTTGGATGGGGTTGATCATGTGTTGCAGACGGGCACCCCCGCCTTTGTGCTGGCACGACCACCCGGCCACCATGCCCTGCGCGAAATTGGCATGGGGTTTTGCATTTTTGCCAACGCTGCGATCGCGGCCCACTATGCCCTTGCCCAACCAGGAATCAACCGAGTCGCGATCCTGGACTGGGATGTTCACCACGGTAACGGTACCCAGGCCATTGTGGAGCATCATCCCCAGATTTCCTTCTGCTCCCTGCACGAATCACCCCAGTACCCTGGTACGGGTCGTGCCGATGAACGAGGTCAACACGACAATGTGTTGAACCTGCCCATGCGGACGGGGAGTGCCCTCAAAGACTATCGCACGGCTTTTGAGGAAAAGGTCATGCCATTTCTGCAAGGCTTTCAACCCGATTTATTAATTATCAGTGCGGGATATGATGCCAACCACGCTGATCCACTGGCTGGTATCGATCTACTCCCTGCGGACTATGGGATATTGACCGAGTACTGCTTCCAGGTGACCGATCGCCTCCTGTTTGGGCTGGAAGGTGGATATGACCTGAAGGCGATCGCCCAATCCGTTGTTGCCACAATCGGCAGTTGCCTGAACCGTCGTGCTACAACTTGAACCCTCGGAGTTCTTCAAGAACTCCAAGGGTGTCCCCGGACTAACTAGACGCATTAATTAGTTTGATGTGACCACTGACCCTGCTCTCCTCCAGGTAGCGACGGCGCATGGCACTGTGGGGCACTACCCGTAATACTTCCTTCACGGTCGTTACACCCGTTGTCACCTTTTCGATCGCTGCCATTCGGAACGAATTAAACTGAATTTCATCGAGATAGCGGTGCAATTGGGTAACCGTTCCTTCGTGAATAATTTCCCGGATGGGGTCATTCACATTCACCATTTCAATGATGGCCTCACGCCCCATAAAGCCAGAGTTGAAACAACGCGAGCACCCCCGTCCCTGTTGCCATTGCCCCATATTTGCCTGTTCCCGGTCAAGGGCCAACACTTTCAGGTCAGCATCCGTTGGGGTATAGGGTTCGGCACAGTGGGGGCAAATCCGCCGGACTAATCGTTGGGCCACAATTCCCAACAACGCATCGCTCAGCAGACCCGGATCCGGCCCAATATCCTTCAGGCGCGGAATTGCACTCACCGCATCGTTGGTGTGCAGCGTGGTCAGTACCAGGTGGCCGGTGAGCGCCGCCCGAATGGCTGTTTCCGCCGTTTCGCTATCCCGGATTTCGCCCACCATGATGATGTCTGGATCTTGCCGCAAAATGGCTCGCAATCCAGCCGCAAATGTCATTCCCGCCGCTTCATGTACCTGGGTTTGGGTAATGCGGGGCAGAATGTATTCCACCGGATCTTCGACGGTGACGACATTGACATGCTCGGTCGCAACGGCTTGCAGACTGGTATAGAGGGTACTGGTTTTACCCGAACCGGTTGGCCCGGTGTAGATAATCATGCCCTGGGGTTGGCGGAGCCAATTCTTGTAAATATCGAGCGTCTGGTCAGAGAAACCCAGTTCATCCATGCTGGAGAAGGGATTTTGCCGGGGCAACAGCCGGATTACCGCTTTTTCGCCACCCACACAGGGCAGGGTACTGACCCGCATATCTAACCCCAGATCGGTGCCCTGACCGTCGGCGTACTTTTCGCCAATGCGGGCATCCTGGGGCCGACGGCTTTCAGCAATGTCCATGTCAGACATGACCTTCAGGGCTACGATCGCCCGTCGACTAATTTCCGGCGGCAGAGTGGTAATATCCCGCAGAATGCCATCAATCCGATACCGCACCCGCAAGCCATCCAGGGTGGGTTCCAGGTGGATGTCACTGGCCCGGTTCCGTAACGCCCCCGAAATAATCGTTTTGATGCGGCCAATCTGGTCAACGGCTTTGGAGAGTAACTCGTTGGTAAATTCGCTGATGTCTTCCTGCTCAACTTCGCCCGTTAACGGATTGACGAAGGGTTGGGCATTGATGCGGTTACAGTCAAGATTTTGGTTCCGGAACCAGGTGCGATAACTTTTATCGGACACCCGCACGATTTTGATATCGGTGAAGGTGCGATCGCTCAACTGTTGAATCTGTGCGACTGAGAGGGGAACTGGACTGCCGAGATAGTAACAGTTTTGCCACAGCAGGAGGGGAATGACGGGAGGTAGGGCCGTGCGATCGGGAAATTCCCGTAAAAACCGGGCGCTGACCTCCGCATCGAGTAAACCGAGGGTTACACTACCCGACTCATCTACCAGCAGGTTTAACGCATCCTCGCAGCTAATTTCACGTTTTCGTAATTGTTGCCAGACTGATAGGTTAACGGGAGGTTTCATGGATGTAACCGAAACGGTACGAGGCGGACAGAAAAGCAACTTCCTTACTTTTAACGCACGGTTAAGTGATTGGCTTGCTCCATCATCACTATCTACCGACAGTCCCTAACTGACAACTAACATTACGTTAAAAGCTGGTGTTATTTGAGAGATCACTTTGTAGATATCACGCTCTTTAAATATCGCCGTCGGATGATTGCTCCGGGTTGGACTTCCCGACCTGCTTTTGTTGCATGAACTGTTTCAGGGCAATCTGGCGGTTGGTCATAAAGCGGTTCCAGAATCCAGGTAGGAGGCCATCCATGGTCTTGGCGATTGACCAGACTTCTAACGCCATCATGTTGTAGAAGGAGCGATCGGAGCGGCGCAGAGTTTCAATCCACTGGTCAATATTCATGGAGTGGAGTGGTTCGGAGGTATTTAGATCGGGAAATGGCTCCGTTCCATTTACCTTGTGATTAAGGTTTTGATGGTTAAAATGTTTGGGCTGAAACTGCTTGGCATTGAAATTAGACATAGGTCTGAGCTACCTGTTTGTTGAAAGAGGGGTTTTACCGCTCTCGACAAAATTACCTTACCCTTGATCGGGCAGATTCTTAACTTAGCAATTTCCCTAATCGATGACAGGGAGTAAAACATGTATTCGCATGGGCTCTGTGACCAGGCAAGGGTGGAACGCAGCCTGTCAACGGTGAGCGATGAATCAGCTCGACCTAAAAAAACATCCAGGCAAAACGTCAATGTTAAGATTGCTCAACTCTATGCCCCATTAAGCTGGCTTGTTGCATCCTGGCAATGGAATTGTTGCAAGAAACGTAATGAGTTCAGGGACACCTGTCCTGAAATAATGGTTGCTGGATTGTTGTTGCGCTATGCCTGCACACGGCGTTTGATCTTTCCATGAAGCTCCGTTCGTTTTCCTCTATTTTGATCAGTGTTGTAGTCGGGTTACTGGTGGTGGCTGCCATTGGGTTTGCCTGGCTGTTTTCGCAAAGTCCATTGAAATTGTTGACTAGCGGGCAAGTGGTGACACCTGCGGCGGCGATCTTTGTTCCGAAGCAAGCTCCAGCAATGGTGTCGCTACTGGTTAACCCAGAACAGCTAGAGCAATTTCGACTGGCATTGGCAACGCCAGGGGAACGACGTCAGGCGCGCGCTGAACTACAACAGTTGCGACAAAGTCTGCTGGCAAACACCGGATTAGAGTACGAACGGGATGTGAAACCCTGGTTGGGTCAGGAATTGACCCTGGCGATTACAACGTTGGATATCGATCGCGACCCCACGAATGGCAAACAACCCGGTTATTTAGTGGCACTGGCCACCCAGGATGCGGCACAGTCCGGCGAGTTTTTGCAATTGTTCTGGCAGAAACGGGCGATCGCGGGTGCTGATCTGGTGTTTGAACAGTACAACGGGGTCAAGTTGATCTATGGCAACACAGGGGATACAACCAGCAAACCGGAGTCTGCCAGCAAACGGCAGTCCACCAGCCCCAAAAAGGATCAAAATCTGTGGCAACCAGCGGCGTTGTTGACGGATCCATCCCTGGCGACAGCGGTAGTGGGCGATCGCTTCGTGTTATTTGCCAATCATCCCAAAGTCCTGCGTGATGCCATTAATAATGTCCAGGCGGCGGAATTAAACCTGAGCAACGCCGATTTGTACCGGAAGGCATTGGAGAGTTTGCCCGATGCCCGGATTGGCTTGTCGTTTGTCAATTTACCGGGGTTGGCTGATTGGCTGGGAAGCGATACTCTACCACCGCAGGCTGGGAATCGTCCTGGTACGGTGACACCAGTGTATAAAACGCTAGCGATCGCCTTGAAACTGGAGCGGGGTGGGTTGTTGGCGGAAACGGCCCTGTTAGGTAATCAAACGGGGGCGATCGCGCCGTCCCTATCGCAGCCTGTAGGGGCACTCACCTATCTGCCGGCCAGCAGTCCTCTAGCTGCGGGGGGTAGCAATCTTAGCCGTCTCTGGTCAGGAGTAGAAGTGGGCACAACGGGTTATCCAACCATTGCCCAATTGATTCATCAGCCCTTAAAAGACCTGCAAAGTCGCTGGCAGATTGATTTACCACAGGATATTTTTAACTGGGTGCAGGATGAGTATGCGGTGGGGTTAGTGCCAACCGCCAACGGGCAGATTGTGGCACCACCGGCCCAGAAACAGGGGAAACGGGCTAAGAATGCCCCTAAAACTAAAGTTTTGGATAATGATTGGGTATTTGTGGCCCAACGAACGGCATCAGATACGGCGAAGCAAGCAATTGAACGACTGGATGCAATTGCCCAGAAACAGGGGCTTAGCGTGGGGCCAATTACCCTGGGGAATCAAACCGTATCGGCATGGACACGGTTAACTGCTGCTGGTGGTAAGAAAAATGCGGCTCCAGCATTGCAGGCTGATGTCCGAGGGGTGCATACAACCGTAGGGAATTACGAAATTTTTGCCACCTCCGTTGCTGCGATGGAACAGGCATTGCAGGCAGCTAACCAGTCCCTTGCCAGCAGCGATCGCTTCCAACAAGCGATCGCTCCCATCCGGCAACCAAACAACGGTTATTTTTATCTGGACTGGCAAACGGCCCAACCCCTGCTGGCCCAACGTATTCCCCTGTTGAAAGTAGTGGAACTGGCTGGCAAACCGCTATTTACCCATCTGCGATCGCTCACGGTCAGCAGTTACGGCAGCCAAAGTAACGTGCAGCGAGGCAGCATGTTTATTAAATTGGCCAGTCACTAAATGGGCAAATCAACGATAAAGGAGGTGGCGTTGTTGGCACTTTCGACCCGAATGTTGCCTCCTAAGCGGTTGGTTAACCGTTTTACCAGCGCTAATCCTAAGCCTGTCCCACCATGCTTCCAGGGGTCGTTGTTGGGAATGCGGTAGAACTTATCAAATATCCGTTGCTGTTCTGAGGGCGGAATTTCGGTGCCTGAGTTGGTCACACTAATTTCAACCCTCGGTGCCAATAGCGACATTACCGGCGACGATCGTTTGACTTTGGTCGTAGAGACTTCGAAGGCAGATGGGGGCTCCGGGCGATCGCTAGCTGCCTCAGCAGTGCCAATGATGTGAACCGTTACCTGAATCGTGCTTCCTGCGGGTGTGTACTTACAGGCGTTATTCAGCAGTTCTACCAGAATTCGCTGTAAGTAGGACATGTCGGTAATGATTGGTGGTGTGTGACTGGCGGCGTGCAGTTCCAATTGTTGCTGCTGCTGTCGAGTCCGTTCTTTGAAAGACTCCAGGATGTGGGGCAACCAGACGGATAGGTTAATGCTGGTTGGCAGAATGGGGTCAATGGCAGCATCCAGACGCGTCAGATCAAGCAGGTCATTAATCAGCGCAATTTCCCGCTGACAT
Organism: uncultured bacterium; assembly: GCA_964524315.1. Classification (GTDB taxonomy): domain Bacteria; phylum Cyanobacteriota; class Cyanobacteriia; order Leptolyngbyales; family Leptolyngbyaceae; genus CAZGDE01. The sequence goes on from CAZGDE010000054.1 coordinate 22,393, forward strand.
TCATCTTTTAGGATGTCAAAGTAGCGTTTTGCCTGTTGCCATGTCGGCAAAGAAATTGCCCCTACTCCGACGAAACCAGTTGTCTCAGGCGCGGGGGCAACGGTGCTAGACTGCTTTCTGCTGGGGGTAGTAGTAATTGGGTCAGATGTTGATGGGTCGACATGTTGGAACAACAGCACATCAAGCATTTGGGTTGCCATTTTGATGCTGGATATGGGTGTCCGTAATTCATGGGAGACGGTACTCAAAAAGTCATCTTTGAGTCGATTCAAGTGTTCCAGTTCATGAACCTGTGCCTGCGATGCCTGGTACAGTTGCGACTGCCGCAGGGCGATCGCGCACTGATTGGCCACCTGTTGCACCAGGCGAATATCCTGTTCGCCAAAGGCATAGTAGGACTGATTTACCAGCCACAAATCACCCAAAATGCCTTGAACATCCCAAATGGGGCAGCAAAACATGGCGACCTGTCCCCGCTCCGGGTTCGGTAGGAGGGAACAAAACTGAAAGTGTTGTCCTTGCAGCAGTGGTTCGTAAATTTCCGGGAAGTCGGCCAGCCGAGACACCCGCCCCCGGAACGAAGATGGCAGGGTGGTGTACTCGTAGCGGACGGTTGAGGTGCCCACCTCCAGGTCAAATAGTGCCGCATTGCAACTGATGACACCAAGACCACGCCCTAACTCTTCGACGGCTCCTTGCAAAATCTGGTCTTCATCAAGTGAGTCACGCACTTTGTCAGTGATGCGTTTCAGGGTTGATTCGAACTCGTAGGCCAGTTGTAACTGTACGGTGCGTTTTTTTACTTCCCGTTCCAGGCCCGCATTGAGTCGGTGTACCTGCCGATGCAATTCCGAATGTTGAATGGCGATACTCACCTGGCCTGCGAGCTTCCGCATCAGGGTTGTTTCCCAGGGTTGCCAGTGACGGGGCGCATCGCATTGATGGGCAATCAGCAGTCCCCAGAGGGTGTTCTCTGGCAAAATTGGCACGACCAGAACGGCTCTGGCCTGAAATTGTTCCATCAGACTGACATAGCAGGAATTAACCGCACCCAGATAGATATCAGCCTTGGCGGTAATCATACCAGTGGCATAGCGGGGGACGTACTGGTCGACAAAACAGGTGTCGACAATATTCTGGTTGATTAATGAGGGCCAACCCGAAGTAACGGATTCAACGATGATGGTACCGCTGTAATCGGGCTCAAACCGATAAATGACGACTCGATCAACCTGGAGCAGTTGCCTCACTTCCGCGACGGTCGTTGTGAGAATGTCGCCCAGGTCAAGAGATTGCCGAATCCGCTGGGTCACATTGGCGAGTAAGTGTTCCCGTTCGGCCTGTTGGCGCAACTCCCGTTCGGCGCGATGGCGATCGGCTTCTAACTGGGCCCTGGCAGTGACATCCTGCACCAGTGACAGCACGGAAATTA
>CAZGDE010000055.1:0-8659 GCA_964524315.1 uncultured bacterium
CAGTCTATTTGGTGGATATACGGTAGAAAGCCTGATTGATTGACAAATCTTTGTAAGGGTGGGTTTAGCAACACTCTAACGACTCAGAGGTAGTCCTTCGGCAAAACTTGCCCCTACGCGAAGACATCGGCACTTCAAGTTTTTATTAGTCAATCAGGTAGAAAACTCAGCGAAGTTCAACCAAACTTTTTTGTCAACAAACGTCCCGAGAACTACACATAGCCCTCTTCACTCGCAGAGGGCGCTACAACCAAGGGGGTTATGATGCAAGTTTCGCCACAAACAACCTACGAAAATCTCAATCTGCTGGAACAGGTAGACGTTGCTAAAAGTGCCCTTTACCGGGAATTAGCCCAGGATGTGTTAGGCAATCCCGACATTAATTTACCCTTACGACAGGCGATCGCCGACCGCTTGATGCAAGCCAATCACCTATTAGCAATGCGAACCGTCGCAGGCGATGACAGCTATTAAAAAGTGTCATTAGTTATGGGGCATTAGTCATTAGCCATTTGTAACGAACCAGTGAGCAATGACCAGTGACCAGTGACTAATAACGCATTAATAATTTGCTCTGCACAAATCCTTTGATGCAGCATTCGTTCACAATGTCATGATTTTGTGATTTTGCAGTTGAATCATAATTCAATGCTTGGGTAATACTGTTTACCCAAGCATTTCTGTTTTCAAATAAGTGGGTACCATAGGAGTCGCACCATCACGAAACTTGATAAAGAAACCTATCAGATCTGACAATTTCCTTAAGACATGCCCCCTCCAAAGCTTCTCGTTAGAGAATTCAACCAATTAGATCAAACCAGCCTGAGCGATTCCTTTCCTACCGTAATGAACAAACATCAACTGCCACCCAAGCAAGGTTTATACGATCCACAGTTCGAGCATGATGCCTGTGGTGTTGGCTTTATCGTCCACATGAAGGGGGAAAAGTCACACGCGATCGTGGAACAGGCGTTGACTATCCTTTTGAATCTTGATCATCGGGGTGCCTGTGGGGCTGAAACCAATACTGGTGATGGTGCCGGGATTTTACTGCAAATACCCCACCAGTTTTTACGAAAGGTAACAGCAACGGCAGGGTTTACCTTACCAGTGGTAGGTCAGTACGGGGTTGGCATGATCTATGCCTCGCCCGATCGCGCCAGTCGGGAACAGGGACAGCAGGTATTCGCCCAGGTCGTAGCAGAGGAAGGTTTACAGATATTGGGCTGGCGCGATGTGCCCACGGATAATTCTTCTTTGGGGAATACTGCCAAGTCGAGCGAACCCTTTGTGCAGCAGGTCTTTATCCAGCGATCGCCCGACCTGACAGACGATCTGGCATTTGAACGGAAACTCTACGTCATCCGCAAACGTGCCCATGCTGCCATTCGTGCCACCGGGATCGATCCCTACTGGTATCCCTCCAGCCTGTCGAGTCGCACGCTGGTTTACAAAGGTATGTTGATGCCTGTCCAAGTGGGACTTTACTACCCTGATCTGCATGATCCCGATATGACCAGTGCCCTGGCGCTGGTTCACTCTCGCTTCAGTACAAACACCTTCCCCAGTTGGGAGCGATCGCACCCCTACCGCTACATTGCCCACAATGGGGAGATCAACACCCTGCGGGGCAACATCAACTGGATGCACGCCCGGCAGTCGTTGTTTAAGTCGGATTTATTTGGCGACGATATCAAAAAGATTCAACCCGTCATCAATATTGATGGGAGTGACTCGCTCATTTTCGACAATGCGCTGGAATTGCTGGTGCTGTCAGGGCGATCGCTACCCCACGCCGCCATGATGATGGTGCCCGAACCGTGGACGGCCCACGAGTCCATGAGTGACGAGAAAAAAGCTTTCTACGAATACCACTCCTGTCTGATGGAACCGTGGGATGGTCCCGCGTCGATTGCCTTTACCGATGGCACGATGATGGGAGCCGTGCTGGATCGGAATGGTCTGCGTCCGTCCCGCTACTACGTCACGAAGGACGATCTGGTGATCATGGCATCGGAGGCAGGGGTGCTGCCTGTGGAGCCGGAGCGGGTTGCCTTCAAGGGGCGGCTCCAACCCGGTCGCATGTTCCTGGTCAACATGGAAGAAGGGCGCATCGTTGCCGACGAGGAAATCAAGACCCAGATTGCCACGGAGCATCCTTACCGCGAATGGCTCAATCAGCATCTGGTGGATCTGGTGAAACTACCAGAAGCTACCCCACCGGAACCCGCCACCATTCCTCTGCTCCAGCGGCAGCTTGCCTTTGGCTATACCTTTGAGGAGTTGCGGCTGTTGCTTACGCCCATGGCACGGGATGGGGTGGAAGCCGTCGGTTCGATGGGGGCAGACACTCCCCTGGCAGTGTTATCCGATCGCCCTAAACTCCTGTACGACTACTTCCAGCAACTTTTTGCCCAGGTCACGAACCCGCCCATCGACTCGATTCGGGAAGAGATTATTACCTCTCCGATCACGACGATCGGAGCCGAACGCAACCTGCTCCAGCCCGAACCGGAAAGCTGTCATTTAATCAAACTGGCAACACCTGTTTTAAGCGATGCCGAACTGGCGAAGCTCAAAACGATTTCTGAGGGTGGGTTCAAATCGCTGACGATCCCCATCCTGTTCAATCCGCTGGCAGGGGCAAAAGGGCTGGAAGAATCGATAGCAGCCATTTGTGCCCAGGCGGATCAGGCGATCGCCGCTGGGATCAGTATTCTGATCTTGAGCGATCGGGGCATTGACAAAGACCAGGCACCGATCCCCGCTCTCCTGGCAGTTTCGGGACTGCACCACCACCTGATTCGCGAAGGTACCCGTACCCGTGTGGGGCTGGTGCTGGAGTCGGGTGAACCGCGCGAAGTGCATCACTACGCGACCCTGATTGGGTATGGTTGCGGTGCGATCAATCCCTATCTGGCGTTCGAGACCATCGATAGCATGATCCAGCAGGGGACGCTGACAGGGGTTGAGTACAAGACTGCCTGTAAAAATTACATCAAGGCGGCGACGAAGGGTGTGATTAAGGTCGCGTCGAAGATTGGCATCTCCACCCTGCAAAGCTACCGGGGGGCCCAAATTTTCGAGGCGATCGGACTGGATCATTCAGTGATCGATCGCTACTTCACCTGGACGGCTTCCCGCATTGAAGGAGCCGATCTGGAGGTGATTGCGAAAGAGGCAACTCTCCGCCATAACCACGCCTTCCCCGATCGGGAAGTGAACGGTCACAACCTGGATGTGGGTGGCGAATACCAGTGGCGGAAGGATGGCGAATCGCACCTGTTCAGCCCGGAAACGATCCACTCCTTGCAGAAGGCTGTCCGCACGGGTAGTTACGATACCTATAAGCAGTACGCTACCCTCGTTAACGAGCAGAACCAGAAGTTTTTCACCCTCAGGGGATTGCTCCAGTTCAAGCCACGCCAACCGGTGCCGATTGAGGAAGTCGAACCGATTGAAGCGATCATGAAGCGCTTCAAGACGGGGGCTATGAGCTACGGTTCCATCTCCAAGGAAGCCCACGAGACGCTGGCGATCGCCATGAACCGTATCGGCGGCAAGTCCAACACGGGCGAAGGGGGCGAAGACCCAGATCGCTACACCTGGACGAATGACCAGGGCGACTCGAAGAACAGCGCCATCAAACAGGTGGCATCGGGACGGTTTGGTGTCACCAGTCTGTACCTCTCCCAGGCGCGGGAAATCCAGATCAAGATGGCGCAGGGTGCCAAGCCCGGTGAGGGTGGACAGTTACCCGGTAAAAAGGTCTACCCCTGGATTGCCAAAGTGCGTCACTCCACTCCCGGTGTGGGTCTGATCTCGCCCCCACCGCACCACGACATTTACTCGATTGAGGATCTGGCCCAACTGATCCACGACCTCAAGAATGCGAACCGTGCTGCCCGAATCAGCGTCAAGCTGGTGTCAGAGGTTGGTGTGGGAACGATCGCCGCTGGGGTCGCCAAAGCCCACGCCGATGTGGTGCTGATCTCTGGCTATGACGGTGGTACGGGTGCCTCCCCGCAAACGTCCATCAAACACGCCGGTTTGCCCTGGGAACTGGGTCTGGCTGAAACTCACCAAACCCTGGTACTGAACAATCTGCGATCGCGGATTGCGGTCGAAACCGATGGGCAGATGAAGACGGGGCGCGATGTGATCGTGGCAGCCCTGCTGGGAGCGGAAGAATTTGGCTTCTCGACGGCTCCCCTAGTCAGTCTCGGCTGCATCATGATGCGGGTCTGTCACCTGAACACCTGTCCGGCTGGGATTGCCACGCAAGATCCGCGCCTGCGTCAGGATTTTGTGGGTGAACCCGAACATGCCGTCAATTTCATGAAGTTTGTCGCCCAGGAAGCCCGCGAACTGATGGCGGCTCTCGGCTTCCGCTCAATGACCGAGATGATTGGACGGACGGATGTGCTGGAACCGAAGCAGGCGATCGCCCACTGGAAGGCGAAGGGTATCGATGTGTCGAAGATTCTGTATCAACCCGAAGCCGATTCCACAGTGGGTCGCTACTGTCAGATTCCCCAGGATCACGGGCTGGATAAGTCCCTCGACCTGACGGTGTTGCTGGATTTGTGTAAACCGGCGATCGAAAACGGTGACAAGGTGAAAGCCACGTTACCGATTAAGAACGTCAACCGAGTCGTGGGTACGATTCTCGGCAACGAAATCACCAAACGTCACTGGCACGGTTTACCCGAAGATACGGTTCATCTCCACTTCCAGGGCAGTGCGGGACAGAGCTTTGGTGCCTTCGTACCGCAGGGTGTCACGCTCGAACTGGAAGGGGATGCCAACGACTACCTCGGCAAGGGACTGAGCGGTGGCAAGATTATTCTCTACCCGCCGAAGGGATCGGATTTTGTGCCGGAGGAGAATATCATTACGGGTAACGTTTCCTTCTACGGGGCGACGGGTGGTGAGGCGTACATTTCCGGTGTCGCCGGAGAACGGTTCTGCGTCCGTAATTCCGGTGTGCAGGCAGTGGTGGAAGCGGTCGGTGACCACGGTTGCGAGTACATGACGGGGGGCAAGGTCGTCGTTCTGGGATCAACCGGACGCAACTTTGCCGCTGGTATGAGTGGCGGTGTTGCCTATGTGCTGGATGAGCAGGGCGATTTTGCTACCCGTTGCAATACGCAAATGTCGGATCTGGAAAAACTGGAAGATGCGGATGAAATCGCCGCTATTCGTCAGATGATCCAGAAACACGCCGATTACACGGGCAGTCCCAAAGCCACGAAGGTACTGGCACAGTGGAGTGACATGGTGCCCAAATTCGTCAAGGTCATGCCCCGTGACTACAAACGTGTGCTTCAGGCATTACGCCGCGCCGAAGAATCCGGCTTAAGTGGCGACGATGCCCTCTCCGCCGCCTTTGAAGAAAACACCCGCGACCTCGCCCGCGTTGGTGGCGGTTAACCCCCGTAGGGGCGCAGCATTTGGCAGACAATCTCTGACCCATCGCCAAGGTTTCTCTACCAAATGCTACGCCCCCACGTTGACGCTACCGACAAAAAATTCCTAATTGCGTCACAAATCTAATGATTTGTAGGATGGGTTAGCGTAGCGTAATCCTTGTTGGTTAAGGAATTGATGTATGTTCAATTGATGCGCTACATTCACACTAACGCATCCTACATAGAGTTGATTTGGCTTTTAGATTATGGCAAAGGAATGGAAGTTCAAAGAGTTAGAAGAGTTTGGACGGACAAAACTTTCCAAAAGTTTTTTCATGCGAGAATTTCTCTACTCGGAGATCTCTCAAATTGAAAAAATCCCCAACCTTCCAGATGATCCAGAATTAGCCATTAAAGCTGGAAAAAAATTGTGTGAAGAAGTCCTCGAACCCATTCAAGACCAACTAGGTCGAATCAGTATCCGTTCCGCTTATCGCTCTTGTAAGGTTAATGAGAAAGGTGCAGAAAATAATAATCAATACAAATGTGCGGAAAATAAAAAGAATTTTGCGGGGCACATTTGGGATAGGAAAGATGAAAAAGGTCTGATGGGAGCAACTGCCTGTGTGATCGTGACATCCTTCGTTCCCTATTACGAGAAAACCCATGACTGGACAGCATTAGCCTGGTGGATTCACGACAACATTAAAGCCTATGCCAATATGGAATTCTTCCAAAACTATGCTGCCTTTAATATCACCTGGCGCGAAGACCCTGAGTACAAGAAATATATTAATAGCTATGTTCAGAACCCCCATACAGGTAAACACAGCGGCTATCTAACCAAACAGGGAATGGACAACTTTGAAGGCTCCCATGAAGAGTTCTACAAAGAATTTATCCAGCAGTTGAAAGGATGAAGTTACCCAATGGCGATCGCGCAGTAATTGAACAAGCTAAGCTAGTTGATTACTTGCTTAATCCAGACCATGAACGAGGAGGATCAAAAGCAAAATTATTAATTGAATGCGGTTATTCCAGTGACAACTGGCAGCAACTCGACACAGACATTCGAGCTTATCACCTGACTGCTGAGGTTACACTTACGAAAGAAACACCTTACGGAATGCGTTATACAGTTATTGGGCCCTTAGTCACTCCTGCCGGTAGACAACTTTCTATCCGAACGATCTGGCAAATTGATAAGGGCACTGATTTTCCCAGATTAATCACATTAATTCCTAACTAATAAAACGATGGTGATAAGTATGAATTACAAGTTATATTCGGATGTCATTTTATTACGTGATCTTCCAGAGGAAGGGTTATGTGCAGGCGATGTGGGAACTCTTGTCGAGCATCACATTGTTGAGGGATTGGAACCCGGATATAGCATTGAGTTTTTTGACATGTTAGGGAATACCGTAGCAGTTGCCACCGTACCAGAAAGCTATTTACGACCACCCACCCACTACGATCGCCCAACTGTAAGACTTACTAACAACGTTGCCGCTTAAGCAATACACCATCATTAATTCGGAACATCATCATGGGAAAACCAACTGGCTTTATCGAATATGTACGGGAACTGCCCTCCGAATTGACACCGGGCGATCGCATCCGTAACTGGGACGAATTTCACCTTCCCTTTCCCGAAGAAAAACTGCGAACTCAGGGTGCCCGTTGTATGGACTGTGGCACCCCCTTCTGCCACACGGGAACCCTCATCAGTGGCATGGCGAGTGGTTGCCCCATTAACAACCTGATTCCAGAGTGGAATGACCTGGTGTATCGCGGCTTATGGAAAGAAGCCCTCGATCGCCTGCACAAGACTAACAATTTCCCCGAATTTACCGGACGGGTCTGTCCCGCTCCCTGTGAGGGTTCCTGTGTGTTGGGTATTCACAATCCCCCCGTCACGATCAAGAACATCGAATGTTCCATCATCGACCGGGGTTGGGATGAGGGCTGGATCACCGCCGAACCACCGGAAAAGCGGACGGGTAAGACGGTTGCCATCATCGGGTCAGGGCCTGCCGGGTTAGCTGCTGCTGCCCAACTCAACAAAGCTGGACATACGGTGACTGTCTTTGAACGCGCTGATCGTCCCGGTGGCTTGCTCATGTACGGCATCCCCAACATGAAGTTGGAGAAGGAACAGGTGGTTCTGCGACGACTGAAAGTGTTGGAAGACGAAGGGGTGAAATTCGTCTGCAATACCGAAGTGGGTAAGGATCTACCGACCGAATCCCTGCTCAAAGATTTTGATGCGGTTGTCCTCTGCACGGGTGCCACCAAACCCCGTGATTTACCGATTGAGGGGCGATCGCTCACGGGTATCCATTTCGCCATGGAGTTCCTCACTGTCAACACGAAGGCAGTGCTGGACGGGCAACGGGACGACAGTTTTATTGATGCCGCTGGTAAAGACGTGGTGATCATCGGTGGGGGTGACACGGGCACCGACTGTGTGGGAACCTCCATCCGCCACGGTTGTAAGAGTCTGGTGCAGTTGGAAATCATGCCCAAACCACCCATGGAGCGTGCCCCAGATAACCCCTGGCCCGAATACCCTAAAGTCTACAAAATGGACTACGGGCAGGAAGAAGCCGCGGCGGTATTTGGCGACGATCCACGGGGCTATCTCACCACGGCAACCAAGTTTGAGGGGGATGAAAACGGCCAGGTCAAAGCAGTCCATACCGTTCAGGTGCAGTGGGAACGCAACGACAAGGGGCAGTTCATTCCCAAACATATTCCCGGTACGGAAAAGGTTTTACCTGCCCAACTGGTTCTGCTGGCAATGGGTTTCCTTGGGCCTGAACAACCGTTGCTGGATGCTCTGGGTGTCGAGCGGGATGCCCGCAGTAACGTTAAGGCCGACTATGGCAAGTATGCCACCAGCCTGCCCGGTGTCTTTGCAGCGGGTGACTGTCGGCGGGGCCAAAGCCTGATTGTCTGGGCCATCAACGAAGGACGGCAAGCAGCGCGGGAGTGCGATCGCTACCTCATGGGCAGCACCGATCTCCCATAAATACAACCCAGCAACAACCGATTGGTAGGGGCGGATGGTTATCCGCCCTTATTTATAATTGATTCAACATACAGTCTGCCTGAACTGCGATCATTCCTGTCTCATCAAGCTCCCATTCCCTTGATCGGCACAACATCACAACAAGACTTGCTGCTTTGAATTAGTGCCATTAAAGTATGGTGAGGTTAATCCCAAAAGGCAGGATTGATGGCGA
>CAZGDE010000055.1:8669-23807 GCA_964524315.1 uncultured bacterium
CAACTGAGAGTCACCCAAACAACGATTTTTAAGCAAACAACCGAGCAGTCCGATCGCTTACCCGCCGGTGCCAAAGTCGAAGTTCCCGCAGGGCGAACATTTGATATTCATTCCTGGAAAGTAATTGATGCCAATCACATACGCGTCGCGTTGTTGCGTGATGCCTTAGGTAATCCACCTCGTAATACCTGGTTTGTTTACACTCCCCATGTGCAACTGATCCGGCCACCCAGTATTAAGGTATTGCGGAACACCACCTTCAAGCAATCAACCGCCGACTCCTCCCAACTACCGGCGACAGAAAAGGTGATGATCCCTGCCAATCGTATTTTCAATTTGCAATCCTGGGGAACTGCTGCTAACAAGCACCTGAAACTAGCCATCCTATGGGATACCCTGGGTACACCTCCGCGCAACACCTGGTATGCCTATGCCCCCGATATCCAGTTCATCAATCAGCAGCCCCAGATTATCCCACTGCCAGCACCTCCCGCACCGGGCGGTCTGCCCCTCACTAAGCAACTAAATGTGCCCCATAAGAGCCAACTCGACAATGCTCTGAACCCAACGGGTGCATGTAATGTTACGTCTTTTGCCATGGTCATGGCCTATTTTCAAATCCAGGGAAATAGTGGTGTCGGCCAATTGGAAGACGAACTATATCGCTACATGGAAAATAATGGGCTGAGTCGGTGGGACGATGGCGACCTGGCAATCATGGCCCGTAACTACGGCTTGGTGGATGATCTGACTCGTCGGGGTAGTTTGTCCGATATCCGTAAGGCGATCGCCGAGGGTCGCCCCTGTATTATTCATGGTTACTTCACCAGCTTCGGACACATTGTTGTGGTGCGTGGCTATGACCAGTATGGCTTCTTTGTGAATGACCCCTATGGCGAGTGGACATCCTCCGGCTACCGGAATGATCTGTCAGGGGCGAATCTCCATTACTCCAATGCCCTGATCCAGACTAAATGTTCCCCCGAAGGTGAAGACTACATCTGGATTCATCGGCTCTCTAAACGATGATATGAAACGGTGCGGCGTTGCTGAATGCGGACATGATTTGCAGGCACATATATCTGCGTAGGGGCGGTTCGGGTTCGCGTAGCCTTTCCCTGGGAGATACCGCCCCTACGGGATTTCTATTTCTAATCAGCAATGCCAGCGGTGCTATAGCAGCCCTAGAGCAATTGTGAAAATTGCTCTGTCATTGGTTATTGGTCATTAGTCCGGGCTGAATGGGGCATTGTTCATTTGCAGGGCTATTTGCATTGTGAAATATCGCCGCTTTGGGTAGAGGCGCATCATGATGTGCCCTGACAAAGAGTTGAACAATGTGATTCGTTACTGGCTTTGAGCAGGTTGTTGGCCACCGTGATTAGAACGCAGGTGAGACAATGACCGGATTGATCAAACCTGCCCAATCGCTATAAATAGGCGATCGGATCAACTGGCTCACCATTTTCCCGCACCTCAAAGTGCAAGTGCGGTCCGGTAGAAAGGCCGGTTGAACCGACGGCTGCGATCGGTTGTCCCCGTTGCACCGTTTGCCCTTCTACAACATATAACTCGCTGGTGTGGCCATACAGGGTGGTAATACCACCTCCATGATCGATAATCACCGCATTACCGTAACCACCATACCAACCCGCAAAAATGACGGTGCCCTGGTCGGCGGCATAAATGGTTGTGCCATAGTCAGCGCCAACGTCAATGCCAGCATGGAAGCGTTGATACCCTAAAACGGGATGGGTGCGCCAGCCAAACGAACTGGTAATTTCCCCGGTCGTTGGCAGTAGCATTTGACCACTACCCCGGTAAGCAACCCCACCCAGGCCAACTTTTTGCCGGATTAGTGCCGCAACATTTTGGGAGTCCCTTGCCAGTTGGGCTTCTGCCGCTTCCAATGCTTGCCGATCGGTATTCAGGCGAGCGATTAAATTTTTCTGGGAATCGGCCTGGGCTTCAAAATCTGCCTTTTGGAGCTGCAATTGTTGGGTCAGGAGGGCGATCTCATTCTTTTTCTGTTCAACCTGTTGACGTTGACGGCTGATCAGTTCTGCTTCTTTCTTGAGCCCTACCAACATCTTGCGATCGCTGGCATAGATAAGTTTCAACTGCCGTCGTCGATCCAGAAATTCATTCAAATTCTGGCTCTGAAGCAAAACCGCCCAACCCCGGTCAACCTGCTGCCGCTGCAAAAAACGCAGTCGGGCAACGGTCGCAAACTGCTTTTGCTGGTAGGCTTGTTCTGCCTTGACCAAAACAACTTCTAACTCGCGCAGTTTTTTGGTGGCCTTTTGCAAACTCAACTCGCTTTGCTGAATCTGGTTGGTCGTTGCTTTAATGTTTTTTTGCAACCCTTTGAGGTTTCCTTCGGCGGCTTTTTGGAGATGCCGCAGTCGATCGCGCTCCTTAACGACCTGCGATCGTTGCTGTTCAATTTTTTCGCGCTGTTGTTGTAACGCTTCGACAGAATCAGCCTGGGCTAACTGCAACGTCGGTGCTGAACGAGCTGTCAGCGGTGGGGCCATAACGGTTAATGCCACCGCGATCGCCAGACATAGGACAGCCAACAGCTTCCTACCAGTCTTGACCCGTCTCCAGACTGTTTGTATTAGCTTGGTGCATCCGAAATCCATTCGTATCCACATCCGCCAGTACTGAACCAGACTCTATTATGTCCACGCCAGCGATTTCGGCAAAAAAATTTAGCAACCAGCATTACCTACCCCATAATTAAACCGATGAAATTGGATCGGTAAAAATTTGTGGATCGCTTTGATACACCTGAACTATAATACAAGCAAACTACTTACCGTCGAGTTACCATGCTGTCCCTTACTCGCCTTGAGAAACAACTCTTCGACTGGTTGGTCGAATACAACAGAGAACATGGACACGCTCCTACCATTCGCCAGATGGTAGAAGCAATGGGTTTGAAGTCTAATTCGCCCATCCAGCATCGGCTGCAAGGCTTGAAAGAGAAAGGTTATATTGCCTGGGAAAAAGGGAAAATGCGCACCATTCAAATCCTGCGCCAGGGACAGGTGAACGAGGGAGTTTATCTTTTGGGCACCATCGCTGCGGGGGGAGTGGTTGAGTCTTTTACCGAGCATGAACCGGAACTGCTGGATGTCCCCGAGAAGTACAATCGGCCAGGTAACTATGCGTTGCGGGTAATTGGCGACAGCATGATCGGTGCCCATATTTGCCCGGATGATATTGTCATTTTGCGTCGGGAAACCGATCCTCAACGACTCAAGCCCGGTAGTATTGTTGCTGCCAGGGTTGAAGGCGAAGGGGTGACACTGAAGCACTTCTACCAGAAAGGTAGTCATGTTACCCTCATGCCAGCGAACCCCAATTACCCGCCAATTGAGGTAGACGATGCCGCACGGGTACAGATTCAGGGTGTACTAGTTGGTATGTGGCGCGACTTTTAAGCCATTTCGTAGCCCATCTATGAGATTAGCCATGCGCCTCCCCTTTGCTCTGGGACTCCTGGTTACCCTCAACCACCACCAACGATAGTAACAATTTCCAGGCGATCGCCCGGTTGCATCTCAGTCGTTTCCCAGAACTGACGGTGCAGAATTTCACCGTTGTATTCCACTGCGACCAGGCGAGGATTCATCCCTAACTGCTGTAAAAAAGCGGGTAAGGAAACTCCCGGATCACAGGTGCGGGATTCGCCATTCACTTGCAAGGTAAATTGATCAGCCACAAACGATCCTCCTCCTCGTTAGCAACATCTCCAGAAACAACACGCCAAAAAACAACACGCCGAAACGACCCACCCAAGCAGCCGATCAAAAAAAGTTGCAACTGGCGAGGAACAGTGTAAAACCAATTAGAGACATCTGTATAGCAGTCCTCCAGGATTGGTGGCTGTGCACATTTCCATCATCGGCCAGATGGTGGAGGGTGGAGCACGGAACTAGCTAACACACTGATGAACATCGTTGACTGGTGGGGAGAAGACGATGAATAGGATGAATGGATGGTTAGGCTTAGTGACAATTGCCGCTGGTACGGTAGGGGTGCTGGCGGTCGCGTCGCCAGTCAAGGCTAACCTGGAGGTCTGTAACCGGAGCGACCGCGGTCGGGTAATGGTGGCGATCGCCTATCCCGTGGCTGGCAATCGCTGGAATGCTGAGGGGTGGTTGGATCTGGATGATGGTGAATGTGGCACCCTCGTCTCCGGTGATTTGACCAACCGCTACTATTACTACTTCGCCCAAACAGCAGGTCAGTATTTCTGGAAAGGAAATCACCGCTTCTGTGTCTCAAATCGCAAATTTTTGTTTGCTGATGCCGATAAGATGTGCAAAGGAATTAACTCCCGTTGGGAGAATTTCCGGGAGTTAGACACCGGCAAAGATACGACTGGCTACACCCTTAACTTGGAGTAGTGTTCTGTCAGAAAAATTTTGACGGTCGAAGACCCGCAAAATTTAATCCCAACAGCAACTAGAGTTTCGGCTACCTATGAATCATTGATTGACCTAACTAGTAGTCTCAGAGTGTTTGATGGTTTCAAGGGGCGTGTGATCTTCTAAATAATCTAGTAGCTTCAGAAAGTCGGCTTTGGGGAACGATCGCCCAGCAATTTCGCGAAAAGCCAGTTGTGGCTTCGACTTTTCTACCAGATGATATCCCCAGTAAAGTAATTGCTTACTAAACCGAATTGCTACCGTTTCCGGATCGATGTAATGGCATTTCGGATCGTCAGCGGCAAGTTCTTGCAGTTCGGCCTTCAGAATATCGTTCAAGACCTCATTCCGCTTGTCTTCATCTCCGTGATAGTTGTTAATCAGCACAAATAATTCTGCTGTGGAGTTCGCTTTGCGAAGAGCCTTAAACGTGCGTTTAATCACATCGGCATTTTTATTGATTCCCAGCGGATTTAAGGTGGTAGGAATGATGCAGTAAGTAAACTGCTTAATAAACTCTTCGGGGTTGGCATCATATTCCGGGCTGCAATCGCAAATGACCACCTTCACGTCGGGATAATCTGCTTCATGCCATTCATCATGGTTCAAAACCGTAATTGTTGCACCGACATTTCCCTTTGACCCCGGTAAATAAACCCCATCACCCAATAATTTCCGTAGATTGCTCTGGCGATCCAGGTCAATCAGAATCACATCATAACCATTGAGGGCAAATGCCCCCGCCAGATGGGCACTGACGGTTGTTTTACCCACGCCCCCCTTACAGGTAAACACGCCAATATAGGTCATCTCCTGTCGTGGGAGTGGTGGCGGTTCGTCCAATTCCCATAGGATCTGGTCGTTGGTGAAGGTACCCAGAGCGACATCGACGACTTCTTCCGTCCGCATATACGTAAAGACAGACGGACTGAACCCTGATGTTGAAATCAAAAAACCCTTGCTAAAGCGGGCACCTGCTGGTTGTTCCAAAAAATCGAGAAACTTTTCTAGATAACCCACATGCACTTTTGCCCGATGGTTTCTGATCTGGACAGCAACGCATTCGCCCCCCTTCTCCATCTCGAAGGTATAGTCTTTCTGGTCGGATGGAGCCAGTTTTACCAGCCAACCAGCTTGCTCAAACAGCGCCATAATAGCTTTGTCGAGGTCGAGCGAATTTACGAAGGGAGGCATAGGGTTATCTAAGTAGTTCAGCCAATCTTCGTACCATATTACGCTCTGTAACGACATTTGAGGATAGAGGGCGATAGATAATCAGGCCGATCTCACCCATTCCCATCGTCTGGTAAGTCTGGTTTGGGACGATTGGCCGCCGCGTCCAGAAGCTCCTTTTTGGATGTTCGTAACTGATCCCACAGTTGCTTAATCTCTTTATAGGCATCCTCCTGGGAAATCTTGCCACCTGTTTCTAATCCACAGACTAACGATACCCGTTGGGCGAATTCTTGCAAATTCGAGTTAAATGCCAATCGCTCTGGCGTAAAATCTCCCCGGTAGTGGGCGATTGGATAGAAAAAACGCTCTTTTTGGTTGTCTGGATCTTCTGCCACTGGAGGTAAGCCCTTTCCTAAGATAAGACAGCGAGGGGATAGAGCAGATAACCCGCCTCTGGTGGGCCTGTTCTATCCCCTTGATCTTAATCTTCAGAACGGGGTTATTAAAGTGTTACAGAGAAGCTTAAATTGTTGTTAACCTGGCGGCCTCTGGGGACGGTATGGGTCTGGCTGTTGTTTGTTCTTAATGGGTACGGGCTAGTGAGGACTGGGTGCGGAATAGTGACTCAAAACTTCCTGCCCCCAGCGGACGAGTTGTTCCGGGCCTTCCATCATGAGCAGATAACGGCCCTGATTCAAGTGGTGGCGATAGATACTGGCGGTGCTGCCTTCCCCCAGAAAACCCAGTAAGGCACCCACGACTGCACCGCTCAGGCCCGACAGCATCCACAGGGGGATCGATAGAATCAGAAAATCGGCGCTTACCTTCAGGCACAGGGCAATGACTAACCCCACGATAGAACCGGCGATCGCCGAGACAATTGCATAACTCCGAGCTTTACGGATGGCAATTTGGGTAGGTTGCATTAGGCCAACCCGGTCAGGACTACTGTACCCCTCACCTACGATCGCCAGATGTTCAGGCGAAATCCCATGATAGTGAAGCAAACGGTAAGCTTGAAACGCAACAGCTTCATCGGGAAGCACAACCACTGCTAAATGGGTTGAATGCCGCCTGAGTGCAGATTTTCGCCAGAATCGTGAAATAGTCACGGATCTATATGTAAGTGTGTGAGGGGACAGGTGAACGCGCTGTTTGAATTTTAACCTCTGTACCCCTCTAGCAGAATGCAGTCTGTAGTGCAACTTAATCAATTCTTCAGAACTGTTTCTTTATAAACTTACTCTACCGGAAGGCAGAATTGCTTTTGGGAGTAAGCCATGAACTCCCTTCTGCGGCGTGTTTACCACCTGGGTAATGTGGAAATTGACCGCTAGACTGCATAAAACGTAAGCTTCTTCGGCACTCATCCCGCCAAATTGTTCCAGGAATGCGATCATCTGCTGGAGGGCCTGTTCAAACGCCGCATCCAGGGTTTGCCCAAAGCCCATCGTGATGAAGTCCGTGGGGGTTTCTGCCAGGGGCGTGGTCAGTTTCAAGTCCCGCCGCCGGATGAGCTGGATGGTACCATTCAGCGAGGTTTCGATCGCGGTAACATCCACTTCGCCATCACCCTGGGCGGCGTGACCATCTCCTAACGAAAATAACGCTCCTGGTAGAAAAATCGGCAGAAAGATCCGTGAGCCTGCCTGTAACTGGCGATTGTCAATATTGCCACCGTAATGACCTGGTGGAATGGAAGAACGGGCGGTATCGTCCGTTGCGACCCCCATAATGCCAAAAAAGGGTTTCAGGGGAATGTGAATCCCGCTGCCGGGAGGAAATTCGGCGCGTTGGTTGACCAGATCCAGCGGAATGAAACGGAGGGCGGCGGCGGTAAACACCTCGGACAGGGCACCCCAACCGGGACGAATAGCATTAAACCCAATCGGCAGTCCGGGCGTAATCGACTCTAACCGGACTTCCAGCACCTCTCCTGGTACGGCATCCTTGACATAAATGGGGCCAGTTAAGAGGTGGGGGCCTGGCCCAACGCGCCGATCGCGGGTCAGGTTTTCGCAAATTGTCCGAAATGCGGGTGGCACAAACTCAGCGGGGGCCTGTTGATAAATGGGCAGGCCCGTAAATGTTTCGACCTGGACGCGATCGCCCGATTCAACCACCAGTGCGGGTGGCAACGTTGCCGAGAAACCACCCAAATGAACCGTGTCACACGTTGCCTTCAGCGTATGTAAAGCCATGTCTGTAAAGCGATAAAACTCACCGTTGCATGGGCAACTTATAGCATTGGAATTATTTTTCTGGCACTGGCGATCGCCCCCATTGTTTGTGTTCCCGGTAAAATGCAGCAGTCAAACCAGGGGAATTTGCATATGGTTGCAGCATCGCCTCGCTTTCCTGACATTCAGACCCATTGGGCCCGTCCGTTTATTGAAGCCCTGGCAGACCGGGGGATTGTGCGTGGGTTTGAGGATCGGACGTTTCGGCCCAATCGGGCTGTCAGTCGGGCAGAATTTGCGGCATTGCTGCAGGCGGCATTTCCCCGCACTGGTAGCCGTCCCTATGTGCCTTTTACCGATATACCCGCCAATCACTGGGCCCTGAAAGCGATTCGTTGGTCATTTGAAACAGGATTTCTATCGGGTTATCCCGGTCGGCAGTTTCGGCCCGACGAATCCATTCCCAGGGTGCAGGCGTTTGTATCTCTGGTGGGTGGATTAGGGTTTACGGTCAATGGCGAGGTTCCGCTGGCAAGCCTTTACCAGGACAGTGGGCAGATTCCCAAATGGGCAATGGGCGCGATCGCCACGGCAACCGCAACTGGCATTGTGGCGAACTATCCCAACCCGAAACAACTGCTTCCCCTGCAGGCGGCGACGCGGGCTGAGGTTGCCACCTTCATTTATCAATGTCTGGTGGAGTTGGAACAGGCGGCGGCAATTACCTCTGCTTATCTGGTGCGCTGGGTGCGGATAGCCAATGTGAGCCATCAACGCGAGTTTCGGGGAGTTTGGGTGGCATCGGTCTGGAATTCGGACTTTCCCTCCACGACCGGGTTGACGACCGCCCAGCAACAAGCCGAACTGATCGCCATCCTCGACCGGCTGCGGTCATTGAACCTGAATACCCTGATCCTGCAGGTGCGTCCCGAAGGGGATGCCCTTTATGCCTCCCAACTGGAACCCTGGAGCAATTGGTTAACGGGTACGCAGGGTAAAGCGCCGGAGCCGTTTTATGACCCCTTGGAGTTTGCGATCGCCCAGTGCCATCAACGCAACATTGAATTGCATGCCTGGTTTAACCCCTACCGTGCCCGGACTTCGCGCCAGACGGTCAACGTCCGTCCCCATCTGGCAGTCACCAATCCCGATGTCGTTTACCAGTGGGGGAACCAACTGTGGATGGATCCCGGTGCCAGGGTTGTCCAGGATCGGGCATACAGCGTAATTATGGATGTACTCAGTCGCTACGATGTCGATGGCATCCATTTGGATGATTACTTTTACCCCTACCCCATTGCCGGACAAACCTTTCCCGATGACAAAACCTATCAGGCATACCGGACAGCAGGCGGTACTCTTTCTCTGTCAGATTGGCGACGGGATAACGTTAACCAGTTGATCCAACGGCTCGCGACGGGAATTCGGGCAGCGAAACCCCATGTCAAATTTGGGATCAGCCCCTTTGGGATTTATCGCCCTGGCCAACCTGAACAAATTCGGGGACTGGATGCCTATGACCAACTTTACGCCGATGCGCTGAAATGGCTTGAGCAGGGCTGGATCGATTACCTGTCTCCCCAACTGTACTGGCGCATTGACCCACCCGCCCAGAGTTATCCGGTTCTGTTGAACTGGTGGGCCAGTAACAACCCGAAACAACGCCATATTTATCCCGGTAATAATTTGGGTCAACTGGATGGGCGTAGTTGGGATGTAGCAGAAATTGAACGCCAGGTGGAGATTACCCGCAACCTCACCTCCCAACTGGCTCTGGGTAACATTTTCTTTAGCATGAGTGCCTTTTCAACCAATCGTTTGGGGATTAGCGATCGCTTCCAGGTGGCAACCTATCGCACACCGGCACTGGCTCCCACTATTTCCTGGCTCTCTGCGCCCCAACCATCTCTGCCCCAACGGGTTCAGCTGCGGGAGGGCAAATTGACCTGGAAGGCCGCACCCTCCAACATTCGCAGTTGGACGCTGTATCGGCAGGATGGCGATCGCTGGACGCTTTTACAAGTTTTACCTGCGGATACGACGGCGATCGGTCTGGGTGCAGGTACCTATGCGCTCTGCGGGGTCAATCGGCTGTCGCAGGAAAGCCCTGGTGTTGTTGTTTCAGTTTAGCTGTGGGTCAGTGTATGGGTGATCCCCACAATCCCAATTTAAAAAGCTAGACTGGCTACAGTGCCCTGTGACCGTGACACTGTAGCAATTTGAGCTGCCTACCATGCTGCTGAAGTTTATCGTTACCCTGCTGCTGGGTGGGTTAATGTTTCGCTGGGGAATGCGCTTTGGTCGGGTCATGTTGCGGAAAGGGGCAACGGCCAATGACCTGTTTAAGGGGAGGACGGTAATCTCCTTACTCTTCCTCGGTTTGTACATCGGGTTGATGTTGCTGGCACTGAACGTGCCCCAGATGCAGATTTTTCCATTGCAATGGCGCATCTATGGGATGCAGATTACCTGGACGATTCTGCGGGTTGTCCTCCTGGGGTTTTGTGGATTAGCCTTCATGGTGAGTTGGAAGACGGCGCGATCGCAAGTGATCGCCGTTGCTCTGGTGGGGTTACTGGGGTTAAGTGGTTTCAGTGTTACAGAGGCATATTTCCTATCACCTATCTATAGTCAATTGCAGAATAATTTGCAGGCCAATGGAGTTTTTAAACAAACTTCGATGAGTAGTTGCGCCCCGGCGGCAATGGCAACGGTTTTACGGCGCTGGCAATTGGAGGCTACTGAGTCTGGTGTGGCAAAACTGGCTGGTACCAGCCGCCTGGGTACCTCCATGCCCCAATTAATTGCGGCTGCCCATGAGATGGGTATGGATGGTGTGGAACTGTCCCCCACCTGGGAGCAAATGCAGCGAATTAACCGCCCCGGTGTATTAAGTGTGTGGCTCTTTGATGGCCCTCGTCGGTTACCCCATGCGGTCGCGCTGCTAGCGATGGACAGTAACTATATGACCATTGGCGATCCGGCACGGGGTAAGATTTTTGTCCTCGATCGCGCCCAGTTTGACAAAATCTGGCGGCAGGAATATGTGCCACTGTATCGGTCAGGCGAAATTGACCTCTCGCCACAACAGGCAATGACCTATCTGCGGCAGATGGGTTTTCTTGATCTATTCTCTCAGGATGTTCAAGGGGCATTGCGCCATTTTCAGTCAACTGTGGGGATTCCGATGACAGGGAACCTCGATCAGCAAACGAACCTTTTACTAATGGGGCCCTACCTGAAGGATGTACCGACGTTGGCTGAGGCCAAGTCCTAGCGGTAGTAAACAGGTTGTGAGAATCTTGTGGGCAGTTATGGGTCATTCACAGTCAAATGACGAATGACCATTCCCCTAACTGCATTAAAACGAATGAACTATACTTGGAGGCTAGACTAAATGTCATTTTCCGCTATTTGTAAGGGCGAACGGCCGTTCGCCCCTGCGGGAGATAGGACTCCATAGACGGGTTTTGTATTAGAACTAAAACACGAATGATGTCCGAATGATGCCGACGAAGGCATCCGGGTTACGGTTATCGTGGTTTGGTGCAGTTAACCAGAAAATACCAGGGGTAATGGACACGTTGTCGTTAATCTGAATGCGGTAGAACGCTTCGATGTGGAAACCAGTGTCCCGGTCTTCCCGTTGGCCATTGGGGAGACCAATCGCCTCTGCCACTCTGGCATTACTGGTATCAATGACCTTTGGTTGCATCCCCACAACAATACCGCCGAGGTTGCCACCAATTAACAGATCGGGGAATGCTAACGTTACCGCATAGTTCAAAACCTTCACATCACCCCGATTGCCCGTAGCCAACCCTAACGTGTCTACCCCTAAGACACTGGCGTTAGCATAGCCAACCCAGCCACCCAGTTGAAAACCAGGACTGAATTTATAATTGGCAACAAAACCAAAGTTGTCGGCAGAGACGCGATCGTCATTGGCCGTACTGAAACCGCCCGTACTAACTTTGGCGGCATTACTGCCCGCCAGGGTATCCATGCCATATTGGGGCGTGTAGGTGTTCATATAGAACACCCCCGCACTCAAGTTACCCACATAGGCCGTTAACTGCCCGAAAGCGGTATGGCCACCATTGAACAAGCCGGAGCTGCGATCGGGCCGGTTAGGATCACCAATGCCATCGGCACTTTGACCGGCATAGCCACCGGCCAGGGAGAGCCAGTCGGCCAGCTTATAGCTAAAGCCAAACCCGGCCTGGTTGCCCATGGGGTAATAGGTTGGGTTGGAGTTGGCAAAGTTGGAAATAGAACCCGTGGCATAATCCCCAAAGGGGGTAACAGGATCTGCGCCCAGGAAGGTTGGATCGGTTTCACCAGCATGGACGTAGACGGTCAGCTTGTCACCCACAGGGAAGTCATAGCCCAGAAAGTGAATCCGAAAGCTGCTATTATTTTTGCCTTCCGATGCGAAGGATGGGAGGACGCGAGTCTCATCCGTGAACGCGTCAGGATAGGTGGTCGCGAACCGTTGGGGGGCACCATAGCCACCACCGGGAAGATTGGTAATGTCGGGATTGCCAGCGCTGAAGACTTTAAAGTTGGCTGCTTGCAAACGAGTACGCAGGCGATCGCGCCCGGTAAAGCTGGTATCAAAGTTCAACCGTGCCCGGTAGTTGAGTGTGGGGTTATTAGCATCACTGGCAGCTTTGCCAAACGCATCACCCAGATAGGTAATGATTTCCCCACCCAGTTTGGTGGTGGTTGAGAATTGTTGGTCTTCTAAGGTTGCTGTGCGGGCTTCTATGGCATCAATCCGGCCACGCAGAACGGCTAGTTCCTGGCCAAATTCGGCTGTCAGTCGTTGGAGCAGTTCAAAATCCTGTTTGGTTGCCAGATCGGCGGTTGCGGCCCCAATCAGTTCATTGATGCGATCCATACAGGCATTTAATCCGGCAGCAAATTCGTAGCGTGTCAATGCCCGGTTGCCACGAAATGTGCGATCGGGGTAACCCACAATGCAACCATACCGTTCTACCAGGGATTGTAATGCTTGAAATGCCCAGTCAGTTGGCTTTACGTCGCTTAATTGGGAAACGGCTGTCACCTGATCCATGCCGGTGCTGTCGATGGGCGATCGCCCATCGTTTACCAGTTCTGCATCAATCAGGTCAGGATCTGGTATGGTCACATCCGCTGCAATGGCAGTTTCTCCCACCAATGACATGCTGCCCAGGAGGGTTAACGGCCCCAGCACATTCCAAAATGGCTTTACCATATCTCACACCACAAATTGTAATCAGAGAAATTATGCCAGTAGTAGCACGATTCTGATATAGCGCGGTTGGACTCATCCTTAATTTAAGATTGCGAGGGATGAGTCCATTGCTGCTGGAGGGAGCAGAGTCCAAGCTCGGGATTTGCTAAAACCCGATTTGTTGAAATCTACCAGCATCCTGCTTACAGCCTGCGGCCCCGCCGGTTTCGTTCGTTCGGTTTCTGGTCTTGCCGATGGTGGGAGCTATTGTGGTTCCAGTCGCGATGATGCCCCTGATGGTTTCTTTCGACCGTGTCAGAATCATCACCATGGTGGGAGCTATTGTGGTTCCAGTTGCGATGATGCCCCTGATGGTTTCTTTCGACCGTGTCAGAATCATCACCATGATGATTGCTGCTGCAACCATGCTGCCCATGATTGCCACTGCCATCATTACTGGTGACGGAGACTGTAAATTGTGTCTGCGTCGTGTTAGTACCATCGCTTACAGTGATTGTGATGATGGCTGTTCCAGCTTGGTGTCTGGCAGGGGTGAGCATAATGGTGCGATCGCTTGATGTACCACCTAGCACAATATTGCTGTCGGGAATGAGTGCAGGATTGCTTGAAGATGCGGTGACAGTGAGGCCACAGGCGGAGGTTTCGGCATCTCCAATGGTGAAGGACAATGGGCCGATCACTGTGCTGTGACTACCTGCACCGGGCACAACAATCGGGCCCAAAATCGAACTGATGGTCGGAGCTTGATTGACTGACTCAAGAATGGTGAGGGTAAACGCACTGGAGGCCGATAACCCTCCCGCATCTGTGGCCGTTACCTTGAGATTAACAGTGCCGTTGAAGTTAGCAGGTGGCGTGCCAGAGAAGTTTCCAGTTATGGCGTTGAACGTCAGCCAGGCGGGTAAAGAACTGCCATCTTCCAGGGATGCAGTCAGGCTCAATGTTGTATCATCCACGTCCGCAAAGGTATTGGCGGGTATGGTGAAGTCGACCGGCGCATTTCCCACACTGGTTTGATTGGGTAATGCGATCGCCGTGGGTGCTTCATTGACATTGGTGACAGTGAGGCCGAATGCCTGCGTGCGACTGAGACCGCCGTTATCGGTAGCTGTGACGTTAAGGTTGAGCGTGGGTGTCGTTTCGAAATCGAGGCTGACGCCATCGCGCAATTTGAGTTGGTTATTGACGACTTCAAAGCGTGTGTCGTCAACGGTGAACGAGAGGCTATCGTTGGCATCCGGGTCGATCGCGCTTAATGTGCCAATCACGACTCCCGCAGCATTTTCCGCGACAGTACTGTTGGTGAGGGAAATGGCTGTAGGTGCTTCATTGACGTTGGTTACGGCGAGGCTAAAGAACCGGCTGAGGCTGAGGCCGTTGGTATTGGTAGCTGTAACATACACGTTGAGCGTGGGTGTCGTTTCAAAATCGAGGCTAACGCCATCGCGTAGTTTGAGTTGGTTGTTAACGACTTCAAAGCGCGTGTCGTCGACCGTAAAGGTAAAGGTTTCATTGGCTTCAGGGTTGGTGACGCTAAAGGTACCAATCACGTCTCCGATGGCGTTTTCGGCGACAGTGCTGTTGGTGAGGGAGATGGCCGTCGGTGTTTCATTGACATTGGTGACAGTGAGGCCAAAGGTCTGATTGAAGCTGAGACCGCCATTATCGGTAGCCGTGACGTTGAGGTTGAGCGTGGGTGTGGCTTCGAAATCGAGGCTGATACCATCGCGTAGTTTGAGTTGGTTGTTAACGACTTCAAAACGTGTGTCGTCGACCGTGAACGAGAGGCTATCGTTGGCATCCGGGTCGATCGCGCTTAATGTGCCAATCACGACTCCCGCAGCATTTTCGGCGACAGTGTTGTTGGTGAGGGAAATGGCTGTGGGTGCTTCATTGACATTAATTAAAGTGAGGCCAAAGGCCTGATTGAAGCTGAGACCGCCATTATCAGTGGCTGTGACATTGAGGTTGAGCGTGGGTGTGGCCTCGAAATCGAGGCTGACGCCATTGCGCAGTTTAAGTTGGTTGTTGACGACTTCAAAGCGTGTGTCGTCGACCGTAAAGGTGAATGTTTCATTGGCCTCAGGGCTGGTGGCACTGA
>CAZGDE010000056.1:0-23764 GCA_964524315.1 uncultured bacterium
TAATGATTAAGCGGCTTGCAGCCTCTCCTCAAGATGTCAAATAGGCTCTATAAGGACGCCCTGCTTTTTGTTTGCGGGGGTCAAAATGACTACGACCATAAGCATAGGCACCTACATACGCTGGATTCATGAAGACACCACCACCTCGCGTCAGCAGGTGGTATGAGCTTCATATTCTTTTGTGTTTATAGGGGTATCATGGCTGCCGCATTGAATTTCTCTTTCGCGATGCCAAGCAGTTCACGGGTCTCGCCGATTGCCAGGCGCGCGATGTCATCAAGTTAGAGTTTCATTTCAATGCCTCTCTGACGGCACTCAATCTGGCTAAGTTCGAAGCTTACCAACACCACAACTCGCCCGTCCCGTTTGTCTTCTCGATGGCAACAGTCAAACGTCGTGCCCTGAATCGCCATTTGCTCGACACCTTTATTGCAAACTTAGACTTAGAACCCAGCGTAATTAAATCTCATCCCAACTATGAAACCCTCTGTGCTTATGGTTCTATCGGCACTTAATTCTGTCCGGAGTATTGTTAATAGCCAACGGCACAACTAATCAACGACAAGATTCGCATAAAGTTATCAATTAAGCACCATGCCCTCACCTCTGTGTCCTGTTCGCCAACTGGGTCTAAAATAGGCGAGATCGCTGTCATAACTCCAAGGAGAAGCCCAAAAGTGTAGCCGCCAATGTAGCCAGGTGTGTCGTGTCAAGCTGAGTATTGTCTACTTCAGGTTACCCCTTCAGTCCCTAACAAGGCGGGAACTTGCAGGGTCAGTGGCAATCGCAGGGTAAACCAGATCAGGCTATTTTCACTATTAACTGAGATCGTGCCATTTAGATGCTCAACCAAGCGTTTCACAAGGGCTAACCCTAATCCAGTGCCACCCTGCTTCCAGCGGTCAGTCCCGGTCACGCGGTAAAACTTTTCAAACAAGTGGGGCAGGGTTTCGGGAGGGAGCTCGACCCCGGAATTGCTCACTTGCATGTGTAGACTGTCATCCCTCACCCAAACTGCAAGCTTAATTTGTTCACCGGGTGGTGTATATTTGCAAGCATTGTGGAGCAGTTCAGCCACAATCCGTTTCAGGCTATTCAACTCAGTTGTAATGATTGGTAAGTTAGGGGGTAGCTCGATGATTAATTGTTGTTCGTGTTCTTGCGCCCGCGTCGCAAAGGGTTCGATTATTGCTGGGAGCCACTGATTCAGGTCAATACTTTCTATTTCCAGTTCTCGTTTGCCTGCTTCTAAGCGTTGTAAGTCCAACAAGTCATTAATCAGCGAGAGTTCCTGAGTACAGCTTGTCTTGAGAATCTGGATGTATTGAGTAAGGCGCTCATCTTGAGTTTGTGGCTGAGATAACTTCAGTTCGAGCATCTGAATGGCCATTTTGATGCTAGCTAAGGGAGAGCGCAATTCATGGGACACTGTACTCAAAAAGTCATCCTTGAGTTGATTCAACTTTTCTAAAGTTTCAACCTGCATCTGAGCCGCCTGGTACAACTGCGATTGCCGCAGCGCGATCGCGAGTTGGAGGCTAATCTGCTGGAGTAAAGTAATTTCCCAGGACTGCCACTCACGCGCCCCCTGATGCTGGCACGCGGCGAGCAAGCCCCATAGTTGGTCGTCTACGAAGATGGGGATGATGACATAGGCTCTGAGCTGAAATTGTTCCAAACTCTCGATATAACAGGAATCTAACTCCGCCGTATAGATGTCGTTAACGACTCGCACTTCATTCTGGTCATACCGTTCTTCTGCGTTAACCTGCAAGTTCGTGCTCGCCCAAATCGGTTGCAGTTCTTCCCCCACGAAACGGTTCCAGCCTTCCTCTAACGACTCGGCCACAAACCGCCCACTCCAATCGGCTGAAAACTGGTAGATGCTCACCCGATCAACCTGAAGGGTTTGACGGGTTTCACTCAGCACTGTGGTCAGAATTTCTTTAGAATCGAGTGATTGATGAATATTTTGAATGCTAAATCGCAGTAACCGTTCCTGTTCTGCCTGTTGTTTGAGAGCTTGGGTTCGCTCTTGAACTCGTTGCTCTAATTCCTGGTTCAGTTGTTGCAAAGCCGCTTCCGCCCGCTGGCGTTCAGTCAGTTCTTGTTGCGTTTGCTGATATAGGTTCGCTTGTTGAATCGCAATCACCAGTTGATCCGCCACCGCCTGGACGAGAGCAACCTGTGCGGATCTCCATGCTACAGGGCGCTGCATAGAATGAATCACCAAGCATCCCCAAATCGTGCTTTGGTGCATCATCGGTACCAGTAACCAGGCTCCTGGTAGAGTCTGAGCCACGGTGCGATTAGTGGCATCGGTGAGTCGGTCGGTATTCTCAACTTGGATACACTTTCCTTGCTTGAGTTGATCAGATAAGGGATTCCCAACTGCCGGAATTTCGAGTCCCACCGGATCGGTTAATTCGGCTTGGTGAAAGGAAGACACGATGCGCCAGCACTGGCGACTGGGCCAATACTGAGCCACGCTGACTTGTTCAACCTGCAAGAGCTGCGCTATTTCCGTGGTTGCCGTGGCAAAAATTGTCTCCAAATCAAGAGATTGACGAATCGCTTGGAAGACACGATTCAGGGCGCGTTCTCGCTGAGTTTGCTGCTGTAAAGCAAATTCAGCGAGTTTGCGATTGCTAATATCCATGACAATGCCAACCATCCGCACCGGTTGAGCCGTGGCAGTGCAAAGGGTTTGCCCCCTAGCTAAAATCCAGTGAAGACTTCCATCTAAATGGTGGAGTCGATATTCACAGTTGAAATAGGTGTGGTGTTTCTGAGCATAAATAATGGCCGCTTCAATCACCTCTAAATCTTCAGGCTGTACTCGATCACGCCAGGAAATGTAGGTCGGATCGTCAGGCGCAAATCCCATAATGGCAAAAGTTTGCTTGCTCCAGATTAACTCCCCCGTCAATAGATTCCAATCCCAACTACCGAGTTGCGTGAGATCTAGTGCTAAACGGCGTTGTTCCTCACTCAAACGCAGATTTGCTTCGGTCCGTTTGCGCTCGGTAATGTCAGTGATAAAGGCAAAAGATCCCTGCACATCTCCCCGAGAGCTCCTGATGACGGTGGCGTGCACGCTAGTATGGAGTTTGTTCCCCTGACTCGTAATCAGAACCAGTTCGTAGGGACGATGGTCGGTCACGGGAACTTGCGCCAGCTGCGCCATAAACATTGAGCGATCCGCTTCGTCCACCAGGTCTATCAGGGATTTACCCAGCAGTTCTGCCTGAGTGTAGCCCAGCATCGTACAGAGCGCTTGATTCACCTCGCTCAAGTTCATCGCAGCATCTAATAGCCAGAAGCCCTCGGAGGTGGTGACCAGTAGGTTGCGATATTTTTCTTCGCTGGCTCTTAATGCCGTTTCCAGAACCTCCCGCCGGGCAATTTCGGCACTCAGCAGGCTGGTGCGTTCCTGAACCCGTTGCTCCAGGTGGTTTAAGACTTCCGTCAGGCGGTTATTGGTGGTTTGTAGGTTATGCAGGAACGCCCGATTCTCCAACACTGTCGCGACAATGTTGGAGATGTTGCAGACATAAGGCTCGTATAGGATGAACTGATCGAGGTCATCAATGACGAGGATCAGATCGCCGTAGTGCTGCCGATTGGTCGCCAACCGCAAGCGGCGACAGGAGGTAGGGCTACTGGCAGGGGGGGAAGGGGAACGGGCTAGATGCAGCGGGGGCTGAGGAACCGACGGTATGGCATCCACCAAGCTGGCAGGATAGCACACCCCCTCAATGTCGATGGCCAGATCGCTGATGCCAGGTACTTCCCGCAGCGCGCTTTGTAGAAACAGGGCGATCGCAGCGATGTCCGAGAATACATCCAGTAGGCTAGGAATCGCCAGCAAACGCCCTAAAACGTCTGGCCGAATCGACGAGGAGGCATTCATGGGATTGACGCTGCTAGGGGCAACCCTTGACTGGCGAGGTATTCTCTCGGCGGCAAGTAGTAAGGATTACGGACGATCTGCCCCCGCACCACCATCATGGGGTGAACGGTCAAAACTTTGAAGATCGTGGCTCCGTCAAACTTGGTGGCATCGTACTGGCAAATGGCCGTCAGGGGGTGGGTCTCGAACAAAATATTGGTGCGTGCTTCGTATTCGATCAACCGTTCCGCCCCGGTAACGTCCGGCGATAGGGCCCATGACATTTCCCCCGTTACCCGCAGTTCATGGCGGCAATGGGCATGGCACGCTTCGTGCAGGGTTCGCAATTGCCACAGCATATTCTCGGGGCTGAAGTGATTGTCGGGGCAGTAGACATCTCGTGCCCGTTGGAAGAGGGTATGCGCCTGCTGGGCAGTATCTGGGACACGAATTCCCATTTCCGCCAGATACGCTTCGACCCGATCAGGGGTGTCTACATCGGCAAAATAGCCCACAAACTCGCCGACATCCAGTCCCCTGTTGATGAAGCGAGACATCACCTCCTGCCGTTCAGCATCATTGTTGAAGACGTAGCACATGTGGAGACCCAGCGGAAACCGTTCCGGGGTGAAGCCCATATCAACGTCTTGGTTTTCAGTTTGATCGGTTGTTGTCATAACATCATGTGCCCGATGGTAAAAGCATTTGCTTGACACTCAATTGGTCATGGGTCAATGCGTGTTTACCCTTAGGGTGCCCTTAGGTAAAACGCCGGTGGCGAAACATCATCTAACTCCATAAAAGTTATTGATTCTTACCGAGTGCAACCTCAGCCACCTGCTTTGCGGCCTTCTCCTTAGCCATCCGGTCACCTAGGCGGCTTAGTTTAACCCCCATGAGGGGTGTCTTCGCTCAGCAGAATCTGGCAACCGGCAAGAGGTCGCTGATTGAGACGATGCGGCTTACTAAACATGGGGTTCTCTGGGATCAATGAAGCAGGGCAAACAGTCCCGTGGGATGCCGTTAAGCGTCCTCGGCACGAAGTTCTGCTAAGAGACGAGTAATGGCATCCAGTAAGATCTCTCGTTCAATGGGTTTCGCGATATGTCGTTGAAAACCGGCTGCCATCGCTTGATGATAATCAATATCGCCTGCATAGGCGGTGAGGGCGATCGCCGGGATGGTTCCCCCCTGTTCAGGTGCCCATTTTCTAATTTGGCGAATCAAGGCATACCCATCCATCGCTGGCATCCCGATATCACATAACAGCAAATCAGGGAGAGATTGATTAAGCAGGGTCAGTGCTTGCATGGCAGAGTTTGCCGTTATGACTCGCGCCCCTGCATTAGTCAGGATGAAGGCAGCTAATTCCTGCATGTCTGGTTCGTCATCTACAACCAAAACCAGTATCCCGGTCAAGTCTGTTTCTTTCTCTAGCGGTTTAGTTTGAGCAAATCGCTGCTGTCCGTCTATGTTTAAGGGTAGCCAAATGGTGAAGGTTGCGCCTAAATTAAGTCCCGGACTTTCTGCCCAAACGATGCCTCCGTGCAATTCAACCAATTGACGCACGATCGCTAATCCTAATCCAAGCCCGCCAAACCGTCGGGTGGTTGTCCCATCTTCTTGCCGAAAGTAATCAAACACATGGGGTAAAAACTCAGGGTCGATGCCTTTACCTGTGTCAGTGACGGTAATTTGAGCGTAATTGGTGATTTGTTCCTTGTCATTGGTGATTTGTTCTTTGTCATTGGTCTTTTGTTCTTTGTCATTAGTCATTTGTCCGTTGTCATTGATCGTTTGTCCTGTGGTGTTTACGAATGCTGAATAACTACTGGCTACTGACAAACTGATTTCAACTCGACCACCTGCTGACGTGAACTTGACGGCATTTGAAAGCAAATTCCACAGCACCTGTTGGAGACGATTCGCATCACCCAAAACACTTCCAGAAATAGGAGATAGTCCGGTTTGAATTTGAATGTGTTTTGCTTCCGCTGCCAGGTGTACCGTTTCTAACGCAGCGTTAATCGTGGCAGCTAAATCAACAGGTGCAATATTTAATGTCATTTTCCCCTGCAAAATGCGGGAAACATCCAATAGGTCTTCAATTAGTTGTGCCTGTAACCTGGCGTTGCGTTCAATGGTTTCTAACGCCTGCTCCGTTTTGGTCGAATCTAGTTGCTGATTCCGTAAGAGCCGTGTCCAACCCAGAATCGGGTTGAGCGGAGATCGTAGTTCATGGGATAGAACGGCTAAAAACTCATCCTTGATCCGGTTCGCAGCTTCCGCTTTTGCCCGATCCTGTTGAGCGGCTTGATATAGTTGAGCATTCTCGATCGCGAGAGACGCGCGCTGTGCTAATTCTTCTGCTAATTGCAAATCTGCTGCTGTATATTGTCGCCCAGACTCTGCAAAGATAAAGGAGATCACGCCAATAATTCTAGTTTGAATTCGCAACGGTACACACATAAACGAACGAAAGCCAACCTGCCGCAGAATCTCGAGATGTTCAGGATCATGGGCTGCCTGTACCAGAAGTTCATCGGGAATATCCGGGACAAAATCAGATTGTCCAGTTCGTAAAGTGAAAGCGGCTCCGTGAGCAGCATTCGCGTCTAACGGATACTTTTCTCGCAGTTCATAGGCCCATGCCACTTTGGCCGGGTCAATGTGAGCGATCGCAATTTGGTCAATGCGGTCAGCTTCCGCAATTATGTGAACCGTACACCAGTCCGCTAATGTCGGTACAGTTAGCTGCGCAACTTGCTCTAGGGTCGTTTGATAGTCGAGGGAAGAAGCCAGTACGGCACTGGCCTCAGAAAGAAACTGTTGGGTTTGCTCTAATTTGACCCGCTCCGTGACATCAACGACATAGGCTAAGAGACTTTCTACCTGGTGGTTTGAGTCAACGGTTGGCAAATAGTAAACGTTGTAATAACCGGGACGGCGATCATCATGGCCAGGTGCGTTGATGGGCAGATTCGGTGAGATCACAGGATTGCCCGTAGCGTAAATCTGACGAATGACTTCGACGATGGCGGGATCAACTGTACTAAATAGTTCTGGCACGGACTTGCCCAGGTGATGTTCGCGCGGCAATCCATTAATTTCAGCCAGTGCTTCGTTAATGGCAATAAACCGTTGCTCCGCATCTAATAACGCGAGTCCAACAGGAGAGGTGTCAACGATGGTTGCCAATTGCTGTTGGGCGGCTTCTGCCTGTGAGCGGGCCCGGCGTTCTCGCTCCAGTAGTTGTTCCCGCTCTTGCTCTGCTTGCTTGCGCTCCGTCATATCAATGAGCACACCGATCATGCGGATCGGCTGTTGGGCGGCATTGTAGGTAAATCGTCCGCGTGCTTCTGTCCAATGCAGAGAGCCATCTGGCCAGAGGGTGCGATATTCATGGTGGAACTCGGTGCGCTCCTGCATCGCTTGTTGGATGGTGGCTTCTGTTGCCGCTAAGTCATCTGGATGAACACTCCTTACCCAGAGATCATAACTAGGGGCGCATTCACTCGCTTGTAGCCCCATAAGGGCAAATTGACCAGCCGACCAGTTGATGGTGTTCATCTGCAGATTCCAGTCCCAGGTTCCCATACGACCAACCTTTAACGCGAGTTGCAGATGCGCCTCGCTTTCCCGTAATTCTGCCTCTGCCCGCGATCGCTCCACGGCTAACCAGTTTTTTGTCGCAATCCGTTCCATCAATGCCACATCGTCCTCCGTCCACTGACGAGGCGCGATATGATGCAATACGAGCAAAGCTACAAACCGTCCTTGTTTTACGAGCGGCACACAGAGAAGCGATTTTGTTTGAATCGCATCAAACACAGCAGCGGCCAGTCCTGCTGTGCGAGGATCGCGATCCACATCGTCAACTACAATGGTTTTGCCCTGCTTTAACTCTGCAATCAATGTGGAACCAAAAGCAACCAGCTGATGGCTGCCCGCCACACTGATCACGCCGTTGCAGTAATCGCGCTCAACAATGACATATTCCTGCGTCGCATCAATTTCACCATATGTACAGCGAGTCACATTGAAATGTTGCCCCGTGGCGCTAACTACCTGCCACATAATCTCTTGTGAATCCTGAATGGTCCGGATGGCATCATTCAGTTCGATCAAAAACTGTTGTTGCTTTTCTTTCTGTTGCAGTTCTTCGAGTAAAGCTTCTGCTTGCCGACGAGCCTGTACTTGGGCAGTGACTTCAATGCCATGAATCAGAACACTGTCAATCCGACCATCCACATCTCGCAGCGGCAGAAATACGAGATTAAAAAAACCTTCAACTAACTTACCCGCTCCATTAGGATCCCACCGGCACAAGAATTCATCGCCTCGAACAATTTCGCCGGTTTGATAAACGTGATCATGAATCTCAGAATATCCCTGCCCTGCCATCTCCGGAAAAGCTGCGCGTGCAGTCTTGCCGATAATCGCTGCAGAACGTCCCGACACCGAGAGAAACTGAGGATTTGCCAGTTCAAAGATGTGATCAGGACCGGACAGTACAGCAAACATCGCGGGTACTTGCATCAGAATATCTCTCAATCGCTGGCGCTCACTCTCTGCTAAGCGTCGGGCCACTTGTTCCTGCTCTAGTAGCCGATCGCGATCGGCTTCAATTCGCTTCAGTTCAGTAATATTGGCTGAAACTCCAATCAGCCGAAGTGGGTGCCCAGCTTCATCACAATAGACCCGCCCCTGGCTCTTGAGCCAACGCAGCACGCCATCTGGACCCATCACCTGATATTCATGCGCAAAGGAGGAGCCTCCCACAATGGTCTGCTCAACGGCTGGCAGCACTCGTTGGAGATCAGCCGGATCGATCAAGGCATGAAAGGCTTCGGATGGTCCACGATGAAACCCCCAAATCTCTGTCGCATTAGGCGAGCACACCACTTCCCACGTTCTCAGATCCGTATCCCAAGCAAACATCTGGGCGGATGAGAGAGCCAGCTGTAAGCGTTCTTCCGTTTGCCGCAGGTTCTCCTCAGTTTGCTTAAGTTGCGTCACATCCTGAAACGTCATAATGCCAATCTCAGGATGCCCATACATCGCTGGCAACATTTCTCCCCAGCAAAGGGTTGAACGAATACCGCCAGGGGTACACCAGTTCATCTCATAGTTCTCTAACCGCTCTCCGCGAGCGATCAGAACCGCAGGCAGGCGTTCAGTAGGGATGCGCTTCCCATTGATATCTGTGCAGGAGTAAGCATTCGCAGACTCATCTAACGATTCGTTTTGGGGTAAATTGCCCCCAGCTAATTCATTTGCAATCCGGTTCGAGAAAATAACTTGTGCTGTTTCTGGTTCAATCAACACCATCGGTGTTGGCATTAAATCCAATAACATTTCTAACCATTTTTGCTGGTTTTCTAATGCCTCTCTTTGCTGTTGGAGAAGCGTTTCGGTCTGCTTACGCTCTGTAATATCTTGAAAGATGACAACAGCTGCCAGAATTTGTCCCTGCTTGTCTACGATGGGGCTGGAGTTGACCGCAATAACGGTACGACTGCCATCTTCGTAGCGTAACTCCAGTTCTTCATTCGTGATGACTTCACCCATTCTGAGTGATCGCGGCAGTGGATAATCATCAGGAGCGTAAATCTGGCCATCCGGGCGAAACGCTTGAAACGGAGTAATGGGCACATAATCTTCTAGTTCATGGGCTGCTTCATAGTCATAGCCCACAATTCTTTTTGCTTGTGCGTTTGCCAGCACTAACTTATTAGACGCTGCTTCAGCAATCAAGACACCCGCTGGCATTTGTTGTAAAACCGCTTCAAATTGAGCCCGTTCAGTTTCCAGTGTGTGCAACAATCGTTCCCTTTCAGCTTCTGCTTGCTTGCGTTCCGTCACATTCCGAAAATAGACGGCAATTCCTGCGGGTGAAGGATACGCATTCACTTCCAGCCAACATTGAATTGGTTCCCCAAATTCTTCCCAGGCAACCGGAACTTGCTCTGCGACTGCTCGGTGCATGGCTTGGTAGGCAACGCCACCCACCAATTCGGGAAATACATCATGCCAGACGTGTCTCCCAATCAATTCCGCAGGCGTTTTATGCAGAATGTGAGCCGCAGCTTGATTGACATAGGTGTAGTGCCAGTTGTGATCGAAGGCAACAAAGGCATCCGTGATACTTTCCAGAATGGCTGCTATTGTGGGGTCAACGGTTCGGGACGTCGCAGGCCACTCCCTATTGAAAGACTCAACTTCCAGACTGCGAGCAAAGTGCTCAATCACTTCCGAGCGAGAAATCCCCCGTTTTCGCGCTTCTTCATCGAGCGACCGCCAGGCTGTTCTGGTTAGAGATACACTGACTCGTTGTTTGGTCTCTGAATTCCAGTTGCTCACAAACTTTCCAGTAGCGTCGCGTTTCATGCAGCACTTGTCCGTATGCGTAAACGGGTATTTCTATTCAAGCGAACTTCCTTATAGATAAAAATCCCTCTTAAGATGGACGCGCTAGTGCAAACAGAAACTGCCTCAATTCGATAGATCTGGCATTAATCGCCCAGAGATTCCTTCAGAAATATTATGTTCGTGTATACCTGACTTGATAGGGATTCACGCTTCGACGATTGCAGTCAATCAGTTTTGCGCCCCCGCTCAAGCTCTCTCCTGCGCTATTGGAAATGCTAAAGTTGCTAAGGAATTTGATTGGCTCCTGTGAAGTACGACATCCTCCTAGACGGCATTGGCTATATCAACGGCTCCACTCAAGCCGCGATCGCGAAAGCAGTCAACCAGGTATTGACTGTTCGTAACTGGTTAATCGGTGCTTACATCGTCGAATACGAGCAGAATGGCGAAGACCGGGCGACTTACGGAGATGCTCTACTGCGGGGACTGGCCGACGATCTTGCCAAACGGAACTATCAGGGGCTATCACTCAGCAATCTGAAGAATTTTCGCAAGTTTGCCCTCACCTATCCAGTTCTGGCAAAAAGCCAAACACTGTCTGTCCTTTTCCATCCCTTCCTCCAACAAGCAATTCCCTCAATTAGCCAGACACTGTCTAGCCCAGCGACGGATGACGCTTCTGGTGAAGTTGCAGAAATCAAATTATTCAGCCTCGATTCACTTCAATTTCCGTCTCTTGCTGCTCGCTATGAGCAGGCTGCAATTTTTCCCTGGCAGAATGATGAGTACTATCTGCGCTTGTTCCGCACGATCGCCTGGTCTAGCCTCATGGAGCTCTGCCGGATCGATGATCCCACCAAGCGCGTATTTTACGAACTGGAATGTGTCAAGAGTAGCTGGTCCTTACGGGAGTTAAAGCGTCAAATCAGCAGTATGCTCTACGAGCGGGTTGGGCTATCGAAAGACAAAGAGGCCATCCTAGCTATGACGAAACAGGGCCAGTTAATTGACACACCCACCGCAATCCTGCGCGATCCCTATGTGCTGGAATTTTTGGGCCTAGAAGAACGGGCGGTTTACAGCGAATCGGACCTGGAACAGGCACTTATCGATCATTTGCAGCAGTTTATCCATGAGTTGGGGCGTGATTTTTGCTTTGTAGAGCGGCAATTCCGCATCACAGTTGCCAATCGCCATTACTTTTTAGATCTCCTGTTTTATCATCGTCGGTTGCGCTGCCTGGTGGCGATCGACCTTAAAATTGGTGAGTTTCGTCCAGAGTACGCTGGACAGATGAATCTTTACCTGAATTATCTCAAGCAAGAAGTGGCTTTACCCGATGAGAATCCACCTGTGGGGATCATCTTATGCTCTGATAAGGATGCTGAAGAAGTCCACTTTGCCACAGCGGGGATGGACAATCAATTGTTTGTTTCGCGTTATCTTGTCGCGTTGCCATCTGAAGCAACGCTGAAACAGTGGTTGCGCGAAGAACAAGAACGGCTGGAGAACCAGCGATAGGGCAACCGTTTACTGGTGACAACGCAACTTCTCAGGGTTGATCTGGAACTGAATATTGGCAGCTTTCTTCTTACCAGGCAACTCCTGCGCTCCCAGCACGTACCCTTCTTGTTTAAGTTCATCAACGGTACGCCAGAAGATCTGGTTATTGCGGGAGGAATTGCTGCCAAGCAGATCCAGGTTCTTGAATAGGTACTGTTTTGAAATCACTAAGTATTGACCATCCTGAGGGGTATCCCATTTCATCCGACTAGCCAGGTAAATTAGCAGCTTTGTCTTATAGTCATTTTTGGCATTGCTACCCAGCTTTTGCGTAATATCTATATCGTTCGCAAACAATACATAGTCTCCAGTCCGCCCCGGTCCATCAAAAAACTCCAGGGAGACAGTATAAGCATCGGCTAACTCATAGGTATAATCAGCCGCTTTCGCCAAATCAAAATCCCGTGGGACATTATCAATCTCAAAGTCCTTAATCCGCAAAATGCTCTTAATCGTAACTTTAGCCCCAATATTGTTCCCTTTGCGTAACGACTGAGCAAACACTAATTCCGTGCGATGCAAGGCAACCAGATCACGATTGAGTTGGGAACGCAGTTTAGAAGCAAATCCACCATCTTTCGTGCGCGTATACCCCAGACTCTCAAGCAAGTCATTCGAGCGAAATGAAACGGTCGCCCCAGTTTTTTGCCGAGCCGCCTGTTTGTAGAGATACAGGACAATTGAAACCTGGCGGGGATTGAGAAAAGTTAGCAACGCCATAAACAGGCGTTGAATCTTCCGGTCTTGAATTTTTTCCAGCCCTTTACTGATCCCCTGATCAACGCAATCCTGCAAATCCAACTTGGCATATTGCGCTTTTAATTCTTCCCATTCATCCGTCGAGAGATCCTCAAGGGGTAATCGCCGGGTCACTGCTACTTCAGTGAGATCAGAACCATCAGGCTCAACTCGCATTTCCAGGTAATAGCCGTCCGGATCAGATCGGAGGATGGGAAGCTGGACATCAGGATTGTGAATTGAAGCCCCAGCTCGCGGCAGCACCATCAAAAGCTGCCCATCAATTGGAAAAGTTAACTCTTCATTCTTCATCCCTGTATTTCACCCCCCCAAGCGTGAGCAAATTTTAACAGCAATCACGTTCCAGGACAGATTTTCTTCCAATTTAGTCGCATACATCTATGGCATTCTAGTCCACAGGGAAACTTGAAGACACTAGATATAGACTAGCGCGCAAGATGCCTGTAACTCCCGCGTATGATTTTAATGAACCGACCTGTAACTCCGGCGTATTATTCTGGCCTGTAACTCCCGCGTATAGAGAAGAACTGACCTGTAACTCCGGCGTATTATTCTGGCCTGTAACTCCCGCGTATGGTTTTTAACGTTCACCCTTTGTTTTATCTAACTAATTTAAGTTTGGGCATTTTGCCTGTAACTCCGGCGTATTATTCTGGCCTGTAACTCCCGCGTATAGAGAAGAACTGACCTGTAACTCCGGCGTATTATTTTGGCCTGTAACTCCGGCGTACAAGTGACCTGTAACTCCCGCGTAATCCTGTCTTAGAGGCAGTTTCGGCATGGTTTGTTTTGCGGTTTTCGGTGTTTAATGTGTTGCAGCTAGAAGCAATTAGTTCTTCCGTTCTAATTGGATCAGGATCAAACCATTGAAGCTCCTAGCAGTTGAGCAACTTTCTCAACTTATTTGATCGAAAGGTGTTTATCTAACCTTTTGAGCAACCCTGCAGACTGGCTGGTTACGCAACCTGTCAGACCTGGGCATGACCAATTCATTGATCAACCGGGGAGGAGGAAAAACAGAATAGATCAGCTCCCGATAGAAGCAATAGCAGGGAAGCTGGCTCAATTTGGCATTGGAAATAACTTTGGACTCTCGCTTCTACGCCGACCAAGCAACAAGCGAAAGAGTCCATTGGGTGACTACAGGGAAAGCCATGTAGTGAAGATTATGCTCAGGGAGAGCATAGTCTAGTTTGTTCTGCTTAATTTTAGAGGTGTTTTGGCAGATGTTGCAAATTTTCTGCAAATACCTCTAGCTGCTGCATGGTTACTTTTTCCCAACTGTTGAAGCATAGAGGGAAGAAGGTGTTTGCGACTAACAGAGAACGTATCTCATCATTAGATTTTGCTCAGAAAATTCAGCAGGAGTTTATGGCCGGGAGTGGAATCGCCCCCGCTCTTTATCGGGCAGCCACCCGTGTCGTGAGCGATACGGAATCGCTGCCCGGAGGCGATGTGGCCTATCCCATCCATGAAGCTCTCAATTGGCATCTCACTCGCTTTGGCGCTCAGGCCCGCACCACGCTGTCTGCCATCTTGCTACTCAATGAAGATGGTGGTTGCTGGCAGGCCAAGCTGAGTCACCCCCGCCACGATCCAAAAAAAGGCAAACTCCAAAAGTATGAAACCCCTGTAGGGAGTGGTTCGCGCGCCTATCTGCCAGCCATTCCACCGCCAATTCGGCAACGCATTAGTCGGCGATATGGAATCGATATTCCCTTACAGGGTTCTTTCTGGGATTGGTTAGCAGCACATCCCGACATTCCCATCGTCCCGACGGAAGGTGGCAAAAAAGCCTTGGCCTTGCTCAGTCAGGGCTTTGTGCCGCTAGCGTTCTATGGCGTCAACGGGGGCTACCGGAAACTATTGGATGGTTCGCGCCGCCTGATCCCCGATGTGGCGCGCTTTGCCACACCGGGGCGGCGGTTTGTTTTTGCGTTTGACCAGGATGAACAAGCTGCCACCCAACGGCGTGTCGCCGTTGCCCTGTATCGGTTGGGTGGATTGCTGCAGCAAGCAGGATGTCTCGTCAGGGTGGCAACGTGGAACGCCACGCAGGGTAAAGGGGTGGATGATTTAATCGTCCACAGCGGGGCAGATCATTGGGAAACCGCTTACACCCAGGCACTGCCCCTACAACACTGGCTGCTTTGGCAACGCTTAGAAAATCGCCTCACCTATCCCGCTGCCGTGCAAGTCACCACCGCTGATCTGGCAACGCTGGTACTCGCCGATCTGCCCAACAGCGGCATTATTGCGATCGCCAGTGCCAAAGGGACTGGCAAAACCAAGCACATCCATACCCTCGTGCAAGACACGGCGAAGGCGATCGCGGGTGGTCATCGGATTGCTTTGATGCGGAACCTGTCCGCTCGGCTAGGCTTGGATTACAAAGGCGACCTGGATAAGGTCAAGGGCGAATTTATTAATGGAGCCAGTTATACCCTGCGCGTCGGCCTCTGTGTCGACTCCTTGCTGAGTATTGATCCCAGCAAGTTTAGTGACTGTGACCTCGTCCTCGATGAAGTCGTCCAGGTGCTGCGCCACTTGCTGACCAGTGCGACCTGTGCCCGGGATGGTAAACGTCCGGCCCTCTTAGCCCGGTTCCGCGAACTGCTGCGAGTAGCCCGGCGCGTCATTATCGCCGATGCCGATCTCGATAATGCCACGTTGCATTATCTCAAAGACCTGCGGGGAGATGATGCTCCCATCTTCCTGATTCGGAATGCTTACCAGGCGGCGGGCTACCCCGTGCGGTTCATTCAGGCTCCGGATCGCACGGTGATCACCGGTGAACTCCTCGCCGACATCCAAGCCTTACCGGCAGGTAAGGTCTTGTTTGTGGCGACAGATAGTAAGGGCACGAGTAAGGCGATCGCTCGGTTAATTGCGAAAGCAGCGCCGGACAAACGGGTCTTATTGGTGAATTCTGAAACCAGCGGCGGTGCGTGCGAACGAGAATTTATCCAAACGCCGGATGCAGTGCTGGAACGGGGCGAGTATGACATCATCATTTGTTCGCCGTCCGTGGCCACGGGCGTGAGTATCGAGACCCAGGACCGCATCATCAAGATCTATGGCATTTTTACCGGCGTGTCGAGCACCGATGGCGATATGGCACAGGCATTGGGCCGGGTACGCGAACCGGTCGAGCGGATTGTTTGGTGTGCCCAGCAAGGCAGCAACTTCGCCAAGGTGAGCCGCTCGACCAATCTGTTGGAGCTCAAAGAGCAGCTACGGCAACGGACTACGGCTTCCATTCAATTGATCCGCTCCAGTCTGAAAGAAGATGTGGCGGGTGAGCTGAACCGCTACGATTGGCAGAGTGATGTTCACTTAAATCTGTTTTGTCGCCTTGCCGCTGCCCAAAATTTTGCCATGTACCATTTGCGGGAGGCACTGCTGGTACGGCTCCGGTTTGAAGGCAACCAGGTCAGCGTGGAAGAGCACGAGCGTAACCCCACCGTCAAAGCGATGTTGGCGATCGCCCGGCAGGAACAGCAAGAAGTGGATGCGCTGGCACTGCTGGGAGCGGCGGATTTGTCCTGCAGCGAGATCCTGTTACTGGAACAAAAAGAGGGGCTCGGTCGGGAAGAATCGCTGGCCGCCGCCAAATTCTACTTCAAAGAATTTTATTGTCTCGATATCCTCACGTTAGAAGACGTGCTCTGGGATCAAGAGGGCAGACGTCGGGGGGAATTGCTCAATCTCGAAATGCAATTGTTTCCCGGAGTTGGTCTTGATCGCACCGCGAAAGCATTAGAAAAACAAGCAACCTGGAACCAGGGATATTGTCCCTGGGACATTTCTGGCTCCGAACTCCGCCGTTGGCTGCGGACGCAAATTGGGATTGATGAATTGCTGGCCCAGATCCGCTCCGGCTGGCAGTGGTGCAAGTATGACTTAAAACCGTATGCTGATCGAGCTCGCGCGTTGACGCGGCAAATTAAGGTGGCGCTCCACTACACCATTACGGAAAGTATGAGTGATACCCAAATCATGCACCAGTTACTCTCGCAACTGGGTATCAAACTGACGATGCACTGGTCACGCTCCCATCCAGGCTATGCCGGCGAGAAATTGCGGGTGTATAGCCTCGATATGACTCATTGGGAGCAGCTCTGGGCCATTTTGCAACGGCGGCAGATGAAGCGGGAGCAGCTACAGCACCACCTAGAAAAAGGGATCGGTGGATCACCCGCTGATTCTAATCTAGAAGATAGGACGGGTGATCCAGACAAACTCTTTCTTACCGCAGAAGCTTCTTCCCCACCAGCATCAACGTTAAATGATGGGAGTAGCTGGCAATCGTCTGGCAACAGCACTCAGCGCCAAGCGGAACAGGGGTATATCCAGGCTGATTCTCGGCTCAGCGGCTCTACTCTTTTCTGATCTCGAACAGCCATCTGGTTTTGCGCTTCTTCCATAAATGGCAAGTATTCGTGTTACTTTGGTTTAATGAAAAAAGTAACACGAATACTTGCCTATACGATCACTTTCAAGATGGGCTCTAAAGCAACATTGGCTTTTGGCTATAGCAAGTGGAGGGTTAGCTACGACATAGATTGAAGGCATTATCGATCGCATCTCAAAACACCTCAAACTGATGTCCGGTTTTGCGAAGCCAGTGCTTGAGGCGTGCCTAAAACGGCTCAATCTTGTTCAAGTCTGGCGAGTACGGGGGCAGAAATAAAAGTTGACATTCCGCTGCCTCAATCATCGCGGTAATCGCAGCAGGCTTGTGAAAACTGGTATTGGCCATCACCACCACTTGTTCTGGTTGCAAGACGGGAACCAACAATTGCTCAACCCAAACCTCGACTAGCGGTGTCACAATAGCCCTTGACGGTC
Source organism: uncultured bacterium (assembly GCA_964524315.1). Lineage (GTDB taxonomy): Bacteria > Cyanobacteriota > Cyanobacteriia > Leptolyngbyales > Leptolyngbyaceae > CAZGDE01. The sequence continues at coordinate 17,438 of CAZGDE010000056.1, forward strand.
ATGGGTGCGAGTAATTGCCCATGACACCAAGCCGCAATCATACTGATGCGGCAGGTGCGATGACCCAATTTGGCCGCTTCAAATTGTTGGCTTTGGTCACACCAACCATATGGGTAGTCCAACGTGTCATCCGCCCCCGATTCATCCAGGTAGACAATTCGCTTGGCACTATACGTCGCTAAGGTATCGGTAAATGCCTGGCGCTTGGCTTCATCCCGCTCGCGGTAGCGATACGTCTTTTTTGCGCGTGAACCCAAGCCGCTGCAACGCTTGGCCAATCGTCCGGTCACTGATGGGTTGTGACCATTGCGCCGCCATGTCTTGTTGCGTCAGATGCCCATGCTGTTGGGCAAACTCACGGAACTTATCCAGGTCAGCGATCTTGGGTTGCGGTCCCCGCCGGTAGTCTCGTATCGCTCCCACCGTTCCCGTCTCCTGCCGTCGCTTCAACCACAAATCCAGCGTATTGCGACTAATATTGAGCATCCGACAAACTTGGCTTTTGCGCTCACCGCGATCGACTGCATCCACTGCTTTTTGACGCAGATCATCACTGGAGGGGGAAGCCATTGAGAACACCTCAAATGGACTCATTTACTCCTGATCTTATGTCCTAACCGGCCCTTCGACTGCTATAGCAGCGGTTATAACGAGTCAACTGAATTTGTCTCTGGATGCGCTCGAGGAGTTAGAACAGATTACGCAGGAACAACATTGCCAATGGCAACTCCGATTGGAGCGAGCGCAGTGTGAAGCCGAACGCGCCGAGCGTCAATTTAATGCAGTGGAGCCTGAGAATCGTTTAGTGGCTCGAACGTTAGAAAAATGTTGGAATGAGAAGCTACAACAACTGGTGGAACTAGAACAAGCTTATATGCAAGTTCTACAAACGCTGCGGCAAAAGATTTGTCGTGTTCCGCTCAAATCAGAGTGAGTAAAAGCTTGGAGAATTATTTTGATTGACTTTTGTCCATCCGCGCAATCTCATCTTCAACGGTTGCAGTAACTAGCAGCTAGCTCAGATTCTCAAGACTTATTGAAGGAGGTGCAATATGAACGTATCGTCGCTATGTTCAAACTTGCCCCTTCCCGCTCAGTCCGTGGAGCCTTCACTCCCGGTTGCTGAAGAGAAGGCCGTAGAACGGATTTTCTGACCATCGTCTGACATAGTACTCACTCCTTAAAAGTGAGTACTATGCTCTCTGCTGACTTCTGCTCAATCACCCAGAGCGTTTCGGCGCTGGGCTCTGCCTGCATATCCGTAGCGCTCTGTGGATTATCGGCTCGTTTCCAAACCGCCCTCAGTCAGACTCCCATAGATCAACAGACCGCCCTTTGAGCAGACCTCCCAGGGTAAGATCAACCACCTTCTCCACACGACCGCCTCTTGATGGATATGGACTTTGTGGTCTCCAGTCCACTCGTCCAGACAGCCCTGCCTGATATCTAGTTTCTGTTCGTCGGCCCGTGGATTTGCTAGATGCTTCCTTCAGACGACACCTCACGATGTTGCCCTTGCATTGCGCTAACCCTTCACCCCCATCAGGTTGGGTAGAGGACTTTCACCTCCAAGTGATTGGCCCTGCCTGGCGCACGGGTAATTGTCCAACGCTGCATTGGACAATTTGCTCACCAGGGTGTGCTTCTGCAAATGCTCTCATATACATAAGATTAGAGCGGGAGAACCCTTTAATCTCAAGAAACTCCTTCTTCAAATCTTTCGCTAACTTCCCAATAACTTTTGTCCCCCAACCCCTTTGTTCCTGTTGCTCTAAAATCGATCGCCCAACCTGCCAATAAAGTGTTACAAGTTCTTGATTGACAGCTAGTGCTGCTAGAATCTGCTCTTTGAGTCCCTTGAACCAAAGACTGTAATCCTCATCAGCTTGAAATAACTTCCCTGTCATTTTGTGAATAAGCTACTCTCACACTATTATTTGGCAATTCCTAATGTCTCTTCCACCTTAGAAAGCATAGCCTTAAGGGTTTGATGTAGAACCAGTAAACTTTCTTGGTCGGCTTCATCGACGGGGAACTTCTCAAGGGAACGGCTCAGTTTAATTGTTGGATTAGTTCCATTTACTGCCTGTTGGAAACCATGCTGCTTAATGGTTTGGTTTACCAGGCTGCGAGTGTCGCGTACTGATAAATTTTGATCAATAACTTGCTGAGTCGCCTCAATACGAATTTGTTCAGCCTTTTGCTCATCTATTCCCAATCGATCACTCGTTAGTTTTGCCAATTCCCTGACTTTGCCATCTTCTAACCCAACCAAGCGAATAGCATTTCTGAGATCGCTTGGATAACTCAAAGATGGAAAAATGTTAGTGTTGACCGAAGCCGGATTCAACTTAAATTTCAGCAACACTTTTAAGATGGCATCCTGCTCATGAGTGCGCCAGTCAATCGACTCGATCCATGTCACTTGGGTTTGCTTATCGGCAGTCCTAATATCTGAAAACTCATGGGCTCTGCCTGCTGCTTTTAGCTTATTAACTAACGCATTCAGCTGCTCAGGAACCTCTTTTTGAGGAAGCTCAAAGGGATAGTTTTTGGCGATCAAGGCAACCAAATTTTCAGCTAAATCGATAGCGCACAACTTCTCTGCATGGAGACTGGTAACGATAGCACGCTCAAGAAATTGAGGATCATCAGGAGATGACTCCTCTGGCAGATAAACTGCATCAAGCGTTTTCCAGGCATCAGGATCTTTAGAGTTTAGTAATGATGCGCCTCTCCAACGCAACTCTCCATCAAAAATAAGCGATATCCCTTCATCATTGATTGGAAACAAAATGATGGGGGTCTGTTGCCCATGCTCCTCCAGGCTAGCAGCCCTCTCTCGCACGATCGCTTCTGTTATGACCTGTCGAGGTTGCTGAGGATTTCGCTGGATTTTGTGAATGGAGACCTTTTTCACACCCCCAGACTGCACCAGTTGATCTGTGAGTGCCTGAATCTGTTGCTCCAACTCAGCTTTTTGATTTGAGTCAAGTGAATCTGTTTTGAGTGCAGCAATTTCAGCCTGTAACTGCTGAATCTCTTCATCCTTTAGCTTGACTTGTCGTTTTAGTTCAAGGGCTTGTTTCGCAATTGCACTACCTTGAAACGATCCCGTTAAATCTACAGGTTGTTTTGCCATCTTATAAACGCTCTTCAATTGCTCGAATAACTGGATCAAAACCTTTGAGGGCAGGTGCTTTAGGTCGATAAATATAGACAGGTCGCCCTACGTTTGGGTCTGAAGCATTGATGAACTCTGCTGAAAATTTGACCTGAGGGAAACACTGTGTCTCATGATCCTTCAAGATTGAAGGCAATGCAGTTGGATTACTACGGTCCAAGATTTTAGAGTGAGCAGCAATCTCTGGCTGTCTTGTATTGGGTAAAAAACCTAAAAGCTCAGGAGGTGGATCTAGGTCAAGATCCAGTGCATTTGAATAAAACCACTCTAAAAACAATCCTCCACTGGTTGTTGCTTTGAAATCCGGTTCAACAACCACAATTAAATGAGTAATTGCTGGGAGAATGATAGTTCCAAATGGCTCAAGCCCACCGGGAGTATCAATTATGATGACATCAAAATCTAGTGGAAATTTCTTTAAGCGATCCTGAAGGATGTAATACCGACGCTTATAACTTTCAATTTCCCGTGGTGTTTCACGTAAAGCTGCTCCACCTTGAATTAGAAACGCATTCTCTGTGTAATCCTGCCAGATGGGGGTAATTGGATAATCCCCTTTAAAGGTAGGTCGAAAAATTGTCGCTGCGGAATATTCAGGATCAGCAATATTCAGACCTGTCCACAGCCGAAGAGAATCTTGTTGATCTAACTCAATTAGTAGCGTCTTATAGCCTTTTTTAGCGAGAGGGTAAGCAAGATGAGCACTGACCGTTGTTTTGCCTACACCCCCTGAATTGCTCATGATACCCAGGATTATTTGATTCTGGGTCTTGCGTTTTGCCATAGTTCAATTACCAAGATGCTCGATCTTTGGACAATTGTACTCCTTGTTCAATACTGCATAACGTTATGCAGTATTGAAATTGCTTGTTGCTCTTTCATTTTTCCACTGCATAACGTTATGCAGTGATGGGTTTTTGTGTGCCACTGCTGCACATAAGCATTGAGATCCTCCCGTGCTGGTCGAGTAAGTTTGATTAAACTCAGTGGAGTTGGATGACAACCTTACTAAGTTTGCTCAATGCAAGATTAGTACATTTGTTTGACGGTTTCGGCGGTATCGTTTACGAAGCGTTTACGAAGGAAATACCTCGCTCAATTGCTGTTCCTCTCCCTCTCCGGCTTGTAGAAGCGCGAGGTTTCTCGGAGAAATTCTGTGAAACGTTACTGAAGTAACACAAATAGAAGTGTTTTATAGCCCTTTCAAGGTGTTAGTTTGCGGTCAGATAAAAGGCGAGCAGTGGCGACACGAGGATGCTGTGTTCAGCGGCGGGGACTTTTTCTTCTTCTTGACGCCTTTAGGCTGTTTCATAAAGCGTTTTAACGAGACTTGAATCGCAAGTTGCTGCATGTATTCAATGAACTCTAGCAGCGGCAAGGCGATAAACCGTTGCCAGTGGCAGGCGGGAATGGCAATCATCATGCCCCGATAGCTCCCCGAAATTCCTCAACTAAGTAATACTCAGATAGCCCCGCCTCAACCTTGCCTTTGCCATGAACACTGGACAGGATGGCTTTGACCGTCGCTAAAATATTGGCTGCAACCAAGGCCGTCGTGAATGAAAACAGGGCTGCTGGCGGATAGCCCAAACTTTGAACAAAATTCGCCGCACTCTCCAAGCGCGCGCTAGCAGGTTGGTGTCAAGGCGAGGCAGTCGTCGCAAAAGCGGAGACTGCCAATAATCTTTCGGTTAATTGTCATACCCTTGTTCTTCAATATATTGCTTGAGTCCAGCCAAGGTTGCGCCTCTTACATTCACAGAGCAATAGCCACGCTTCCAACACACAGGCTTCCAGTAATAAGGCTTAAGGGATGATGCCAACTCTTTTCTGATTTCGCAACTGGTAATTGTTTTCAGGGTATTTACAAGCCTAGAAACAGCAATATCAGGAGCCATATCAACTAACAAATGAATATGGTCTTGCTTGCCTAAGTCTGCTTTGCACGCCAACAACTCACACCGTTTGGTGACACATAGCTTCTTTAGCATTGTTTTAAGCCTCGCTGCCACTGCTGCGGTAATCACAGGATGTCGGTACTTGGTGACAAACACCCTGTGCGTCTGAAGACGGCAAACAGCGTGGGCATAATGCTTCCAGCTCCTAACTATAATCAGCAGTAGAATAGTATAATTGTTCTATGGCAAGCCGAAATCCCATCATTCGTACGGACAAATGGAGCCTGAACCCAACGGCACAACAGCGTTTGTTGTTTGCCAAAACGGTGCAGGTCTATCGGCGGTTGTGTCGGCATTTGGTGGGGGTTGTCTTGACCCATTGGTCAGACTTGGGCAGTCTGACCAGCGAAGCGGTCACTCCTGCGGTGGAGCAATTGATGCATCAGACCCAGCATCGCCCCAATGTGAAATATCCGGGTATTGACCGGACATTCCATAAGTTCCCCAGTTACTACCGCAGAGCCGCAATTGCTTTTGCCGTAGGACAGGTGAGCAGCTTTGTCACCCGTTACCAGGAGTGGCAATCCGGTATTCGCCGCAAACGAGACGCCAAACCACCCACCCTGAATGCCAATTCTGGCTGCTATCCCGTTTTGTACAAAGGACAGTGCTACAAGCTGCACGGGTATGACCGAGTAGAAATCAAGGTGTTCACAGGCTCGGATTGGGTTTGGACAACCGTTCCGATTTCAGGACTGAGAGAGCGGCACACGGTCAGCAGCAACAAACTGTTGTCTCCCTCACTCATTTTCAGTGAGCGGAATTGCCACCTCTCAGTCCCGTTTGAGTGTCATCCCCAAAAGCGGCAACCGGATAAAAATGTGGTGGCGGTTGACTTGGGTATCAACACCACAGCAACGGTTTCGGTCGTTGCCTTTTGCGGTACTGTAATCCAGCGGGAATTCATTCACCCTGGAAGCGACATAGACCGCAGGGACAAACGACTGAAATCGGTGTCAGTCAGAGCCAGTAAGACGATGGGTCAGGGCGGAAAACTCCACAAGGGATTCTGCTCCCATACCTATCGGAAATGCCGGAATATCAACCAACAGATTGCTCACATTGTCTCGAAGCGAATCGTGGATCTTGCCAAACAGTTCAACGCTCAAGCGATTGTGTTTGAGCATCTCAACTGAAGTTTAGACTAACGGCAGGCGAGAACGCCCCAACTCCAAACAGGAATTG